>JAGQRE010000117.1 GCA_020425695.1 Planctomycetota bacterium
TTGCGGCTGCGGAAAGCCCGGCGAGGATGGCGGCATGCGGGGGTGGCGAAATGGCAGACGCGCTGGATTTAGGTTCCAGTGGGGCAACCCGTGCGGGTTCGAGTCCCGCCCTCCGCACCAGCAGTCGATGGGGCCGCCGATTGGGCGGCCCGCTTCATACCACGTCACCCGGTTGCCCCGCACCCGCGCTTACGTTTATAACCGGGCAAACAAGCCAACTGCCGGGAAAGCGCCATGACCACAACCAACTTCGACCTGACCGAAGAACAGCAACAAGTACAGCAGGCCGCGCGCGAATTCGCCATTGAGTACGTCGCGCCCAAAGCCCAGGAACTCGACGAGAAAGCCGAGTTCCCCGAAGACAACTACAGGATGATGGCCGAACTCGGCTTTCTCGGGCTCAGCATCCCCGAAGAGGCGGGCGGCAGCGGCTTTGACACGCTCAGTTTCATCCTCGTCGTCGAGGAACTCAGCAAGGCCTGCGGCAGCACCGGGCTCGGCTACGCGGCGCACATCAGCCTCGGCGTGACGCCCATCTATCTGTTCGGCACCGACGAACAAAAGGCCAAGTACGTGCCGCAGCTCTGCAAGGGCGTCGATGACAACGGCAACCTCACACTCGGCTGCTTCGGGCTGACCGAACCCGGCGCGGGCTCCGATGCCGGCGGCACCAAAACCACGGCCGAGCGCAAGGACGACCACTGGCTCGTCAACGGACGCAAAGCCTGGATCACCAACCCGCACTACGCCAAGACCTGCATTTTCACCGCCAAGACCAACCAGAACCCGAGCGAGGGCAAGGGCATCACGGCCTTCATCGGCGAACTCGGCACGCCCGGCTTCAAGGTCGAGGCCAAAGAGGACAAACTCGGCATGCGCAGCTCCGACACCGCGCAGCTCGTGTTCGAAGACATGAAGCTGCCGCTGGACGCCGTCGCGGGCGGCGAGCCGCAGGTCGACGTCGGCTTCAACAAGTTCATGAAGACGCTGGCCGGCGGGCGCATCAGCATCGGCGCGCTCGCGCTCGGCATCGCGGAAGGCGCGTACCAGAAAGCGCTTGAATACGCCCGCCAGCGCAAGCAGTTCAACAAGCCGATCGGCACGTTCCAGGGCGTCGCGTTCATGCTCGCGGACATGGCCATGGAAATCAGCGCCGCCCGCCACCTCGTGTACCACGCGGCCAGACTCCGCGACGCCGGGCGCGACTTCGCCCAGGCCGGCAGCATGGCCAAACTGATGGCCAGCGAAGTAGCCATGAAAACCTGCACCAACGCAATTCAGGTACTCGGCGGAGTAGGCTACACCCGCGAATACGACGTAGAGCGCATGCTGCGAGACGCCAAGCTATGCGAAATCGGCGAAGGCACCAGCGAAGTACAGCGCTTGGTAATCTCCCGCCAAATCCTCGGCGACCTAAGAAACGTGTAACACCGTGGGGCAGGCTTCCAGCCTGCCGCAGTTCGTAAGGGGCGAAGATGCCCAAAGACCGAAAAGACAGGCAGGCTGACGCTTCGCGCCAATCTGCTTCGCCGATCCTGCCCCACGGGCGTATTCACAAACGCAGTCGCGGCAAGCTTCCACACTGGGAACGCGACGGTGGCACCTACTTCGTCACATTCCGCCTCGCCGACTCTCTGCCTGCCGCTTCTCGTGACGCTATCGAAGCGGAGCGCCTCGACATAGTCCGAACGGCGCAGCACCTGAAACGCGAACTCTCCAACAGTGAGCTCGCGAGGCTTGAACAGTTTCACACGGGAAAGATTGAGGAACTGCTTCACGCCGGCCACGGTGCATGCCACCTACGCGATGACCGTTGTGCGCAAATCGTGGCGGACTCGCTCGGCCACTTCGACGATGATCGATATGTTCTGCATGCGTGGTGTGTGATGCCCAACCACGTACACGTCGTGTTTACCGTGGCAGAGGGGCATCGCCTTTCCGACATCCTGCACTCGTGGAAATCTTTTACCGCCAACACCTGCAACAAGTTGCTGGGTCGAAGGGGACCCTTCTGGATGGACGAAAGTTTCGACCGTCTGATTCGAGATGAGACTGAGTTCAATCGCCGCGTTAGGTACACTCTCGATAACCCGATCAAGGCGGGCCTGCATGACTGGAAGTGGGTCGCCAAGGGTCCCGGTTGGCCCCGTTGATTCCGTGGGGCAGGCTTCCAGCCTGCCTGAGCAAGAACAGATTTCACGAAAAAGCGGCAGGCTGGAAGCCTGCCCCACGAAAGGCAGCCATGAAAACGCTTGCTCCGTTGCTTGTGCTAGCCCTTATCATCACCGCATGCGGCGACGAAGACGCCGAGCGCAAGGCCGAGGCGCAGGGCGTCATCGACAGCATCCGCACCGAGTACGAAGCCCGCGAAGCCAACGTCCAGGACGCGCTTAAGACCGCCGGCGAATGGCGCAACAAGCCCGACGCGCCGCCGCTGGAATGGGGCGAGCGCCCGCCCGCAAAGTTCCTCGATGCTCGCAACAACAAGCTCGATAAAGAAGCCAACGGGCGCATCTTCGAGCTGGGCGACGACGGCAACTTCAACACCGACCCCAAAACCATGCTCGGGCTGTTCATCGAAAAGAAATGGCGCGAGGACATCGCCAAGGCCATGACCGGCGAGGGCTACCTCACCAAAGGCGGCGTGCAAGCCGACTTCGAGAAGTTCAAACAGGTGCGCTATCTGTGCCTGCTGCTGACCGACTCATACGTGGCGCCAAAGATCGGCACGGGCACACTGTTCAAGGTCAACTTCGAGGCAGGCCACTGGCGAGGGCGCGCGCTCTACTTCGATCTGGAAGAGGGCAAACTGATCGGCGGCAAAAAGCTCGAAGTAACCAACGCCGGCAACATAGATTTCAAAACCAAGGGCCTCGAAGCCGAAGAGCAAAAGAAAGCCGCCCAAAACGCCGCCGACAGCGACCTACGCCAAAAGGTCCTAGAAGCCGCCAGTAACCCATAGGCGCGCCAACCCAAGCAAACGAAACCCGCATAGAGCCCCGGCCGAAAGGCCGGGGAGTTTGCGAAGCAAACAACTGTGTATTGATACGTCGACTCTCGCGGGCGAATGCAAACCCGCAAAACCCGTCACGCTGCATGCCGCGATTCTGCTAACATCATCGATTCCACTTGCAGGAGTCAAAGATGACAACGAGAACCGATAAGCCGGGCGTTACGTTCTCGGTTGACGACGTCGAACTTGCTACAGAAGCCTTGGAGACCTGTCCTGCGCATGTGGTTGTTTCAGAACTCCTGCGTAGTCCCATCGAATCCTGCAGTTCCTATCACGAGCAGGTAGTTGCTCACTCGACGGTGCATCCGCTTGTCTGGGCCGTTCATCTGGCGTGGACGGAGCACCGCCCCCTGCGTTTATCCCCTGACATGATCTGGCTGGCAATCGTGCAAGGTATCTCGCAGCACATTCGTAACAACTCTTCCGAGTACTGGTCCCGATTGGCCGCCGACTCCGGACAGCTTGCTCTGGAAGTGAATCGCGGGGACCTCGTCCTTGGTTCACCCGAGAACCTGTGGGACGAGATCGTAGACGATTTCGCAATCAGCATTCGGGCACACCTGCCGAAGCTGCACGACGCGTTTGTGCCCGAATTCTCGACGACAGGGCGTCTTGAGCGCGTGGCATTTCAGGCTGCATTGCTGGAAGCTGTCAGCCCATTCTTCCGCTACGACCTGAAGTACATCTGCGGAATACCGCAAGTCACTCTGGACGGAACAGCCGAAGATTGGGACTCGGTAACCCGGCGCGCCAGCGTACTGTCAGATATCGGTATGGACTGGTGGTTGTCAGAGCTGATGCCAGTGCTGACTGAATTCGCTTCGGCGTCAGCTGGAGATCCAAATCAGGAGTTCTGGAAAGGTATCTACGTGGCCGACTCAACGTGTTTCGGAGAGTCGTTCAATGGTTGGATCGGCAAGTTCATTCCCTACATCCGGCACGCACAGAACAATGAGTACAACCGGATGAATCCGATGCTTGATCCTTCTCAAGGCTGGGATGTCGGATTGGACGTCTTGCCCCCGGCAGTGTCACGGGTGCCCTTCTACTGGATTCAAGACGAGCGCACATACGCCACGGAACTTGTGGCTGGCCTTGTCGGAGTTTCTCAAGACGCACACACCTTCGAGGTGCAACCGAAGTTTGGCTGGGCGGTACGCATACTGCCAACCTATGAACAAGCGGTAGATACCTTCCGCAAGCGCGGCACGTACTACCCGCCGAATGCCGCTGGCATACGTGCAGCGGGCAAGCGTCTTCCCAACATTGGACACTTGCCGCCGGACTTTCGCGAGTTTTACACAATCGCCAATGGCGGGCGCATAATCGAAGGCGAAGTGATTGTGTACGACTTCCTGTGTGCACACGAGTTACGCCCGTTCCCGATATGCGAAGTCACTCCCGAAGGTGAGTCAAACGGAACTTTAGTGCCGCTTTGCAAGCTGATTGATGGGCGATCGTTTGCACTGCTGTACGGTGAAATACCGCATAGCGGATCGATAGTTCTGTGGCCTGCCTCTACTGACGACGAAACCATGGCCCCGGTTGTCGCGGATAACATGCCTGGATTGATCGAACAGGCATGCGATTGCCCATCGAAGCCGTTCGTTGATCAGGACGGATGGCAGTCCGCCGTGACTATTCGACTACGAACGACGACATAGAGCCCACATGGACACGCGGCGCTATTGCCGCGTGAACGGATCAGCCACTGATTAGCGACATTGCTGTCGAACTACACTCGCCCGCCAACTTCGACGGGCGCCCCCGGCCTTTGCTGCGCAAACTTCGCTGGCCAACGCACCGCGTTGCCGCGAATGGCCGGCGCCCTAGATGCTTGGGCCTTGCTGGTTGTTTACGTAATCAATCGCATCGTTCACGGCCTTTTGGGTCAGAAGCCTTCCCTTGTTGCCGCGTTCAGTCCAGATCGGTTGGGTGGGTTCAAACTCACCGGCCTCACGCAGTAACCGAGTTGCGCGCGCTTTGACTGCGTTCAGCATCTTGCTGGGCTGATCGACGGCCTTGACGACAAGATGCACGTGGTTGGTCCTTACGTTCAGTGCGAGCAATGGCCAGCATTTGAAGCGGCAATAGTCGTCAATAGCGTTGCGCACGATGTGGCGGGCGGATTCGTGCAGCAGAACCTTGGGGTGCTTGAGTTGGTCTTCCATGTACTCTTTCAGCATCGGATCAGGAGGAACATGCTTCTTCACAGCCGAGGCCGACTTGCGATCAACTGAGCTGCGTTCATCGCCATGCAGCCATGTGCCGTAGGTCGTGAACGTCAGGTGATAAGCCAGCGGCGCAGTGAACCGATCAACCATAGCAGGATTGTAGAACGCGTAGAGCCCCGGCGGAAACGCCGGGGGTTCGCGAAGCGAACGAAAGCGAAGCGTCGCGACGTGGTTGCAATCGGTGTCGGATTCGCCCGCCAACTTCGGCGTGCGCCCCCGGCCTTTCAGCCGGGGCTCTAGGTGGGTGTGTCGCAGCCGCTGTTACGATTTCTGGCATCTTTGTTTTTGTTGGAGATCGTTATGAAGAAGGCTGAACGTAAGGCTCGTCTTAAGGCCAAGAAGCAGCGGGCGAAGTTGGCTCGGGCTGGGGGTTTGGCGGAGAGTGCTGCGGCGGAGACTGCATCCCCTGCGATGACTCCCGCAGACTTGGCCCCCGCGACCGACGCTGTGGAAGCTGCCCCTGTTGCGGCTGCTGCCCCTGAAACCAATCCTGTTGAAACCGGCTTGGGTGATTCGCCTGTGGCGGCTGAGTTGCCCGACGCGGCTGATGAAACTCCGCCGGCTCCCGCCTTGGTGGGTGGTGCGCTGGATGACGACGCGCTTCGCTTCATTCGTCAGCAGGGCGCGGTGAAAATCGCCGAGGCTCGCGCGGCCGTGGCTGCTGCGAAGGCCAAGTACCCGCAACTCGACGACGACCGCGCGCGGGCGATGCTGGTGGACGCGGCCGAGCTCCTGCATGAGGTCGTGGTGGAAACGCGTGAGGCGCTGGCGCAGGTCACGCCCGAGAAGCGGCGCGAAGCATTGGCCATCATCAACGAGAAACCGGAGCCCGGCGAAGTCAGCGCGCAGAAACGCCCGAGGCGCGGGCCGAACCCGGTGGTGTCGCTGATGCGCGTCGGGATGCAGGCCGCGAGTCTGCTGAAACGCGTTCTGGCGAAGACGAACCCGGAACTGGGCAACCTGAAACGCGCGGCGTGATGGAAGTCGCGCAATGAAAAACGGTGAACCGCCAAGACGCTAAGGCGCCAAGGCTTTCAGCAGTTCTTGGCGACTCCGCGTCTTGGCGGTTCGAAAAGAGCTAGTCGACGTTCCATACCCGGCAGGTTTCGTCTTTGCTGCCGGTGATGATGGTCTTGCCGTCTTTGCTCCAGGCGACGGCGTTGATGTGGTTGGTGTGCCCTTTGAACAGCAGGCGCTGGTCACCGAGGCTGGGGTCCGACATTGCCGGTGGCAGCGCCGGGTTCTCGACATTCCAGAGCGACAGGGCATTGTCCGTGCCGCCGAGCGCGAGCCATTGCCCGTCGGGGCTGAACGCCAGCGAGTTGATGGTCTGCACGCCGGTCGGGATGGCTTTGCTGAGCTCGCCGGTTTCCGGGTCCCAGAGCCGGATGTTTTCCTCGTTGCCGCCGGTGGCGATCAGCTTGCCGTCGGGGCTCCAGGCGGCCGTCATGACGGAGTCGCACTCGGGCTTCATGACGTGAAGCTGCTCGCCGGTTTCGATTTCCCAGATGCGCGCGCTGCTGTCGCTGCCCGTTGAGACGGCGCGTTTGCCGTCCGGCGAGATCGCGACCGCCAGCGCCGGCGCCTCGTGCTTGTTCATGACGGTGCGTTGCTTGGCCTTCACCGGGTCCCACTTGATGACCTTGCGGTCGTCGGCGACGGTCATGGCGAAGCTGTCGTCGGGCGCGAACGCGACGCCGTTGATGGTGCCGTTGTGCCCGGTGCCGGGCGGGTGTTGTTTGGATTCTTTGCCGCCCTCGACATCCCAGAACAGCGTGTTGTTGGTCTGGTTGCCGCTGACCGCAATCTTGCCGTCGGCGCTGAGTGCGATGCCGATAATGCTCGACTTCGAGCCCTCGAGTGTCTTTTCAAGTTTGCCGGTGCCGGTGCCGGTGTTCCAGACCCGAATCTTGGAGTCCTTGCTGCCGGTGACGAGCGTCTTGCCGTCGCCAGAAAGCGCGAGGCAGAACACGTTGCCGCGGTGCCCGCGCAGGGTGAATCGAACGTTGAGGTCAGGTGCGTTCATGACAACTCCTCATGTTTCAGGCCCTACATATAGCAGCCCGCGGGCGTGAGTCACGCGCCCATCTGGGCCTCGAAAGCGGCGACATCCTGATAATACTTCGCGGCAACGGGCGCGTGGGCCGGGTTGGTGTAAACCTCGGGTACGGGCTTGTTGATTGCGTCCACGATTACGGCGGCGACTTCCTCCGCGGTCTGGATCTGCATGCCCGGGGGCGCTTCCGGGCGGGTCTCCGGGGCGTGGCGCGTGTTCATGTGGAAGCCCGTCGCGACCATGCCCGGGATGATCAGCGTGACATCAACGCCGCTGCCGCGCAGGTCGTTGCGCATGTTGGCGGTCAGCGAGTTCACGGCCGCCTTGCAGGCGCTGTAGACCGAGCGCACGGATGCCATCGGGATGCGCCCCAGCATGGACGATACGTTGATGATCTGCCCGGTCTTGCGCGCGCGCATATGCGGCACGACGGCCTGCGCGCCGTACATGACGGACTTGACGTTGACGCTCCACATGTCGTCGAGGTCGTCGTCGCTGAGTTCAAGCACAGGGCGGGTGATGCCGCGCCCGGCGTTGTTGACCCAGACATCGATGTGGCCGAACTTCGCGATGGCCTGGTCGCGCAGGTTCTCAACGTCGGTGCGCTTGGTGACGTCGGTCGGGACGGCCAGGGTTTCGGCGTCGATGGAGTCGGCGGTCTGTTTCAGTTTGCTTTCGGTGCGCGCGCCCAGTACCAGCTTGTGGCCCTGTTTGCCGAGCTGGCGGGCGAGTTCCGCGCCGATGCCTTCGCTGGCGCCGGTAATGACGATGACTTTGGACATGGCTTTCCTCTTTAGATTCGGATGCGGCTTCGGTTACGGCGATGATGCTAACGTCAACGTAAAAGTCGTTCAGTTTCATTTCTGTAAAGATGCACTGAATGCACGCCGTTGAGTGCGGTGCTGCGTTGCCCTACATTATACGTCTCATCAGGGATCGGGGGCCTTATGCTGGCAGTGCTGCTTTCAACCGGGCTGTACGTGGGGCTCGGGATTGGCGCCGTTTTGGTGGTGCTTGTGATTGCGGTTGTCGTGCGCGGCAAGCATCAGCCCGCAGACTCGACGCAGCAACCCGGACACGTTGCGGGTGACCCGCCAGCCGCCATAGACCGCGACGTGATGACGGCGACAACTTCACACCCACCCGAGCGCGAACCGGCCGTCGCCAGCGAGTCCAAGCACAAGGACCCGGTCGCACCGAAGGAAGAGCCGAAGCCCGAGCCGCCGAAGGAAGAAGCCAAACCCGCTGAGCCCGAGAAGCCCGCAACGCTTGAAGTCGAGGCACTGTCGCCGTCCGCAACCGGTGAAGCCCCGATGCTCGGTGCCGAGGCCGACGAGATGCGCATGGGCACCGACGAGATGCCCAAGTTCGGCACGGGCGAGATGCCGGCCCTCGACGAATCCGGCGGCCCCACCAAGTACCGCACGCCCGCGGCCCAGGAGCTGTCAGCCGCCATCGAAAGCGGCGAGTGCCCCAAGTGCAAAGCACCCACGTTCGTCGGCGCGGAAACGCCGGAAGAAGTCGGTGCGGACGGTACTGCCATGTTCAAGCTGGAGGCACGCTGCGGAGCCTGCGGACACAAAGCCAACCTGATCGACATGAAAGTGGGATAGTTTTGCCGCCTAGTCAATCGGGTCCGGCAGTGGCTGGAATGTGGCGGGCTCGGTTGGTTCGGGCGTTGGAACTTCCAGCGCGGCTATCTTGCGCCACCAAGGGTTGACTGACTCGACGTGTGTCGGCTCGACGGCCGCGCCCAGTTTCGGCATGACCAGACGGATGTTGTTCTTTGGCGCGAGCTCAAGCAGGCGCTCGGCCGGTTGATCCCAGGCGTGGAACGCGAGGTTGAATGTTCCCCAGTGCACTGGCAGGAACGCGCCGCCGCCGAGCAGTCGGTGTGCCTCGACAGCGCCGTCCGGGCCGAGGTGAATGTCACCCCAGGCTTCGAAGTATGCGCCGATTTCCAGCATCACCAGATCGAACGGGCCGAGGCGGTCCGCGATCAGTTTGTAGTCATCCGTCAATCCGGTGTCGCCGCTGAAGAAGACGGCATGGTCCGGGCCGCGCATGGCGAAGCTTGACCACAACGTGCGATTGCGATCGAGCATGCCGCGCCCGGAGAAGTGCTGCGAAGGTGCTGCTGTGAGTTGCACGCCGTTCGGCAAATCGACACTCTCCCACCAGTCAAGCTCAGTGATTCGCTCCGGCGGCACGCCCCAAGCTTCGAGGTGCGCGCCCACACCGAGCGACGTGTAGAACGGCACGTCCAGCTTCGCCAGTTCAAGAATGCTCGGGTAATCCAGATGGTCGTAGTGGTCGTGCGAGATGACGACGGCGTCGAGTTTCGGTAGGTCACGGATAGCAACCGGCACCGGCTGGAAGCGCTTCGGCCCGGCCCAAGTCAGCGGCGACGCGCGGTCGCCCCATACGGGGTCAAGCAGGATTCGCGAGCCATCGATTTCAATCAACAGGGTCGAGTGCCCAAGCCAGGTAGCCCGCAGCTCACTTTCCGGTGTGCGAAGCCAGGCATCGCGCGGGTCCACGGATGGCATCGGTGCGGCCGGCACGCGGCGCACGTTTCGGCAGATCATCTCGCGTGCCATCGACCAGCCGTGCCCGCGCTTGATGCCCGAGCTCACGTTCGCGCTGTTCCCGAACTTGCCGTCGGCAAACTGCGCCGACGCCTGCACGCGTTCGGTTCGGAGTTCACTTGAGTGCTTGCTGCTCGCCATGGTCGGCCTCAGGTCCGAAACGTCAGGATGCGCCTTCGGATTCCCGCTCAATCTCTTGCAGCAGCTTCTTGCGTTCAAGCCCCCAGCGGTAGCCGCCCTGGCTTCCGTCGTTGCGTTTGACCCGGTGGCACGGGATGGCGACGGCCAGCCGGTTGGCGGCGCAGGCTGAGGCCACGGCACGCACGGCCTTCGGCTTGCCGACTGCGTTTGCGACTTCGGTGTAGGTGCAGGTCTCACCGGGCGGGATGTTTCGCAGCTCTTCCCAGACGCGGCGTTGAAACACTGTGCCCCGGATATCGAGCGGCAGGTCGAACGCCAACCCCGGCGAGTCCACGAATGCCGCGACTTTGCGGACGACTTCGGCGAATTCCGTGTCGCGCTTCAGCACCGCCTGATGGAACTCTTCCTTTAGTAAGGCGACCAACTCGCGTTCGGTGTCGCCCAGCGTGATGGAGCAGATGCCGCGCTCGGTGGCGGCGACCAATACTCGCCCCAGACGACACGGCGCAACGCCGTAGACGATTCGCGTTCCGGGCGCGCCGGCGCGATAGTGGGCGGGCGTCATGCCGAGAGCCTCGCCGGCCTTGGCGAAGAAGCGGCTGCTGCTTTCGAAGCCCGCGGCGTAGGTCGCGGTCGTCACACTGCTACCGGCTGCCAGCAATGCCTTCGCCCGCTGTGCGCGCACGGCGTCAACGTATGCTTTCGACGTTACGCCGGTCACGCGCTTGAACAGGCGTTGGAAAGCCGACTCGCTCAGGTTGGCCGCGAGCGCGAGTTCAGCCGTGGTTGGCGGTGATTCGGATTCTTCGATCAGGCGGCAGGCGCGGGTGACTTCCGGGTGTACTTCGGCTTCCGGGCGGCAGCGTTTGCACGGGCGATAACCTGAGGCGCGGGCAGCTTGTGGCGTGTCGAAGAACTCGACGTTGTCCCGCTTCGGCAGGCGCGAGGCGCAACCGGGCTTGCAGAACACACCCGTGGTGCGGACGGCATAGAGGAAGGTGCCATGCCTGCGCTCGCAGACTGCGGCCCAGCGTTTGTCTTCGAAGGTCTTCATGTCATGCAGCATAGACATGCCGCGCACGCCGGCTTCCTGTTAATAGGCAACTAATCAGGAAGCTCTACGGCACGGGCATTCCTGCCTGTGGGGCTGAGCTTGCCGAAACCCGAGCGTGGTCGCGATTGCTGCAAACTACCCGTCGGCCGTGATGGCTTCGATCAATTCTTTCAGAACGTCGTCGGCCTTGTCGGCGTCTACCTGGCAGGTGCCGGCTGCTACGTGCCCGCCGCCGCCGTGCTTGAGCATCAATTCGCCGACGTTGGTTTTACTGCTGCGGTCGAGGATGCTTTTGCCGCATGCGATGGCGACGTTCTGCTTCTGGCGCGGCGCGGAACTCGATGACCCGAAGGGGCCGCTCGAAGGCACAGGCAAGAAGATGCGCCACATCCGCATCGAAAGCGTGAAGAACATTCCGGGCAACCAGGTTGAGTTCGGCTCGCTAGTTCCCCAAGCGGATCGTAAGGCTCGAGCCGTCGGTGATTGGGCCTCCTCGCGTCGTTCCGACCAGCGACTCTTCTTCGGCGGGTGTCAGCACCTTGGTCGAGTTGTCGTCGCCGCCGACAACGACTCTCTTCAACCACGCCGTGTAGCCGTCCGGTACGTGGACAAAACTTCGCCCGACCGGAACCGTCATCGTTCTGCGGAATGTCAGCAGAGTGGGCAGGGTAGAGCCGCCGAACTCGCGGCCATAGACGAACCGGAGCTCAACCTGTTCAACCGGTTCGGTGCCATCGTTGATGATCTCCACAATTGCGCCTTGCCGCCCCGTTGTGTCGGAGTCCGGCACAATCGTTCCGCCGCGAGCCGGGTCGCGGTCCTTCGCGTCGAACACGACGAAGTTGCCGTCCTCCAACTCAACGACGGCTGTAGGCCCGATGTCGAGCCCGGCGCGTGAACCTGCTTCGTCGGGCGCGACGTAGAGCTTTCCATCATCCGCGAGCCACCAACCCTTCACTCGCTCCCAATAGTCATTGGGGGCCACCGGAACCTCTTGCATGAACTCGGGGAAGAAAAGGGCATCGTCATCCAGTGCAAATCGAGGTCCATCCGGGGGCAGCGCGTAGACGTGGCGAACGGATCGACCACCGAGGTCTACCGGTAGCCACGCGGGAAAAGCCTGCAGGGACACGGTCACGTCGACGGGTTCATCGCCCGCTGCGACAACGGTGGGTGGATTGAAGACGACTCTGGTTTCCAGTGTGTCCGGGGGGGCGAGCATCTCCCCTTCAACGGACCAGGAACCCGAAAGCGTGTAGGTTCCCGCAAGCACTTCAGTGGCAAATGTGCTTCCGTCCCACTCGCTGCCGTTCCAGAGATCTCCGGCCCACTCGCCGTCTTCGTAGAAGCAGCGGGCTGAGAAATACTCGGCGTCGATCTGCGAGTCCGCCGAAACCCGAATACGTGCGCACGGAAGGACCGCACTCCACGCACGTATGGTCTGTGATTCGGTGGGCAGAATCGTCACCTCGACTTCGGCAATCATCCGATTGGCATCGAATGCGAAGCCGCGGGTAAGAACGGCGCGCAATTGGTCCGTGTCTGCCGGCAGGTCGATATGACTGCTTTCAACGCCGAGGGATTCCAGGCTAGAGAAGTCCGCAATGACCTCACCGCCCGGCGTCAGGATGCGAAGCGTCCACCCGCTAAAGGGCATTGTGGCCGGAATCGTTACAAAGAGCCTGTCTTCGATTTCGCCGCGGTCATCATCGGAGGGCGGCTGACCCGCGAAGTCTGGCGCGTTACCAATGAGTGGAGCGCCCCGGTCCGTGCCGACGTCCCTGTCCGGAACCTCTGGCCGGGGCGTGAGCGGCGCCCGGACTTCGCTTGGCAGCAGGATCAGCAAAAACGGCGCCGCAATCAGCGCGGCCAGCACGGTCAGCGTGAGTTTGCGCCCGGTGGACATGGCTACAGATTAGCCGTCGGCCGTGATGGCTTCGATCAATTCTTTC
>JAGQRE010000118.1 GCA_020425695.1 Planctomycetota bacterium
CCGGCTTCGCTTCTTCGCGTAGAAATCCCCTAGGAAATCGAAACGTTTGATGTGCCGGACGCCTGTGTCGTGACGGTGCCCGTTGAAACGTCAATCGCCGTGGCCGTGAAATCAACGGTGAATACGCCGGTACGCGACGCGTCGGTACGAACGGTCAAGATCACGGAATCCGAGTTCGCAATCTGAGTCAGCCTTACCGGCATGGCGCTGCCGCCGGTCGAGTTCAAGCGCAGCCCCGTGAAGTACAAGTCCGACTCGCCGCCTGCCTCAAAGAATGCGTCCGTCAGGTGGAGTGTCGTCGTGTTGCCGTCGAAGGTGATCGTCACGTCAAGTGCCGTCACTTCCAGCGTCTGCATCACACCACCCGAGCGCGGGCTGGCGCTCAGATCAAACTGAATCTCAAAGCTGTCGCCGGCCGTGACAGCAGCAGGCAAAGTCGGCGACACCAGAGCGTCCAGTTGCGCTGTCTGGGCCGGAGTCGCAGGCCCCAGCTCAACGGTACGGTTGAAGCCGACGACATCACTCGTGGTCAATGTCGGCGTACCTGCACCGGCACTGACGCCACTCAGCACCGGCGTGAATCGTACCGGTGCGCCAACGGCGAGGTCCGTGGGGATCGCCGTGTCCAGAAACACGAAGCGATACTGCAACTCGGCCACATCGCCCGGGTTCAGGCTTACGCTGGGCAGCGTACCTCCGAAGATCACCGCACGGTTTGCCGCCGCGCCACCGAAAACATCCGGCACGACCGGGTTGCCCAACTGGCTGAATGCGCTCAGCCCAAGGTCCAGGGCCGTATTATTGACGGCGTCAGGGCCGGGGTTGCAGACGCGCACACGAAGCTCATAGACATCGTCAACGCCGGGCGTCAAACCTGCCGGGTCCGTCGCGGCGCTGTAGATGTTGTTGCCGTAGGTGGACTCAGTGAGACTTGAAGCCGCGTCTACGCGCCCGATTCTCGCGCTGACCAACAGCGGCTCAGTCCGGTCCGTTACGCGGGCATCACTGGTGACCAGATGTTCGACATCGCGGCTGCTCGATGTTACTTCCGGTTGATTCTCCAGCACCATGTTTACGATGCGGAAGTTCGTGCCCGAGGCCACCTGAAGCGCGCTCGGTACTGTACGCGTTGTCGTGGCGAAGTCGGGGATGCGCATGCGGATTTCAGTATCGCTCAGGAACTGGAACTCGCCGTCCACGCCAACGGACTCGCGGTCGACGATGAACTCAGCGCTGCTGTCGTCTGAGCTGCGGAAGATAAACCGGTCCGTCGCGCGGATGCCGTCGCCGCGGATCGTCATCACAACGTTGCCCGAGTATGGGTAGTTCTGAACGTCAAAACTGTCGATGCGCGTCGGGCGCAGCGTGCCGGTGGCGACCGCCTGCGCCGCCAGCATCTCGGTCGGTGACGGCGTGAACCCGGGGCTGCCCCGAGCCGCGTTCAGGAAACCCTCCTGTGCCGGTGTCAGCGCGTGCGTGGCAAGCCATGCAAACAAGCTGCTGCCGCCGGTGGCTTCGCGCCCCACGACGGCAGGCACCAGGTTCAAATGCGGCACGGGTGTGCCGAAGTACTGCCCGTCGATGCTTGAGTCTTCGGCATCACGGAACAGAGCGTCGTAGAAATCCAGCGCGGTGTCGGTGGCAGGTGCCGATGTCGTCGCGAAGTCGTTGGCCGCGATGGCCAGTTGCAGGGCTACGTATGCGTAGCTCTGGTTGCGGTTGCCGTCTTCCAGATAGAACGTACTTGAGGGTTCGAACTCTGAGCCCTGCGGCGGGGTGATGCCCTCAATCGGATTGACAGCGATGCCGAAGCTCGCAGCCACGGCGGCCTGCGTTGCATCAACCGTCTCGCGATCGAACCGCAGCTTGCCGTCACCGAATTCAGCGGCAGGCAGGCGCATCAAACTATGGAAGGCAAGCGTAGTAATCGGGTTGACCGTGACGTTGCTTTCGCCGCCGGTCCATTCCGTCACAACGGCGACCCACGGTGCGTGCGACGCATCCCATGCAATGTCCGGCGAACCTGCTGCGCCGAAGTTCCGGTACAGTGCCGTTGCACCGGGGCGGGCGATTACCAGCAGCGGGCGCCCCAAAAATGCCTCGGGCAGCCGGATCGCAAAGCGACCGTTGGCCTGCGTTGTGCCGGATGTGATGAACCCTGTCGTTGAATCCAGCGCTTCGAATGAAAGCGCGTCGTAGACTTCCACCTGGCAACCGCCAACCGCAGGCTGACCGACCTGGCCGAGAACACCGCCGAACGAATCGCTGTTAACGTCGTCGCAGCCGGACACGAGGCCCAAAGCAAGAATGCCGATCGCCAGAAACAGTACGAAGCGCTTCAAAGTCACACCGCCGTCGTCAGATCAAGTACGCAGCCGTTGCCAGCATGCCAATCAGAAGGGCGAGCGCCAGCAGCAACCCCATGCAACCCTTCTTCTCGGCGACTTCTTCTTCGCCTTCTGCCTCGCGACCGGGGATGCGCTTGGCTGAATCGGGAATTCTACCGGCCGTGGCACTCAAGTGCCTCATGCGAGACATGGCCTGATCAAGAGGACCACTGAGGTTCGGGTACTTGCGACGCGCCTCACGCAATGCTTCGAGGGCGCGGATTGAGTTTGAATCACCAAGGTACGGGGCAATCTCAGCGATCTGGTTTTCTTTCAGGTGGCCTTGCTCAAACAGCTCGCACAGATAGTCGGCGCCGGGCTCGTACTTTTGCTCGCGCAGCGAATTCACGAGTCTCGAGACACTGAGGTTGCCGCCCTTGATCCACTCTTTCAGGACGTCACGCCCGGGGCCCGGAAAGTCAGCCAACCCGACCAGTGCGATGTTCACGGACTCGCGGATGCCTGACTCTGCGCCTTGTTTCAGGATTGGCACCGCGTGGAAGTTGCGCATCCCGGCTGCCTGCTGCATGGCGTCGCGCATGCCCGGCTCGCCGGCTTTCATGCGTTCACGAATCGCGGCAAGCTTCTGCTCCAGCGCTTCGTTCGGTACGTGCAACTCCCGTCCGCAGCCCGCACAGTCGAATTGCTCAACCTGGGCGCGATCGATTTCGTACTTCTTACCGCAGATGCATTCAACGTAGACGCTCATGGCGGCGGAAGCATATCCGGGGGCGGGGGCGGGGTCAAAGCGGTAAAGGGATAACGGGCAGAATCACGCCCGCCCGCAGTCGGGCTTGGGGCATTGGGAGCTTCGGAAGCAGCGCAGGCGCACATGATTCGGTCATCTCCCCATGCCCGAGGTCCAAAGCCCTATGCCCCGCACCAGCGTGATCGATGAGGGCTAAAACAGTTCAAACTGCCGTTTGGGCTGCGGCGCCTGTTGTGGCGTGCGGGCTTGATTCGTCGGCAGCTCGTCCAACCTGATCCTGCGTGGGTTGAACTTCTTCAGTTTGTTGCCGACCACGCCGCCGAAGCGCTCGACCAGTTGGTCGAAGTTCAGCACCAGAAACGGGAAGCGCTCAAGCTCAATGTGCGGCAGGGCTTCTTCGAGGATGCGATCCACGACGCCATCGAAATCAGCGTGCTTGTTGCCGTGGAACTCGTTGCGCCCGGGAAAGCGCCGCAGGTCGCCGTTGAACTTCGGGCTGACGTGATACAACTCGTGCAACAATGTATGCAGGCGCTCGCGCGGCGGCTGGTCCAGAAACCGCGGAAGAAAGTACGTGATGTAGTACAGAATCTCGCCGCCACGAACCTTGATAATCGGCCATTGCCAGACGTGTCCGTCACGGGCCGGGTGCTCCCGCTTGCCGTGTTTGAACCTGAGTCCGTGGCACTGCGCATAGACGCCGTAGCGCGAACGCGTGCGGGCCTGCGACACACCGTGAAGGATCTGGCCTGGCTTGATGTGCGACAGGCGATCAACCCGGCGCACCAGCAGGTGCACCAGCAGGCTGATGTCGTCAGTCAGGTTGTACGCCTTGCGCTTGGCCATGTGCTTAAGGGTATCGACATACGCGACATGAAAGCTGCTGTCGGAGTTAAGTGGAAAATCGACGGCAACCGACCTACCAGACGCCGCCGCGCCAGGTGATCAAGGCGATCCCCCACGTCGCCGCCGCGATACCGCCAACGCCGCCCAGGCTCTGGGCCAGTCGCATGCGCGCGCTGAACAGCTTTAGATGCCGGTCAACGCCGCCCTGAAGCAACAGGGTAAAGCCGCAGACCAGCAGCAGCAGCCCTGAGCTGTAACCCAGCAGATGCGCCGTCAGAGTTGCGGGGCGCACAAAGAAGAAGACGAGATCCGCACCGGCCGTCAGCATGAACAGCAACGCCGTAACGAACAACGTTCGCATGGTTGCGCGAAAGTAGATGCGCACCAGCGGCGGTACCGGCAGCTGTTGCTCGGTGGCTCTGGCTCGAAGTGTCGTAAACACACCGCCCAGTGCAGCGCCCACCTGCAGCGCGAGCCCGGCGATCAAGGCACCGGGCACCACATATGAGAGAGACAGTATCAGGCGTTCGGTCATCGCGGCAGCTTAGCGAAGTACGACTGATTGCGCGCTGTGCCCTTTGCAAAATTCTCACGCAAAGGTGCTTCAAATAGACCTCTGCAGCCTTGCGCGGTGATGATTCGCACCTACAATTTCTCGCATGAGGAGTGTCAGGAAAACCTGCTACTCGGAGGACATAGGCGACCGGGCCAAGGCCATGCGTCGCCCGGCGCAAAGTTTGATATGCGCCGCGGGCATTACGCCCACACAGAGGACAGTGTCGTGACCGGCTCGCCCGGGGGTTTTCCGCCCCCGGGCGAGTTTCATTTGGAGACAGGTTCATGCTGGATCGATCCGTACTGGTGTTGAACAAAAGCTGGACACCCATCGCGATCACAACCGTGAAACGCGGATTCAGCCTCGTGTTTCAGGATCACGCACACATCGTGCATCCCGAAACCTACGAGATGCATGACTTCGAAACGTGGCTGGGCGAATACGCCCTGCCCGCCGACGCAACCGTGCCGGAAGGTCAGGTCTGGGCGCGTACCGCGACGCTGCAGATTCGTGTGCCGGAAGTAATCGTACTCGGGCGCTACAACGGCGTGCCGCGCCGTGAGCTGGCCTTCAACCGCCGCAATATCTACCGCCGCGATGAGTTCCAGTGCCAATACTGCGCCGGACGCCCCGGACTGAAACACCTGAGCATCGACCATGTTCTGCCCGTCAGCAAAGGTGGACCAACCAGTTGGGAGAACTGTGTGGTAGCATGCGTGCGCTGCAACACTCGCAAGGGCAATCGCACGCCGGAGCAGGCCAACATGCCGCTGCTGACCAAGCCCTCGAAGCCGAACTGGAGCGACGGCGTAGGCGTCGGTGAGCGTGTGCCGCAGAGCTGGTCGAAGTTCGTGCGGGGATAACCGGCCGGGCTTCAGGTCATGGATTCCTGGTCGAGGCGCCGTGGCGGCGGCCATTCTGACGCCTGGGGATCCATGATCTGAAGCCCGGTTTTTTAGTACACGCCGCAGCCTCTTTTCAGACGCACAGTCGGCACAGCCTGCGGGCAAGCTACACTGGTGGCATGTTTGAGCCCGGCGAAGAAACCGTAGCCATGAAGGGTGAACGCAAGGACCCGTTACCAATCGGGTGGTTTGCGCTGTTTACGCCTTCCGACGCCATGCCCAAAGATCGCGGGCTGTATTTCAGGCGCCGCGCCTTGATCATGGGCATCGGCTTCATCGTGCTGGTCGCCGCCTGGGGCGCGGGCCAGTCGGGTGAGTTTGTCGAGAAGACTTATGCCAATGGCTTCGGGCAATCCGTCGGGCGCGGGCTTGCCTTCGTCAGCGGTGTGCTTCCCACAAGTGTGGCCGAGGTCGTCATCGTGCTGGTTGTCGGCTGGTTCCTGCTGGTGACTGCCCGCGCGGCCTGGCACGTGGGCTGGCGCAAACGCCGCGCACTGAACGCCGTCGCCTGCGGTGGCTTGCACTTCGGGGCGTTTGCGACGATTGCCCTGGCGCTGTTTTACGTCTTCTGGGGGCTGAACTATTTCCGTGCACCGCTGGTGGAGAGACAGAACTGGCAGGAGTATGCGAAGAACGCCGACCCGGAAGAAGAAGCGGACCTGCTGTACCAAAGCTGCCGCGAAGCAGTCGAGGCCACGAACACAAACTACGTCGCCGCCATGACCAGTGAAGACCTTGGCAGCCCCAGCACCTATCGGGGTGAGTTAACCATCGTCGACAGCGCCATCGACGTCGGCTACGAGCGCGTCCAGGGCGAGTTGAAGCTGGACGAGTCGTTCAAGGCCTCGCGCGGTTTTGCCAAGCCGGTGGCCGCTTCGTTCGTAATGAACTATCTGCAGATCAGCGGCGTGTACTTTCCGTGGACGGGCGAAGCGAACTACAACCGCCTGCAACCGGGCTGCAGCATCCCGTTCGTGATCGCCCACGAGAAAGCCCACCAGCGCTGCATCACCAGTGAGGACGAGGCGAACTTCTTCGGCTTTCTGGCGTGCATTCACAGCGACGATGTGTATGCCCGCTACTCGGGCTATCTGTTCGCACAGCGCCAATTGTTGAATGAGCTGTTCAAGGTAGACCCTGAGCGCGCGAAAGAACTGCTTGAGATGCGCCTGCCGGGCGTGCAGCGCGACGTCGACAACCTGCGAGCCTATTGGGAGCAATTTGACCAGGGCGTAGCCGGCGAGGTCGGCAAGGCCAGTCACGCGGTCAACGACGCCTACCTGAAGACCAACGGCGTAAAGGCCGGCGTACAGAGCTACCGGCTGAGCGCGAAGCTGCTGATCGTTTACGCAAAGAAGCGCGGGACGCTTTTGTGGAACAAAGAGAAGGAATAGTCGCGTGGCACAGGCAATCCTGCCTGTGCGGCTGAGCGCAACGAAGCCGAATACGTCGCGGCAAAGTCGCCGCGACCACAGGCAAGATTGCCTGTGCCACGCGCACACTCCGATCATCTATGCAAGTGCTTGTTGCCATGTCTGGGGGAGTTGACTCCTCGGTTACTGCTGCGCTGCTCAAAGACGAGGGTTTTGAGCTGGTGGGGCTGTTCATGCGCAACGGGGTGACGGCCGGCAGCGCCGCAAAGTCGAACAAGCAGGGTTGCTGCTCGTTGGCTGATTCCCAGGACGCGCGGTTTGTTGCTTCGCAGCTTGGCGCGCGTTTTTACGTGCTTAACTTTGCGGAAGACTTCCAGCGTGTGATCGACTACTTCGTCGACGAGTACAAGCGGGGGCGCACGCCGAACCCGTGCGCCGTCTGCAACACGGACCTTAAATTCGGCAAGCTGCTGGACTACGCAAAGATGGTCGGCGCCGAGAAAGTCGCCACGGGGCATTACTCGCGGGTGGAACATCGCGACGGGCGCTGGCGCCTGCTGCGCGGCGTCGATCGCAGCAAGGACCAGAGTTACTACCTGTTCGGGCTGACGCAGGAGCAGTTGTCCCGCGCGCTGTTTCCGTTGGGCGGCATGACCAAGCCCGAAGTGCGAGATTTAGCGGGCAAGTTTGATCTCAAAACACGCGACAAGCCCGAAAGCATGGAGATCTGTTTCGTGCCCGAAGGCGACTACCGCGCAGTCGTCGCTGAGCATTCGCCGGAGTCACTGAAACGCGGCGACATCATGAGTGTAGGCGGTGTGAAACTTGGCGAACACGACGGCATCGCCGGCTTCACAATCGGGCAAAGGCGCGGCATCGGCATCGCGGCCCCGAAGGCGCTGTACGTCGTGAAGCTCGAGCCGGAGACGAACACGGTGGTTGTCGGCGACGTCGAAGACCTGGAGATCGAGCGAATCCGTGTAGCAAACCTGAACTGGATTGCGTTCGAGGATCTGCCGGAAGGTGAGGAAGTTCGCGCGATCGTAAAAGTCCGCTACCGTCACGACGGAGACCCGGCCACCATCATCGGCGGCAAAGACAGCGTGGAGGTCGTGTTCGACGAACCCATCCGCGCCGCCACCCCCGGCCAGTGCGCCGTGTTTTACGCCACCGACTCTGACGAAGTCCTGGGCGGCGGCTGGATTGTGTAGCAAAACTAAAGCCCCCGATGCCAATCGGGGGCTTTGCGTTCATGCCACACTGCCCGCGCTGATATCGAACAATCGATCTGCCATCCAAGCAAAACCCCGGGTTTGCACCCGGGGCTTTTGTTTTATTGTTCGAATCTCTAGCCAAAGGCGCTGATGCCGGTGATGGCCTGGCCTATCGCGAGGCTGTGCACGTCGTTGGTGCCTTCGTAGGTCTTCACGCTTTCGAGGTTGCACATGTGGCGGATGACGTGGTACTCGAGGCTGATGCCATTGGCGCCGAGGATCTCGCGTGCAACGCGGGCGACATCAAGCGCAATGTTCACGTTGTTCATCTTGGCCATGCTGACCTGGAAGTGATTCATCTTCCCGGCGTCTTTCAACTTGCCGAGGTGCCACGCCAACAACTGACCCTTCGTAATCTCGGTCAGCATCTTCGTCAGCTTGTGCTGCGTGGTCTGGTGACCGGCCAGCGGCTTGCCGAAGACTTCGCGCTCGGCCGCGTATTGCCGCGCGATATCGTAGCAGGCCATGGCAGCGCCCAACGCGCCCCATGCGATGCCGTAGCGCGCCTGCGTCAGGCAGCCCAGCGGGCCCTTCAGGCCCTCAGCCTTGGGCAGCATGTTCTCTTCGGGTACTCGCACGTCACTGAAGAAAAGCTCGCTTGTGTTGCTGGCTCGCAAACTGGCCTTGTGGTGCTGCTCGCGAATCTCAAACCCTTCCATGCCTTTTTCAAGCACGAAGCCGCGAATTGACTTCGGGTCGTCGCTGTCGCCGGTCTTCGCCCAGACGACGGCGATGTCGGACATGTTGCCGTTCGTGATCCACATCTTGGCGCCGTTGATTACCCACTCTTTTCCTTCTTTCTGGGCGCGGGTAATCATACCGGCCGGGTTGCTGCCGTAGTCGGGCTCGGTCAGTCCGAAGCAGCCGATCATGCGAGCGCTGGCCAACTCAGGCAGCCATTTGGTTTTCTGCTCTTCGCTGCCGTAGGCGTAGATCGGGTACATGACCAGGGCCGATTGCACGCTGGCAAAGCTGCGCACTCCGGAGTCACCGCGTTCAAGCTCCTGGTTGATCAACCCGTAGGCGATGTTGTTCATGCCCGCGCAGCCGTATTGCTCGGGCAGGCTGGCGCCGAGAACGCCCAGTTCACCAAGTTTCGGGATGATCTCTGTGGGGAAGGTCCCCTTTTCATAGTTGTCTTCGATGACCGGCATGACGTTGTCGTCCACGAACTCGCGGACGGTGTCGCGCACGTTTTTTTCGTCCTCGTTCAGCATCTCATCGAGGGCAAAGAAGTCGGGGCTCACATATTTCGCCATGGCTGCGTCTCTCACGTCTTGTGCTTCTTGGCACTACTTCTGGTCCGGTACGAATCGGCAACATAGCATGCGCGTTACGCCCCACAACAAGCACTCTAGGGGGTCATTGGCGTGCTGTACCATCAACGCACAGGTGCATCAGTGACTTCCCCCGCAACACGGGCACGTTTCATGAGGAGAAACATTCGGCAGCCGGATTCGCAATGATAACGGGCTCCGACGCATTGCGTTGCATTACACACGAACGTCTAAAATTTGAAACGGCGCTCCGTTTGTCTTATACACTGGTACCCGGTGACACCCCTGAAACAGGTACAACTCGTTATGGCAACGGCACCTAAGGAAGTTCAGATCACCTTCAGAATTCCCGCCGAGTTGGCGGAGTTGCTTGACAGTCACGCCGAGAGGACTCGCTCAAACCGGAGTTGGGTGATTCGTGACGCGCTTCACCAGTACTTCGACGCGCTTCACCAGGATGAAAACGCGAGCTCGGCACGGCCGACCTGATGTTACTTGTTGCGTCGCTTCTTCTTGTGGTCGTTGCGCTTGTTACCACGACTTTTGCGTTTGCGCCGGTCGTTTCGTTCACGATTCCCGGCGCGATTTCCCGACCAGTTGCGCTGCAGCGCAAACTCGCCCAGCGGCGTAAGTCGCAGGCTGCGACTACCGAGATCTATGTTCGCGATCTCGACTTCCATGCGGTCACCGAGAACTACCTTCTTCACGCCGGCGCCGGTTTCGAAATGCGCCCAGAACTTGTGCATCTCAACCCAGCCGTCGCTTAGTTCGCTGAACTCGACGTAGCCTTCGGCCATCAACTCATCCAGTTGCACGACCACTGCGTTGCTTACGACGCTGATCACCGTTCCCGCCATGACCTCGCCAATACGCGGGATCAGCAGGCGCAGCACCTTGATCTGGTCGGCCGCCAACTCGCCTTTGTCGGCGCGAATGCTGCGCTCGGTGCAGTGTGAGGCGATATGCGGGAGGCTGAATTCCCAGCGCTCGAAGTCGGGGATCTTCTTGCCGTCGCGCCTGGGTTTGCCGGCCGGCTCAGTGCCGCCATCACTCCATGCCAGCTCCAGAGGTTCGCGGTCCCAGCGCAGCTTTGTATCCGTCGCCAGATACTCGGTCAGAATCTGGTGCGTGATCGTGTCGGGGTAGCGGCGAATCGGCGACGTGAAGTGCACGTACTTGTCGACGGCCAGTGCAAAGTGCAGGTCGGGGCCTGCATGATAAACCGCCCGCGACATGCTGCGCAGCAACGCGTAGTGAATCGCCTCAAAACCGGGGCGCGCTTTCACGGCATCAAGGAACTTCTGCACACCGCCGGGCGTTTCCCAATCCGGCGGGTCTACTTTCAGTTCATCACAGAACTCGTCGAACTCTTCCGTGGCGTCCTCACTCGGCGCCGGGTGCACGCGCCCGATGTACGGCAGCCCCCGCTCAAGCAGGAAGCGCGCGACCGCTTCGTTGCAGATCAACATGAACTCTTCGATCAGGTTGTGTGCGATGTCGTGGTGCTCGGGCTCTACGCTGACCGCAAGCCCGGCCTTGTCGACAATCACGTGCGGGCGCGGAATCTCAAGTACGAGTGCGCCGCGCCTCATGCGTCGTTGCTGCAACTGATCGGCAAGCTTACGCCCCTCGACCAGGAGCTCATCGACTATGGGATCTTCCGTGTTGCCCGTACCTTCCAGCACCGGCAGCACTTCCTCATAGGTGAGGTAGCGGCGCACGCGCACGACTGACTTCACAATCTCGCGGCGCAACATCTCGCCGTCGGCGTTGAAAGTCATGATGCAAGACAGCGCTAACCGATCCACGCTGTCATGCAGGCTGCACAATCCGGCCGAGAGTTCTTTCGGCAACATCGGGATCAGCTTGCCCGGCAGGTAAACGCTGGTCGCACGAATGCGCGCGTCCTGGTCAAGTGCGCTGTCGGGGCTGATATAGTGGCTGACGTCCGCGATATGCACGCCAAGGCGGATCAGCCCGCCGTCCAGCTTCTCGATGCTGATGGCGTCGTCGTGGTCCTCGGCGTCCTTCGGGTCGATCGTGATGATCGGCAGTTCGCGAAAGTCGACACGCCCCTCGAACTCTTCGACGTTCGGGTGCTGCGGCAAGGCCTGAGCTTCGCGCAAGGCGTCCGGGTCAAAGTCGCCGGGAAAACCGAACAGCGCAATCAGGTTGTCGAGGTCGTGGGTCGGGTCGTCAATGCTTCCGATGCTGCCCAACAACTCACCGCGTGTGCGCCCCTGACTGTCCGCCCTGCGGTGCAGCTTCACGCGCACGACAGTGCCGGGCTTCGTGTGGTGTACTTCGTGCGGCTGGATGTAGGCATAGCGCGGCAAGTTGTAGCCCTCAAGGCGTACGCGCGCTTTGCCGCTATGGGAGTACTCGAGAATCCCCACGGCCTCGGTCGGTCGTGAGTCGATGATGTTCAGCACGCGCCCCGAGAGCCTCGGGTTGCCCTCTCGGTCCAATCGCCCGCCGCGTCCTTCCTTGTAACTGGCCAGCACTAGGTCGCCGTCCTGCGCGCCTTCTTCAAGCCCGGTCGGGATGTCGATGATGCCGATACTGTAGTCGCGGGGCGCCACCAGCCCACCCTGCTTGCCGTAACCCTTCGAGCGTCGGTACATGCCGACGGCCGCGCGCCCGGAGATCGCCTGATAGCGCTTGCCCTTGATGCGCTGCAGTCGGCCGCTAAAGACCAAGCTTTCCAGCCACTCGGTCAGCTCATGGGACTCTTCAACACCGAGCTCGCCGGCAATGCTTTCTATGGTTTGCGGCTCAGTGCAGAACGCCTTCACGCGCTCAAAGGTTTCTTCGGCAAAACGTTCTGGTTGGTTGGGCTCAGTCACGGCATTCCTTCTCAAGCCCGCCATCAAAAGAGTATTGCCGTGCTAAAACAAGGTAGTGCCTAGCGCTGTTCAAGCTCTGCGGGCAGTTCCAACCCAAGCTCTGTGCAGACTTCGGAGACGGCCTGCCGGATCATGTCAACGCCGTATTCAGTGCCTGACTTTCTGAGCACATTCAACGCGTCACGGATGGCTTGGGTACCTTCATTGGCTCGCCCCATACGAATCAGCAGCGCGGCGAATCGCCCTTGCTGGATGGCCCGGATGGCGATGTCGCCGGACTGCCCCAGCAATTCGAGTGATTGCTCGAACATCGCACGGCTTTCCTCAAGGCGACCTTGCTTGTGCAGGAACTCGGCGTAGTTGCCGCGCCCGTGGCCGCGCAGGCGTACGTCACGGCTTCGGTCCACATGTTTGAGCGACCGCAGGTACAACTCGCCCGCCTCTTCCATGCGCCCGAGACGTTTGCACAGGCCAGCATAGTTCATGGCCGCCACGCCCAGACGCGACTGGTCGCCAATCTCTTCCAGGATCTCCAGAGCTTGCTGATGGTACGGCTCGGCTTCCTCAAACCTGCCCTGCATGCGCAGTGAACCCCCAAGCTGATCAAGCAGACCGCCGGCCTCTGAGTGCGCGCCGGTTTCGCGACATAGCTCCACGGCCCGCCGCATATGCCTTTCCGAGTCTGCCCAGTCGCCGCGCGACCCGGACAGCGAGCTTCGCGGCGCCAGCACCTGCGCCAGCAGGCGACG
>JAGQRE010000119.1 GCA_020425695.1 Planctomycetota bacterium
AAGATGGTCGTATCGACGACCCGGTGCGCACCTACCTGCAGCAGATGGGTGAAATCCCGCTGCTGACGCGCGATGAGGAAATCGCGCTGGCCAAAAAGATTGAGGTAACCCGCAAGCGCTTCCAGAAGCGCGTGCTGGAAAGCCACATTGCTCAGGTAGAAGCCATCCGCATCCTTGGCGAAGTCGAACGTGGCGAGTTGGCCTTTGACCGCACGATGAAGTTCAACTCTGAATTCGAAATGGCGAAGTCGGAGATGAGCGCGCGCTTGAATGACAATCTCACAACGCTCAAGCGCCTCGTTGAGCTCAACCAGCAGGACTGGCTGACGTGGGAGGGCAAAGGCGCTAAGAAGGACCGCGAAAAGGCGTTCCAGAACGTTCGCTCGCGCCAGAAGAAGGGCGTGATCCTGCTGGAAGAACTCAACATCCAGACCAAGAAGATTAAGCCGATGATGGACGAGATTGAGCGAGTCAGCCGCAAGGCTAACTGGCTTGATCGCGAAATCGAACGTCTCAAGGACGTGCCGGAAGCCAAGAAGCGGGTAGACCAGCTCAAGGAAGAACTGGAAACCCTGCTGCGTCGCGCGATGGAATCACGCGAGAACCTCCACGAGCGTTGCGAGGAAATGAAGCGTCGCTATCAGGCCTACGAAGAGGCTAAGCGCCGCCTGTTCAGCGGTAACCTTCGACTGGTGGTCAGTATCGCGAAGAAGTACCGCAACCGTGGCCTGAGCTTCCTGGACGTGATTCAAGAGGGCAACACAGGCCTGATGAAAGCGGTCGAGAAGTACGAATACCGTCGCGGCTACAAGTTCAGCACTTACGCGACGTGGTGGATTCGCCAAGCCATCACCCGGAGCATCGCCGACCAGGCCCGCACCATTCGCATCCCGGTGCACATGATCGAGACGATGAGCAAACTGCGCAACGTTGCCAAGCGCTTGATGCAGGAGACTGGGCGCGAGCCAAGCGTCCGCGAGTTAGCGACGGCCGCCGAGATCAGCTACGAAGAAGCCAAGCGCGTGCTGAAAATCAGCAAGCACCCCATCAGTCTCGATCGTCCGATTGGTGATTCTGAAGACAGCTTCTTCGGCGACTTCATCAAGGACGACAACGCGGACAACCCGGTCGGTGTCGCATCGCAGGAAATGCTGAAGGACAAGATCGATCGCGTTCTGAACACCCTGACGTACCGCGAACGTGAGATCATTCGCCTGCGCTACGGCATCGGTGACGGGCACACCTACACGCTGGAAGAGGTCGGCAAGATCTTCAAAGTTACGCGCGAGCGTGTTCGCCAGATTGAAGCCAAGGCCATCCGCAAGCTGCAGCACCCGGTACGCAGCCGGAAGCTTGAGGGTTTCCTTGACAACGTCACGTTGTCAGCGCTACTTGGGGCTGATGGCGAAGACGTCGACTTTGGCGACGACGTATAGAGTGCAGGTCATACGACGGGGCCCTTCGGGGCCCCGTTTTCTTTTGCCGTGGTGCGTAGTAGAAACATTGCATGGCTGAATTCGCTGAAAGTCTGGACCTGCTGTGGGGGGTGCAAAAGCACGACTCCCAGATCGTGCGTGAACAAGAGCGTATCGCAAAGGCCTCAAAGGCCCAGGCGCACGAGCAGGCCAAGGTGGATGAGACGCAAGCAACTCTCAAGTCACAACAAGAGAAGCTGCGGCAGTTGAAGAACGAGCACAAAGAGCTTGAGGGAGAGTTGCATCGACTCGACGAGCGCGTGAATCAGCTCGATGCCCAAGGCACAGAGGCAGGCAGTCAGGCTGCCGCGAAACAGCGAATCAAGATCGACGAACTGGAGACAGCGGGGCTTGAGTTGCTGTCACTGATATCGGATCAAGAGTCAGCCATAGAGTTAACCAGGAGCGAACTGGCGACCCGTACCAATGTACTTGAGGGCGTGGCCAAGACCACGAAAGAAGTGACAGAGGCTGCGCAGGCTGTGATCAATCAGCATGTCGCGGAGCGCACAGAAGCAGTGAAGCTGGTCGTGCCCGAACTGCTTCATGTATACGACGAAGTGCAGCATCGACACCCTGGCAGCGCTCTGTGCCACCAGAATGGCGAGTTCTGCAACGCCTGCCAGGGCGAACTCAGGGCGCAGACGCAAATGCAGATTAAGGCCCGCGCGGAGATCATTCGTTGCCCGCACTGCTTGCGAATCCTGGACGTCTAGCGATAGCAGAGCACTACTTGCGTTTGCGTTTCGCTGCCACGGGGTCGACCACTTCCGCGGTTTCGACTTCAGCCTCGTGGAAACGCGGCAGCATGTCCTTAACCAGCAACAGCAACTCGTCGGGTGCGTCGTCAGAGGCGCGCACGCTTCCCTTACGGGTAACTGTCAAGGCGCATGCGCCGTCCGGCAGCTTTAACGTTAGGGTGAATGCATCAAGCTGATCGCTGAACCGCTCCGCGATCTTCTCGGCGTCCTGCTTGTCGAGGATCTTGAAGCTGGCGTTCGCCAGCATGTTCTCACGCGCGAGGTAGTCGTGGATGCGCAGCGACTTTACTTCGTTCTTCTTGTAGGCGCCCTGAAGCTCGAACATCATGTCGAGCAAGTTCAGGTTCAGTTCTTCAAACTCACAGATGGCTTCGGGGATGGCGTCCACGGCTTCATACAGCGAGTTCAACTCGCCGCGCCGCTGCTCGACCATTACGAGTCCCTTCTGCTGGTCCATCTCGAAGTGACAGTCAGCCAGCGACTCGGTGGCTTCCTCAACGGGCTCAAGTGATTCAGCGTCGATTCGCACCAGCTTGCCCAGCTTGGTGTAGATGTAGCGTCCCTTTACGCGGTTCTGGTTGCTGTCCTTGGAAAGCAGGAAGCCGCGCTGCATGCCGGGTTCATAGGTGAGCTGCGGCAGAGTGTCGCGAATTGCGCGGAAGCTGCTCTGTCCGCATACCATCAGCTTGTAGTGAAGCGCTCGCATGTTGTTTCTCCGTGGCGCAAGCGTAGCGACAGCCGCGACACACGAAAGCGCAGCTATCAAAAGTTTGCTGACAAAAGCGCGCTGTTGATTGTGTGGATAAGCTAACCGCGATGGGCAGCGGGTTTCAGGCGACGCTGGATGTCGGCCCGCATAGTTTCTGACAAAAGTTCGCTTGCACCCAACTGCTCAAGCATGCCGCGTGCCTGGAAAACCCGGTCACGTAAGGCCTCAAACAGCGCTTCGATGACTACACGCCGAACATGCTCAACTTCCTTGGTGCTGTCGCCGATTTTCTCGCGTTGTGCGATGGCGGTCATGGTTTCGAGAATCTGGCGTCGCTCGGTTGCCTCGGGCGGCGGCTGCTCGTTCAGCCGTTTGGTTAACTCATGGAACACACGCAGGGCGATGTGGTCCATTCGTTCGCTGCTTTCCCCGGTAACAACTACCTGTGAAATCACCTGCATCACCGGCAAAAGTATCAGCTTGCGCGTGAGCAGATCGGCGATGTCCTCGGCCATGCGGTCGGTTCGCCGTTTTCCCAGTGCGATGCTTCCCAGCAGGCGCGCCAGCGTCATGGTTGCGGCCGGCGCCCAGATACGCTTGTAGTCGGTAATCTCGGTCCAGAGTTTGATCAACTCGTCTGCAATGCCCTGGAACAGAACATCGGGCGTCTGTTCGACGGCGATCATACGCCCTAGTCCTTCAAGGATACGCGGAATCATGTCCGTGTAGGCGGTCGTCTCGCGTCCGAAATGAAGAACGTCTTCGCCTTCTTCGTTCTTGCGCATCCGCCCGGACATGCCGGGCAAGCCCTTCTTCAGAACCGTCAGCAGCAGATACCCGACTTCAAGGCGCTCTTCTTTCGATAGATTGCTGCCTGAAGCCAGGTATCCAAGGGCTTCGAGAATGTCGTAAACGCTGCTTGTGTGCCCAAGGCGTTCGCGCATGTTCTCGGAAATCTCGTTAGCGGTTGCGGCCGGCACATTGTCATGTGCGCCGACGCGTCCCAACGAGATAAAGAGCGGCCCGCGGTCGGTGAAGTCGGACTCCTCTGAGTCGGTCAGCGTACGCAGGGATTCGATGGTCTGTAGCAGTTGCGACGACGGAATGTCCGCAAAGCGCGACGTAATCTCGGGCAGCAGCTTGGCGGCCGTGAGGCGCGTAACGTCGTGCGCTGACTCAAGCATCGCTACCCGCAGCGGCTCAATTGCCAAGTGGCCGCAGCGCTCAAGGGCGGCGTGGACAAGCTCGATCTGACGTTCGAAACGGAATTCGTGAAGACTTTCTAGAAAGATCTGCACGGCGCTGGCGCGCGCCTCGTCGTTCATGGAAGCGTGCTGGTAGAAGCCGCTTTCCAGAAGTGCAGTACAAACCTCGGGGCTGGCTTCGGGATAAAGATCCAGCAACGTTTGTGTGATGCGCCCGGCGGTCGATTCCTGAAGTGGAAAGTCCGTCGAACCGCCGCGAAGCAAGTGACCCAACAGGTCGATCACGCGTTGGCGACCGGCGTCATCTGAAGTCTCCAGTGCATCAAGCAAACCGGGTACAGCCTTCTCGCCCAGTCTGTTGAGAGCGGCCGAACACGCCTGAAAGTTTCGATCAAGCTCTGATCCATGGCAGAGTCCTTGAATCAGTTGGGCAATGACGCCCGGCGCCGAGGCTGATGCGAGGTCGTGTTCCGTAATCAAACTCAGCAGGAAGAAGCGTAGTTCCGGGTGCGATACCTCATCAACGGACAGGACCAGCATGCCTGAAACAACTTCCCGGTCGCCTTCAAACAGCGCTGCGTAAACTTTGCGCGCGGCGTCGTCGTACTGCGAGAACCGAACCTGCAGCAACTCAATCACCTGCTTGTGAAGCCGTCCCGAGATATCAGCTGTGTTTTCAAGCGTGGGCAACTCGTTGGCAAGAACCCCCAGCGAGCCAAGGACTACTTCTTTCTCTTCCGAAGCCGTCACGAACTCAATCAACAGCTGCAGCCCGAGTGCGCGTTGAGCTTTGTCCAGCTTTCGGATGATCCGCCCAAGATTCGTGATGGCGACCACGCGTTCATCAACGGCTCCCCGAGCAGCCTTGGCGAGGTTCTCCGTTAGTGCGCCGTCAAGGCCGAGTCCACCTAGGGCCCGCGCGGCCTCAGCGCGCACGTCGGCTTCACGGTCGCGTAAGGCTGTCAGGAAGAGCTTAAGCTTTTCATCTGGTGGCAGCTCTGTCAGATAGAGTTTGCGAACGGCTTCGAGTCTTCGCCCGACTTCGGAACTCGTCACCAGGTCCAGCTTGAGACGCGAAATGTCGTCTGGACTCAGGAGTTTGCGGGCTTCCTGTTTGTCGATTACGGAAGTGATACGCCCTTCAGGAAGTACCGAAATGTCGGTCGCCTGCGGCGATTCCGGTGCTGCGTCGTCACTTTCTTCCGACATGCACAGCACGCGCGAGCCACCGATCTGACGGATTGCGATCGGATTCTCTTCGTAGAATTGGGCGTCGGAGTCAGTTTGCAGCTTTGCCAGATCAGCATCCTGCAAGGTATCTGCGGCGTCCAGCGTAGCCTTTGACAACAACAGACGGCTCAACGCCTTGCCATCTTCATCAAGGGCGAACTCAAGCAAGGTTTCGCTGACTAGAAGACCCTTACGGGCTAACGCGCCGAGACGTGTTGCCACGCGGCGTGATGCACCGAAGCTTTCCACAAGCTTGTCGAAATCGTCCCGGATGATGCGCACGGAACCCCTTTGGCTATGATTCAACTGATGGTACGCGAGGTACAAGGCTCAATCAACGTGGTCGTCCGCGCACCTAACGCGTTGGGTGACCTAGTGATGGCTACGCCGGCCTTCGCGCGACTGGCCAATCACTTTGGGCAAGAGAACCTGACTCTCGTATGTTTGCCCATCGGCGTCCCGTTGCTTGAAGGCAACGCCTGGTTCCGTGAGATTCTTCCCTACGACCGGAAAGGCGCCCATCGGGGGTTGCTGGGCGGTGCTCGCTTTGCACGGGAACTCCGCCGCCGCAAGTTTGACCTCGGTTTCGTGTTCCCCAACAGCTTCAGCAGCGCTTGGCTGTTCCTTCAGGGGCGAGTTAAGAAGCGCGTCGGGTACTTCAAAGACGGTCGCAGTTTCATGCTGCACAAGGGGCGTCAGCGTGACACAGACGCTGACGGGAAGTTCGTACCAAAGTACACCGGCCAGTATTTCATGGAGTTGCTCGACACAGTCGAAGTGGAACCGGGCGAGCTTCGCCCCACGCTTCCAATCAGCCAGGACGAACGCGCCCGTGCGTCGACGTTTTTGAGCGACAACGATCTGCTGGGAGGGCCGCTTGTCATATGCGCACCGGGTGGTGCGTTCGGCCCAAGCAAACTGTGGGCGTTTGAGCGCTACGCGCGGGTGTTGAACTCCCTCGCCGACGAGGGTGCGAAAGTTCTGATCAGTCATGCGCCCAACGAAACGCCTGAGGCGGAGGCGGTTCTCAAGGAAGCGGGACGCAGGTACCCGACTATTGCCGGGTTGGATCTGGGCGCACTCAAAGGCGTCTACGAGCGGGCCGCTCTGGTGCTGACCAATGACACGGGGCCAAGGCACATCGCCGTGGCATTGGGCCGGCCAGTCATATGTGTAATGGGCCCGAACGATCCTCGCTATACGGCGCTGCCGCAAGTCGAACGCGGTGAAGTGATTCGAGAAGCAGTCGATTGCTCACCGTACAGTTGGCCGTGCCAGTTGAAGGAATGCCCGATTGATCACCGCTGTATGGAAGCGATTACAGTCGAGCGCGTACTTGTAGCGTGCAGGCGAGAACTGGCCTAACTTGCTGCAGACTGATCGGCGTCAGTCTGCTGGTCTTCTTGATCAAGCATCTCGCGAATCTCGTTCAGCGTACGGTGGATCTTCAGAAGCTCGATTCTACGGATACGGTCGAATACGGACTCATCGTAAAGACGATGCCCGGCTTCGGTCCTTTCCACAGGCTGGATCAGCCCCAACATTGTGTAGTTGTGGATAGTCTGCCGCGACAACCCCGTGTGGCGCATGATTTCGCCGACCTTGTACCGTTTGGGTGGCGCTGGCATTGGCTGCTCCGCGACTTGCTATGACTTGTGTGCTACTTAACTCATGCGCACGAATTGTGCTATGGCGAATTTTCAAGCGTTAGCGGACGAACAACTTCTCAGGGACAATGGCGGCGCGCTTCATGAGCGCTTGCTCAACTTTGGCCCGGTTTCGCGCCAGACGCTGGTTCTGAATCTTGTTGCGAATGCCTTCCTGCACCTTCGGGCTTTCGTAGTTGCGCTTGTCACCGTCATCGCGTGAGAACAACTGCACAAACGTGACGCCTTCATACTGTTGACCGTTTTCGTCGGTTTCGTCCGCACGCCCGATCTCCGAGACGCCGCCTGTGGCCGCGACGGACAGCACCATCTGGTAGGCGGTGGCATCAAGTTCCGAATCATCCTTGGCCGTTTTGCGTTCGGTGACCTCCATGCGCACGCCGGGTATCCCCAGGTCCTCGATCAACTGCTTGAGTCCGTCGGATGCTTTCTCCAGTGATTCGTTCGCCTGTACGCGGCTGCGTACGCTGTTCTCGCCTTGCCACACGGCATCCACCAGCTTTCGGCGTGCGTCCAGCGAGACGTCTGACGGGTACAGCAGTTTGAACTGCTGGTAGTCAATGTTGCGCGCTACCCGCCACTGGTCGGCCGTTCGCTCGAACTCCTGGCGCACTTCACGCGGCGTTACTGACAACGAGAAGTAGATCTCAAGCGGGAACTGGGGCGGCAACGGGCCGTAGTAGCCGGCCATGTAGTTCATGATCTCGCCGCGCCGAATTTCTTCGGAGCGTCTCGCCTTGTACTCAGTGGGCGAGAGGTTGAACTTTTCTTTCAGGTAGGTGGCCCAGCCCTTTACGTCGCTGTCTTCAAGCCCGATCAGCTTGCGTTCCCGGGCGATGATCTGGCGCATTTGCGCATCCGTAATCTTCAACTGGATGCGGTCGGCCTCAGCATCAAGCAGTGTTTGCAGCACGAAAGAGCGCAGGCGTTGAAACACGAGGTCTTTCTCGATTTCGTCGTCGCTGACGCTGGGGTCAACCCGCTGGATCGTGCGGATTGCGTTGATCTCTGCCTGCATGTCAACGTCGCCTACGATCTGGGTGTAGGTGATCGCTTTACCGTTAACTACGGCCAGGATTTCGTCAGCACCGTCAGCCCGGTTGGGCTGCGCAGTGACGAAAGCGCTTAGCAGCAAAAGGCTTATCGCGACGCCCAGACTACGATTCATTGGTGTCTCCAGCGCGTTAGCTTGCGTTTGGAAGCGTCCCGGGGCAAGAGTGTGAACAATCAACTGACATCCGGGTCGTCGTCCGGCTTGGGCATGTCGAACGCACCTTGCCGCGCGAGTGCCGACAACAGGTTCGCAAGGAACCGAAGCTGGTCCAGCGGTCTCTCGAGCCCCTTGCGTAGGGGAAGTGCGAGGGTTGTGTCGTCCAGAACCCGGAACGATTTGCTTACGAGGCTCAGACTCTTCTGCGTTTGGTTTGCCGAGAGTGCCCTTAGTTTCAGGTAACCTTCTGCCCTGCTCACACTCACGACTCCAAGACGAGACAGACGAGAACGGGCGAGCGCGGCCTGCATCAGCTGTTCAAACTCGCGTGGTGCTTTACCAAACCGGTCCCTGATTTCTTCAGCGATCTGATCGGCGGCGCGGTCATCCGCAATGCGCGCAAGCCTGCGATAGATCTCAAGCCGCTGCCGTTGGGACGAGATGTACGAGCGCGGAATCTGGAAGTCGATGCCGAGATCGAGCTGGGTATCGACTTCGGGAGGTACCGGCTGGTGTTTCATCTTGCGAACGGCCCGGTCAAGCATGCGGCAATACAGGTCGTAGCCAATCGTCGCGATGTGCCCGGATTGCTCCGCACCAAGCAAGTTTCCTGCACCGCGAAGTTCGAGGTCGCGCATGGCGATCTTGAAGCCACTGCCCAGTTGCGAGTATTGCAGGATTGCCTTCAGGCGCTTGGCAGCTATTTCGCTGAGGCTGACGTCGTCCGGCACGATCAGGTAGCAGTAGGCCTGGTTGTGGTACCGCCCGACGCGCCCGCGAAGCTGGTGCAGGTCGGAAAGCCCGAAGTTCTGCGCCTGATCAATGATGATGGTGTTGGCAGTGCGGACGTCGATGCCGCTTTCGATGATCGTTGTACTCACTAGCACGTCGATTTCGCGGTTCATGAACCGCAGCATGACTTGTTCAAGCTGCCCCTCGGGCATCTGCCCGTGACCGATTTCGACACGGGCGTCAGGGCACAAGCGCTGGACCCTTTCAGCCACCAGCTCAATGTCGAAGACGCGGTTGTGAACGAAGAACACTTGCCCGTCACGGGCCAGCTCATGCTGGATTGCGTCGGTCAGTTCGCGGTCATTCCAGTGCATCAAGCGGGTTAGTACTGCCAGCCGGCTTTGAGGCGGTGTTGTGAGGTTGCTGATGTCGCGCAGACCCAGCAGCGCCTGGTGTAGTGTGCGCGGGATCGGAGTTGCGGAAAGCGTCAGCAAGTCCACAGTCTGACGCATTTGCTTCAGGCGTTCCTTGTGCTCAACACCGAACCGCTGTTCTTCGTCGATTACGACTAACCCCAGGTTCTTAAACTGCACGTCCTGGCTTAGCAGGCGATGCGTACCGATGACGATGTCGACTCTGCCTTCCGCCAGCGCTTCGATTGTCTTTCGTTGCTCGGCTGATGTGCGGAACCGCGACAACAGGTCGACGATGACCGGGAAGCTGCTTACGCGCTCACTGAACGACAGGAAATGTTGCTGCGCCAGCACGGTGGTCGGCACCAGCACAGCCACCTGCCGACCCTCAAGTACCATCTTGAAGGCGGCGCGCATGGCGAGTTCCGTTTTGCCGTAGCCGACGTCGCCGCACAACAGGCGATCCATCGGCTTGCGCGACATCAGGTCGCGTTTGATTATGACACTCGACTTCGCCTGATCGGGCGTATCACGAAACGGGCAGGACGCTTCGAAGTCAGCCATCTCCGCCCCGTCAGGCTTGCAGGCGTGGCCGGCTTCCTGTGCGCGAATGGCCTGAACTTCAAGCATTTCCGTTGCGAGTTTCAGTACGCTGTGTTGTGCGCGGATTTTGCGCTCAGACCAGGCCTGTGTGTTGAATTTGCTGAGCTTCGGCACCATCCCGCGCATGCCGATGTATTTCTGCACGACGTCTGCATTGGTGGCGGGAACGTGCAGAACAACACTGTCGGCGAACTCAAGCGCCAGAAACTCACCGGGTTTGCCTTCGCGCTGCAGATTCTCCATGCCGCGGAAGCGAGCGATGCCGTGTTGCAGGTGGACGACATAGTCGCCGGGCTCGAGCTCAACAAAGTCGTCGAGCAGATCGCGCATTTCGCGTCGATCATCCTGGTCGTAGTGCACGCGTCTGCGCGCCCGCCCCAGCAGCTCATGCAGGCTTAGTACGGCATACTTGAGAGTGGGCAACACGCGCCCACCCTCAACGTCGCCGCGCAGCAGATGCAGTTTGCTGCTTTCCTTCAGACCTTGTGCTTCAAGACCTTCACGGGCCGGGCGCAACTCGGCTTCGGCGCCGCAGTACAACAGGCATGTCAGCCCTGAATCGAGCAGTGGTGTCACCAACTTGGCCACACCCTCGTAAGCATCGCCCAGGGTGACCGGTGCAACGCATTCGAGATTCGTGGTTGCAGCGCCCGTGCCCAATGCCGTTGCGTTGCCCAACAGTTTGTGCGCTGCGTTGATGCGCTTGTGTCTGGCCGGGTCTTCGCTGAAGCTCGCTAGTGTAGTCAGGCGTTCGGCGACCTGTTCGGGTTCGACTGCCAGCACGGTGGGGTCCGACAGGTAGTCAAGCAGCATGCCATCACGACCACCCTCGACGGGAACCAGCGGAAAGGCTGTCCCGCCTGGCAGGCTCTCGAAACTGCGCTGGGTTTCGACGTCAAAGGCGCGGACGCTTTCGATCTCGTCGCCAAAGAGTTCAAGTCGGACTGGGTTTCCTAGCGACGGCGGATAGATGTCAACGATTCCACCTCGCCGAGTGAACTGACCAGCGCCATCAATCTGCTCGACCCGCTCAAGCCCGGCATCAATCAGCTTCTGAAACAGTGCGTCAATCTTCAGTTTCTTACCGGGTTGCAACGACAGGTTGCCTGCCTTGATCTCGCTTGGTGATGGCAGTGACTCGATCATTGACGCGGCCGGCGCCAGCAGAATCGCTGATGTGTCCAGGTGGGCGATGCGCGACAGCAGACTGACCCATGTGGCTTGTTTGTCCGGGTTGTTCTCGTCCATCACCGGTGCGATCAGGCAGGTCACAGTCGGGGAGAGCGCTTCGATATCCAGCGCAATGTCTTCCGCGGTCTCAGGGCCAGGCGTTATGCAAAGCAGAAGCCCTTTGTGTTCACGTGCCTCAGCAGCCACAACGAGGCTGAATGCGCAACCGGACAAGCCTCCGATGGCACGTTTTCCGGCAACAGCCTTGCCGGTGGCCGTGAGAAGTTTGTCGCCTGCGCTGGTCATGGTTGGAGTATACGGGTGAATCGCGACACTGCCGGGACACAATCGCGGCACCGCTCAGCGGTGCCGCGCTAACGTTCGATTCTTGTCGATACGACTGGGTGACAGGCCAGCAGCCTACTCTTCTTCGTCGTCTTCTTCGCCGTTTTCTTCGAACTCTTCGTCTTCTTCTTCGTCCTCGTCGAGGTCTTCTTCTTCGTCTTCCTCGTCCTCTTCTTCTTCGTCTTCTTCCTCTTCTTCTACTTCTTCCTCAAGTTCCTCTTCGTCTTCATCGTCGTCTTCGTCCTCTTCTTCTTCGTCCGCGGACTCGGCTTCCTCAAGGGCGAACTTGGCAATTTCGCCTGTTGCGATGAACTCTTCAATTCCCTGCATCGCAAGCCAATCTACGGCGGCCTCCATCAGTTCCTCACCGGCGAACGCGATCCAGGCCTTCTTCAGGTCGGCGCGTTTCTGCAAGAGGCGATTGAACTTGTCAAAACTTCCCTTCACGGCTTCCTGTACAAGCTTGCCGTCCTTGGGATCGATCGTCTTGGCAAACCCGTCCGTGAGCTGCTTGAACTTTCGCTTGCCGATGGTGTCAATCAAGACGCGGCGCGTGCGGTCGTCGTCAAGGTCGCTGCTGCCGCGCACGATCTTTGACCGCTTCGGGTCCCAGTAGTGCGGCGTACGAGTATCCAGCATGGCGTCGACCATGCGGTCCAGGTTGATTGAGATTGGTTGATTCGGCATAGGCCTCATTCCTTGCAATACAATGGCCACAGTGCTTCGACCGCAGGTCACCTCACCTGCGCAATGCACAGCGGTGCTCGGCACGGTAGTAACGGATCAACCGGAATCAAGATCATTCGGAATAGACTGTCGGGTCGGGCAATCCCGCTTGCTCAAAACCGAGTCGCCGGAGACGGCAGGAGTCACATCGACCGCATGCTTGTGACCCTATGGGGTCGTAGCAGGAATGGGTTAGCGAATAGTCGACTCCAAGCCTGACGCCCTGCTGGATGATCTCCGCCTTGGTGAGCTTGATCAGCGGGGCGTGAAGCTTGATCTCACGGCCTTCAACGCCCTCGCGAGTCGCCAGATTTGCCAGCTTTTCGAAGCTTTCAATGAATTCCGGGCGGCA
>JAGQRE010000011.1 GCA_020425695.1 Planctomycetota bacterium
TTGGCCATGTCCTGGGCCTTTTGCATGCGCTCGCGCAGGTCGTTGCCCTCGAACTCGCGTATGTCGCGGATCTTCACCAAGCCCTTGCTGAGCATGGCCATGTTCACGTTCACGTAGCCGTTGGGGATCTCCTTGCCGGTGTCTTCGTCGCGGGCCCGCAGGTAGACAATTCCGTATATCACCTCGGCGTCCATGTCGACGTCGAGCGACGGTTTGATGTAAATCTCGTCCTCGGCCGCGAGATAGCGCGCCATCCACTCCTGGCATTCGGCGTAAGTGTTCGGGGCTTCTTCCTCAGGCAGCCCTTCCACACCCAGCAGGCGAATCTCTCGCTCAGTCGGTGTGTCGCCGTTTACGATCATCCTGTCCGGCGGGATCAGCCGCGTCGGGTGCGCAATAATCCGCCCGGCGTCGTCCAGCACCAGCTCGTCGTCGAGTGCGGCCTTGCCAACCGGGTTACCCTGCTCGTCAACCGTGTTGGTAACGCAACCGGCGAGCAGCAGAGTGATACCTATGATGATCCACAACTTGGCCATGTAGTTTCCCCGATCGGTGTAACGCCTGAACGCCGCACACGTTGGCAACAGCACCAAAGCAGGCTAAAATCAGTGTGCGTTAGAGCAGCCTTTTGACGCAAGCGCTTACCCCGGCACCCCCGCGCCAGGTACCTCATGCCATCTGATAACACGGCATTTCGACTCATCGGGCAGACTATCGGCGGTTGCCAGATCAAGAAACTGCTTGGCACCGGCGGCATGGGCGCCGTGTACCTCGCCAACCAACTCAGCCTGGGCAAAGAGGTCGCGCTCAAGATTCTCGATGAGCGCTGGGCAGCCCATGAGCGCCACATCGAAGGTTTCCTGCGCGAGGCCCGCCTTGCTGCCAAGCTCGAAGACGAACACATCATCCAGATCTACGACGTCGATACCGACCGCAACTTCAACTACATCGTGATGCAATTCGCGCGCGGCGAAAACCTCAAAGACCGTCTGCGCCGCGGCCCCCTCGATGTTGACGAAGCCCTCGGCTACATCGAAGGCGTCGCCCGCGGGCTCAGTGCTGCGCACAGCCACGGCATTGTCCATCGCGATATCAAGCCGGGCAATCTGGTCATCGGTGAAGACGGCATCATCAAGGTGCTAGACTTCGGGCTCGCACGCCTTGAAGAAGGCGAAAAAGACAAGTCGCAAGGGCAGTTCATGGGCAGCGTGGCCTACATGGCACCAGAGCAATCCGAATACATGCCCGTCGATTCCCGCACCGACATCTACAGCCTCGGCATCACCAGCTACCAGTGCCTTGTCGGGTCGCTACCCTTCCGGGGCGACAACAACTTTGACCTGATCGCCAAGCACCATTGCGAAGAAGCGTCCGCGCCCAGCATCGCGCGCCACGACATCCCGCTGACACTGAGCCGCGTCGTCCTGCGCATGATGGCCAAAGACCCCGCCGACCGTTATGCAAACATCGACGACGTGCTGCTTGACCTGAAACTCATTCGCCGCCACCAGCTGCCGGCCGCGCCCGAACCCTGGAGCCGCCGCCCGCTCAACCCCCACCCGGTTGACCTGACGGGCATCAAGACCGAAGAGTTGTATCGCAACGCCCTCAAGAAACAGCGCGCCCAGTTTACCGAAGGGCGCCCGGTCGTGCCGATGCGCGAGCTGATGCCCAAGATGGGCGTCGTCTACAAAGCCAGCAACGAGCCCGACCTGCTGCCCGCCGCCTTTCTCGAAGTGAAGGGCGGCGAGAAACGCATGCCGCTGGCCTTTGTCGCCATGAAGAAATTCGACCTGCGCGACATCAAAGGCGACTTCGAGTACGCCGAGCGCTTCCGAATTTTCAACCACGACGAGCGTCTCGTCATTCGCATCAAGGGCCAGAAGCCGCTGAATATTGTGGACGTGCAGCGTTTGTTCGATCTGCTGGAAGCCCTGCCCGCTGACTTCCGCGCCATCGCCGTCGCCCTTGAGCCCGAGTACTCGGCGCAGGGCAGCGACATCCGCTGGGTTGTGGACACCTACAACATCCTCGACAAGCGCGGCGCAAGCTTCACGCTGATCGTCGGCTCGATGGAGAATCACACGACCTTCGTAAACCTCGGCATCGACAGCCACATCAAGCTGGAACTTGAGCTCGAACGCAGCGCCAGCATCAGCCTGCAACGCCTGAAGCCGGACGAATCCGCGCCTGAGCGCGCCGTCGGCGAAGACAGCGGCTACTTCAAGCCCGAAGACGAGCCCGACCTGACGCCCTCCGCCTGGGCACTCGTAGGCCAGATTCGCGAGCTGCTAAGCAGCGGTGAGCCCATTGAGGCCGCGCGCGCCTGGCGCCGACTCGCCGGCGAGGGCATGACCCCGGCACAGTTGTTCACGGTGAAGGACCTGAAGGAGAGCATCTACAACGCGCTGCTGGGTGAGGGCAAAGAAGCCTACGAGGCCGACGATTTCGACACAGCGACCGAGCGGTTTAACCTTCTGATCGACATCGAGCCCGGGCGTTACGAGGGCCATTTCTACAAGGGACTGCTGCTGAAGGCGGACGGCAAGCTCGAGTACGCGCAGGCCTTTTTGACGCAGGCCATACTGGCCGCGCCGGACGAGGCCGAGTTGTTCTATCACCGCGCCATCGTAAGAAGCCGCGTGGACGATTTGGAGGGCGCGCTAAGGGACCTCGACATGTGCCTCACGCACAACCCAAGGCTGGTGAACGCCTACTACAACCGCGCCAAGCTGCACAAACGCATGGGGCGCGAAGACCTGAGCAAGCGCGACTTACTGATGTACGAAAGAGTAAGCGGAAAAAAGGTAAGCCGAAAAACCGCCCCACCAGCCACCCGCCCGCCAACCAAGGCAGTCGAGCCCAAGGCTGAAGGCTAGGCCCTTGTTTCTGCGACTAACATCTGCCCGAAGACTCCTTAATCCCCACCAATCGAGTAGTCAATTACTTCGATTTCGACCTTGTCTTCTGCAACAGCAATCACCCTCAATACTATGCTCTTAAGCCCCATCTCAAGCCCCGGAGTCAGGGTAAGTACGGCCCATGGATTGGCTTCATGGGAAACTCCAATAAGCCTCCCCAACCTCCACCATCGCACTGACGATATCTGGGATCGTTCCTCATCGCCCACTTCTTCGAGATTCATTATGAGAATCTCCAATGGCGTTCTGCTCAGCAGCAGTTTCCTCTCCTTCGCAGATTGATCCAATCTGCGGTACGGCACATCGGCCTTAAATAGTCCTAAAGGAACAACCCCTAGAGCCCTCGGCCACCAGCACCAAGCGGCACTCAGACGCGGAGGAGGTCTTAAGGGATCCATACCATCATCTCGTGACGCAATCGGAGTAAACAGCGGCATTACAGAGTTCGTGCCGTTATTGAGCCAACGCGCGTCCACACTGTCCCTGGCGGGCTCGGGAAGAACATCGTAGCGGTCCGATCCGTCGACCTTGAGAACAGTGCGCCAGGTACTATCAAATGGCAATCCGGTTTGGAGAGCGATCCCGTCGTCGGCCTGGGAGAGGGAACTGGCTGTAATTGAGCTATAGAAAAGCAGCGTAGGGTGATCGAAGCGGGGGATTATCTCATTTACGGATCGACTTACTGGGAACAGGTGTGTGAGTTCATAGTCTGACAGAACCACCAATCGATGCAGAGTTGGCTGATTCGTGCCTTGATCGGCGGGCTCCTTAGATTCCGACTGATCGTTTCCTGAACAGCCCTCTGTGTTTATGACCTCACTAGCTGTGCAATCATTGGTTTGGCTTGGTGGCGCATTGGAATCACCCGCCCCGCAACCAGCGATGGTCACGATCACCAACAGGATCGCTACCGCTGACCGAACATCACTCATGTGCGCCCTCTCTCTCTCGTCAACCCTTGCAACGTATCTCTACCGTACCTGTTAAAGTAGCCTTGACGGATCTGGCCACGTGCCTGACCCACAACCCAAGGCTGAGAGCTAGCCGACGAGGCTGTTGGCGACCGTCGTGATACTAATGATTCCCGCTGGCTGCGCGACTTGGACACGCTCAAGATTCAAACGTATCGCATACCGCGACAGACAGAACCGCGACCGCGAGGGAGCGGCTTGGGCTCAATGAGCATCCAGCGGGGGCAATGCGAAACTTGCCAGGCAAATACGAGCGCCTTCGTTTGCTTTGCTGACGGCAGCCGCTCCCTTACGGTCGCGGTTCTAGTGATTGGTGCGGCGGTTCTGCCTGGTCCGGAAGTTCTGGGCTCTGAATCTGCCTTGCGTCGCCTACCGTCGGCGGCGTTCTTGCGTACATGTTAGCCGCCGTGTAGCAGCATCCATTGGATTACGTCTGCCTGGCGCAGCAGCCCGACGATCTTGCCGTCGCTTACCACCAGCATTACGCCGTAGTCGCTCTCGGCCAGCTTGCGCATGATCTCGGGGCCGGGCAGGTCGGCGCTGACGAAATCAACTTCGCCAAGCGGGCGCGCGATCTTTGACAAATGGATGTGCGCGCGGCCTTCAACGGGGACGGCCGCGAGGTCATCTACACTGACGATCCCGATCACGTCGTCGCCGTCACGCACGGGCCAGACGGTCTGGCTGCGGTGCAGCACGATGTCGCGCATGAAGCTGTCGATATCCATGTCGCCCGGCGCGAACTCGAAGCCTGTAACCATCAACTCTGACAAGTGGTGCCCTTGCAGGCTGGTACGAAGCTGCATCTCGACGGCCGAGTTGCGCGCCGCGCTGTACAGAAACCAACCGATGAACACCGGCCAGAGCCCGTTGATGAACCCGCCGTAGAACATCTCAAGCGCGCCAAGACCCATCATCAGGAAAGCAATCACGCGCCCGACGGTCGTCGCCCACATGGTGGCCTTGCGCAGGTCACCGCTGATCCCCCACAGGATGCTGCGCAGCACGCGCCCGCCATCCAGCGGGAAGCCGGGCACCATATTGAAGACCGCCAGAATCAGATTGATCGGACCAAGCCACAGCAGAAGCGTAGGTAAAGCGCCGACGGTCTTCATGGCGGCGGCGGGGTCGTCGGTAACGCGCTGGACAAAGTCGGGACCGACAAACATTGAGGCCAGCGCAATCGAAACCAGGCCGATCAGCGCGCTCATGGCGGGGCCTGCAATGGCGATCAGGAATTCGACACCGGCGGTTTTGGGCTCGGACTTAAGTTCTGCGACGCCGCCGAACAGGAATAGAGTGATGCGGTCAATCTCAATGCCTTTCCACTTGGCGACGAGAGAGTGCGCCAGTTCATGCGCCAGCAGTGAGGCGAAAAACAGCATCGCCGTCGCCAGTGCCAGAGACCAGTTCATCCCGACCCCCCAGTTGGGATGCCAGCCGGGGAATGTGTATGAGGCGAGGCTGTAGGCGATCAGCCCGAAAATCAGCAGCACACTGAAGTGGGCCCGTATATCGATACCGAAGATGTGCCCGATAGAGAATCCGCCGGCGCGCTTCGGGGTAGGCCTGGCTGACGTGGGTCTGGGTGAACGTAGTTCTGGCATGAATGCCCCCTGTGTACCAGTCTGAACGCCGGGTGGGGCTGGGTTGTTCCGCTGCATCTCCCCCTACCGCTTCTGCACCGACTGCGTATATGTATACGCCCCGGCGGGAGCCGGTATTTGGGCCTTGCTTTGAGGCCCTGCTACGGCTGAAGAAAGTGGGCCGATGACATTCGACGACGTGGGCAAAGAACGCCTGCAAAAGATACTTGCGCGTGCCGGCTATGGCTCGCGCCGCGCCTGTGAAGACCTGATCGTGGCCGGGCGCGTTACCATCAACAACCAGACCGTCAGCCTGCTCGGCGTACGCGCGGACCCGTTCCGCGACACCATCAACGTTGACGGCGAACGCATCCACCTGCCCAAGCCCGCCTACTGGATTCTGAACAAATCCGAAGGCATGAGCTTCAACGATTCAGAGGCCGAGAAGGCTTTGCAGAACCTCGTGAAAGGCGAGTTCGGGCGCCTGTTCACGGCCGGTCGCCTGGATCGTTTCGCGCGCGGGCTGATGCTGATTACCAACGACGGGCGCGTGGCGAACTTGCTGACACACCCGCGCTACCGCGTGCCGAAGGTTTACCGCATGACCGTGCGCGGCGCGCTGACAACCAATGACGCCCGAAACATCGAACGCGCGCTCTACTACGCCATGAACAGCGGGCGCTTTGAGCCCATCCAGATCGGCAAACGCGTCGGCGGCAAAACCCAGTTTGAGCTAACGGTCTATGAAGGGCTGCCGCAGGGCATGCGCGACATCTGCCTGAAATTCGGCCACGGCGTGAAGCAGGTTGAACGAACACGCCTCGGCCCCATGGAGCTTGGCCAGGCCCCGACCGGCGGTATTCGCAAGCTCAATGCCGACGAAGTGAAGCGCCTGCTTGAGTACGCCGACGACGCTGAAAACGGGCGTCTTAGCTACGAAAAGCCGTTGATCGACCCGGCCAAGTTCAAGCGCGACGACACGGCCACCGGTTTCCGGCGAAAGAAAACCGGCACTCGCGGCACTAGCAGTGTCGGCCAGAAAAAGACATCGGCGCGCCTGAAAACGAAGGGAAGCGGCAAGCCCACGGGCGACCGCAAGCCGCGTGGCGAGCGCGCAGAGTCGGACAGACCAAGAAGCCCGCGTAGCGACAAGCCAAGAGGCGAACGCTCAGGGTCAGATAGACCAAGAAGCCCACGCAGCGACAAGCCGAGAGGCGAGCGCTCGGGGTCGGATAGACCAAGAAGCCCACGCAGCGATAAGCCGAGAGGCGAGCGTTCAGGCTCGGACAGACCAAGAAGCCCGCGCAGCGATAAGCCGAGAGGCGAACGCTCAGGGTCGGACAGACCGAGAAGCCCCCGTTCGGGCTCAGACAGGGCGCGAAGCGGCAGCGGTCCCAAGCGCAGTGGCGGCAGTTCCCGCCCTGACAGTCGCGGGCCGAAACGCTCTGGCGGCAAACCGGGCGGCGCAGGTCGCCGGCCTGGCAAGAAGTAAAGAAAGCAAACGGAGATAACCATGACACGTTACCTGATCCCTGTATTCGCCCTCGCCTTGATCAGCGCCGGGCTGCTGCACGCCGACGAAAAGGCTGAAAAGCTGCGCGCGCTGCACGCCAAGTACGGTGACAAGGTCGTCGTGCTAACCTGGACCAGCACCACGTCGGCCATGGGGCAGACCGTCGAAAGCAACGGCTCAACGACGGGGCTTCTGGTTGGCAGAGGCGGGCTGGTGGTCGTCAGCAACCAGCCGCTGAGCAACCCGGTCGGCGGCATGGCCAGCATGTTCGGGCGCGGCGGCGAAAGCACCGGCCCCGGCGACTTCAAGCTGCACACCGCTGACGGCAAAGAATTCGCGGCGACCGAAGCCATGCAGTCATCCGAAGAAAACCTGCGCTGGTACGGCGCGAAGCTGGGCGAAGGCGCACCGGAAGCTGTCAGCTTCCCCGAGAAAGCTGAAGTACCTGCCCTCGGCGAAGAGGTCGTCATCATCGGTGCCCACGACGAAACCCTGAACTACGCACGCTTCTTCCGCACGGCCCGCATCAACTGCGTGGTCGAAGACGGCAAATACTACGGGCTTGATGGCTCGCTGGGCGATTGCCTTGGCGGCGTCGTGCTGACCCTCGACGGCAAGTTGCTCGGCATTCTCGGGCAGAAAAAGGGCAAGGAAGCGGCCTCTGGCGGCGGTGGTTTCGGGCGCATTCTCGGCGGTCTGAATGACCCCAGCAAGGCGCTCGGCAATCGCGTACTGATGACAGCGGGCGTCTTCGGCGATGCTTGGAAAGAGGCGCAGAAGGCTGTGCTTGATCCGAGCTTCGGCAAGGACGGTGAGATCACCGAAACCCCGACCGAGACGCCGACAGAAACTCCGGCCAGCACGGACGGCGCTTTCGAGGGCGAAGTGCTGAGCGCGAACTACCGCGAGAAGCAGAAAGATCTCTACGTTCGCATCGCCGTGAAGGCCGGTGCAGCGCCTGAAATGGACTCGAAGGTTTCGATCGTTGATGCCAACGGCAAGCAGGTCGCGGAACTCACGGTAACCCGCCGCTACAACCAGAACCCGATGGACAAGACCTCGCCGATCGAAGAAATCGGCGGCTTCCTGCCCGACGCCGACAAGAAGCTCAAGATCGAAAAGGGCATGAAGGTCGTCGTCCCGAGTGTAAGCGTGCCGGGCAACGGCAAAGAAGAGCTGCCCTCAAGCGGCTTCCGCGGCATCGACCGCTACACCAAAATGAACGCGGACCTGCTGAAGGACAACTTCGGCGACATCAAGGTCGGCTTCAGCGTCAGCCAGATCCCGGACAAGGGCAGCGCAACCCGCGAAGCCGGTGTGAAGAACGGCGACGTGATTTACCAGGTCGGCGAAACCAAGATCACCGACGAGACCACGCTGCAGGACTTCCTGAAGCTGTTGCGTGATTCCGAAGGCGACGTCAAGCTCCACATCGTGCGGCGCGGCGGCGAGAAAGTCGAAATCGTCGTACCTGCCAGCTAACCCGACACATCGTGAAAACAGCGCGGGCTTCGGCCCGCGTTGTCTGTTTTTCCGTTCGTCACAGCCAACCAGCCGTATACTCGCACGTTCCTATGGTACTCCGTTGTTTGCATTGAAGGACATTCCCATGCGCTACGCCGCTCTGTTGCTTGTACTGCTGTTCACGTCATTGGGTCTGCAAGCCCCACAAATGGCTCTGGCACAGGAAGACGGGCTCACGGCCGAAGAGAAAGGCTGGCTGGACAAAGTCGTCAGCGCCGGCTGGTCCGGCAAGAGCGTCAGCGATGATGTCTCGATCTCGGCCCGAAGCGCGCCGATGATGGACGACCATCTCAAGACCGTGCTCGCTAAAGACAAACTGCTGACTGAGCAGCAACGCAATGCCCTGCTTGAAGGCGTACGGATCGAAGTAAAGAACCCCGGCTGGTTGAAGCACTTCGCCGTCACGCCCGGCACCTACACCGTCGGGTTTCGCCAAGGCGCAAACAACCTGCAGACCGTCGTACGAGACCCGGATGGAAACGTCGTTGACGTCGGTGGCATGACCCTTAGCTCGGGCACGCAGAAGAAACCGATCACGTCACGCTATTTCGTCGACGGCCAGATCAAGCTCGAAGTCAAGTGGGGCGAAGTCACCTTCAGCTGGTACTACGTCAGCAAGCAGGCACACGACAACGCGCTGGGTACCTGTACCGAGCGTCGTGCCGGCAACGTCAGCGTCTATTCGGACTTGCCGGACGAAGCCGGCATCGCAGATATCGCAGAGTTGTGCAGCAAGGCCGTCGCAATCAACGAGAAGCTGATGGGCGGCACGCTGCCAAAGGGCTTTCGGTACGAAGTCTACTTACTGGGCAACAACGCTTCCTACACGGACATCGACAAGCTGCTGACGGGCGGGGCCTTCGCGCGTAACGGCGCCTTCACTTCGCACCTGACCGGGCTGGGTTACCTGTGGTACTACCCGCATTGGGACGGCGACTACGGGCTGCCTAGTTCATGGCTTGAGGTCATCATCCACGAGTTTCATCACCAGTACGTCTACAAGGCCGTGCCCGAGTTAATGCTTGCACCTGACTGGTTTCAGGAGTCATGCGCCGAAGTCGCTGCCCAGATGGGGCTCGACGCCGTCGACAAAACGGCGGCCGCCAACTACCGCAACCGGCGACTGGCTGAGCTCGTGTTCTGCGACCGCAACGGGCAACTGCCACCGCCGCAAGACATACTTGGCGACCAGCCCAGCGACAGTATCACCGGCTTCTACACGGCCGCCTGGGTGATTGGTGAAGCACTTGCCGCCCAGCCAAAGGACCTGCTTGCCATGATCCAGACAATGGTTCCGCACCAGTTGGCGTGGAAACAGGAAAGAGTCCTTCGGCGCGAGTTCGATGCGCGCTACCCGACCATCGATTCAATTCTGCGTGCCAAACTGGAAGCGGCCCGCAAGACGCCAGCGGGTTGGATTAAGGACGACTGCTGCGTCGATGAACGCGAGGGCGTAGTCGAGATCAACTGTGCTATCGGAAGCGCAGGCTTCGCGCTGGTCAATACGCCGATTGACGGCGACACGTTTGCACTGAGTGGCGAATTGCAATTCGACGACCAGCCTTCGCCACAGATTGATTTCATACTTTGCTACGGGGCAGGCTCGAAAGAGAAGCACTACCTGAAGATCGCACTGCTGCCCGCCAAGGCCGTGCTCTTTGAAAACGACAACGGCGACTGGCGAACGCTGTATTCATTTACCTACGACACCAACCTCGAAGTGACGGACGCAAAAGGCAAGCTGGTCTGGCACAACTTCAAACTTGTCTACGACGCCATCAAAGGCGAGGCGCGACTCGATATCGGGGCCGACGGACGATACGCCAAGTTCAATCTGAGCGACTATCACTCAGCACGCGACAGTTACGTCGGCGTCGGCGTTTACGACGGAGTAGCATGGTTCCGGAAGCTGAAGCTTGAGTAGAAGCGGTCGACGCTGCCGCGCGAGGGATTGTCCGTACTGTGTTGCCTGCGGAGCAGGCTCACAACTGTTAGCCCCCGCCGTCAGGCGGGGGAATGAAGGGCACGATTTCAAAGGCGCGGAGCGCCGACACAAAGTCGCACGACTCACCCGCAACCCGCTTTGTGGCGGCGCTCCGCGCCTCTTCATCTTGCATGCAACTGCTCCCCCGCCTCACGGCGGGGGCTAACAATTGTTGCAGCGCTCCGCGCTTAACTACTGATGCCCCCAGAGCGATTTCAGAATCAGTCTGCAGAGGCATGCACCGCATGGCCGCTAATCTGCGTCACACGGACCACTGAAGACGAAAAACGGAAACGCTCTAGTACGCCACCGCGAAGATCGCCTCGGGCGCGCCTTCCTTGCCACTGAAGATGCACTTGCCCGTCTTCCCCTTCCCGTCAAAGGGCAGGCAGCGCACCGTCGCCTTGGTCTCTTCCTTGATCTTCTTCTCGGCCTCGGCGTCGGGCTGGAAGAAACAGCGTACGAAACCACCCTTGTCTTTCAGCGTAGACTTCAATTCGTCGTAGGTTGCAGCCGTGTGAGAGTTCGCGTCGCGATACTGGCGCGCTTTCTCAAGCATCTCGCTCTGCACGCCTTCGAGCTTCGCTCGCAACCAGTCGGCCGAGACATCCGCAAGCTTGACGACCTCTTTGCTGCGGTCGAGGCGCCTCTTGACGACCATCGCCTCGCCGTCCACGTCGCGGGGCCCAACCTCAATACGGAAGGGCACGCCGCGCTGCTCCCAGTGGAACTGCTTGTCGCCGGGGCGGTTGTCGCGCCAGTCAACGACGACGGCCTGCCCAGTCACCTTGTCGAAGAAGTACCGCGTCAGGTCACCCGACTTCAAGCGTTTGGCGGCCGCTGCGACTTCATCTTCGCCACACAGCACGCCCGCCAGCTTCTCAATGTACGCGGCCACTTTCGCCTTCTCTTCGTCAGTCTTGAAGATGGGGACGATCGCAACCACGTTGGGCGCAACACGGGGAGGCAACACCAAACCCTCATCGTCGCTGTGGGTCATGATCAGCGCGCCGATTAGCCGCGTGCTGACACCCCAGCTTGTCGTCCAGGCCAGTTGCTCTTTCTGGTCGCGACCGGCGAACTTGATGTCGAACGCCTTGGCGAAATTCTGCCCCAGGTTGTGACTGGTCCCGGCCTGCAAGGCCTTGCCGTCCTGCATCAGCGCCTCAATGCAATAGGTCGTAACCGCGCCGGGGAACTTCTCGCTGTCGGTCTTGGGGCCCTTGAGTACGGGCACGGCCAGGAACTCCTCGGCAAAGTCGGCGTATACGTCGAGCATGCGCAGAGTTTCTTCCTCGGCCTCGTCTGCGGTTTCGTGCGCGGTGTGGCCTTCCTGCCATAGGAATTCGCTGGTACGTAAAAACAGGCGCGTACGCATTTCCCAGCGCATGACGTTGGCCCACTGGTTGATCAGTACGGGCAGGTCGCGATAACTCTGAATCCATTGCGAGTACATGTGCCCGATCACCGTTTCGCTGGTGGGGCGGATGATGTAGGGCTCTTCGAGCTCGCCGGCGGCCTTGAGACCGCCCTTGCCGTCTTGCTCAAGCTTGTGGTGCGTAACGACAGCGCACTCCATGGCGAAGCCTTCGACGTGCTGGGCCTCTTTGGTCATGAAGCTCATGGGGATCAGCAGGGGGAAGTACGCGTTGACGTGCCCGGTTTCTTTGAAGCGACGGTCGAGGTCACGCTGGATGGCTTCCCAGACGGCAAAGCCTTCGGGGCGGATCACCATGCAGCCGCGCACGGGCGAGTAATCCGCCAGTTGCGCCGCCTTGATGACGTCGAGGTACCATTGCGAATAGTCTTCCGCACGAGTTTTGATGTTCTTGGCCATGTTCGATATCCGTATCCGGTGCGCCGCCTCCCGTAGCGCAGACGTCTCGTCTGCACCGGTCGCGGGCGTCTCGCCCACGACTTTTCCCGCAGGCAGGATGCCGGCGGGAAGTGCAGGCTGGAAGCCTGCGCTACGACCAGGGCGGGATTGTTCCTGAAATACCCTCAAGCGCAAGGCTTCAAACCTCGGCACGGGGCAACAAATGCGTTAGAGCAACCGAATCACGGTCGATGGCGGGAACTACGGGACTGGTTCAATGTCTGTCTCATGCAGGCAAACGTATCAGAGTTTCTTGACACGTCAAGAACGTCGAGTCACACGACCAGCCAAGAAACCAAGAAACAGGATCACGAATGCTATCGCTCCAATCGGCGCCAACACGCCGAACCATCCGAATGACCGTGAAACGTTCGATTCTTCTGGTGTGGAGTCGCTGGGAAAGTTGACCGAATGCGATGTCGTCGCGGCATTCAAATCGACTTCGTACCGTTCCCACCAGTCAGTTCCATAGCCCAATTCGACGGTGATATGCTCACCGTCAACTGCCGCCAGTTCGACTCCGCTGAACTTCAAATCGCCTTCAAAGGTAATCGGCAGGTCGAGCGCCGTCTCCCGCCCCTGCTTGAACACTCGGATGCTCGTGGCTCTTGTGCCGTGTGAATAGGCAAGGGACGCACAGACCTTCCCGTCGGCCGTGAGAACGAGTGGGAAACGCCGGGATTCAGTTGAGTGGCATTGCCCCAATTGCGACTCAGTTTCCACGTCCGCCAGAAACACAGGGCGCGGGAAAACTTCAGGTATGGACAAGAGTTCCGATCCCGCCCCATCGTAGACAACCGTGCGGGGACCACCCGGCTGTGCCTCGGGAATCACGATCACTCGCACGTTGCCGTCACCGGAGATGAAGACTTCCGCGCCTGCCGGAATCCTCTGGACCCAACCGTCATCAATCTCTTTCGGGACGGAGCCTTCGTCGGGTGGTAACTCGTCCGCATCATTGCCAGCAAGGGCAGCCTCAAATGCTTCGAGTTCGTCGCTTGTTGGCAGCAACTGCGTGGCGTACTGTCGTCGAACAAGCTCGCCAGTTTCAAGGATGAACCTGTACTGATCGCCAGTTCGGCAGGTGACTACAACAAAGTTGTCAAATTGTTCCCAGCGTGCGAAGGATGTTCGCACACCAGGCCAGTTCGTCTCTGATCGATGCGGCTTACGCGCTGGACCCGCCAAGTCCCACGCACAAAGAAAGCGTCCTTCGCGATAGAAACAAATACTCGGACGCTCACTCGAATTGAGCACGGCCGCAGTCAACCCGTCATCAGTGACGAGTAACTCGCCACCCCCATGCGACGGCAACAAGCCCAAGTCTGCGGTCCAAAGGGGATGCTCTGGATCGTTTGGCAAATACAAGCCGGATTCAGTCCATGGGAAATCGGCAGAAAGGCGTTTGCCCTGATCCCCAGTTGTTTCGTCGATCTGAACATAGAGATACTTCCCGTGTACGACAGGCCTGATGATGTCCCACGGACGAGGCGGAAGGCTCGTCGCCGACAGCAACGACGACCCAACAAGAACAAGTATCAACAGTGCGAAGCGCATATGGCGCATTCTAGCACGTCGCGGCTTGAAGGTGCCAAGGCTTTGCCGCATCATCCGGCCATGACCGAAAAGACGATCATTGTTACCGGCGCGGGTGCGGGCATTGGCAAGGCTACGGCCCTTGAGTTGGCGCGACGTGGCGCTCGTGTCGTTGTTGGCGCGCGGTCGGAGGCTTCGGCTCAACCGGTCGTGGACGCAATCACGAAGGCCGGCGGACAGGCTGAGGCTCTGGCGATGGACCTGTCTTCCGGCGAGTCGATCAAGAGCGGCGTGGCGCGCTTCCTGGAATCCCACGACCGCGTGGATGTGCTGATAAACAACGCGGGCGTCTGGGCCGGTGAGCGGAAGTTGACTCCCGAAGGGCATGAGATCACCTGGAGCGTCAACGTACTCGCGCCGTTCCGCTTGACCCAGCTGTTGTCTGACGCCTTGCACAAGGGCGAAGGGCGCGTGATCAACCTGTCGTCCTCACAGCATTACAAGGGCGACATCCACTGGGATGACCTGCAGCTCCAATCAAACTACAACGCCCAGCGCGCCTACGCCCAGAGCAAGCTGGCGGTCACCATGCTTTCCATTGAGCACGCGGATCGCGACGAACGTTTGAAAGTCAACGCTGCGCACCCGGGTGTGGCCGGCACCGATCTGTTCCGCAACTTCCCGGGCTTCATTCGCTTCTGGATCAACCTGCTCATGAGCACGCCCGAGAAATGCGCACGACCGGCCGTGATGCTGGCGAGCGATCCGGCCTGCAGCGACGTCACCGGCAAGTTCTACTACAAGCTGAATCAGCGCGAGCCGCACGCATTGGTAAAAGACGCGGAAGCCCGCAAGCGCTTGTGGGAGCTAGTGGCCACGCAGGCTGGGGTCTAGGCATGGACGCCGTGAAATGCCCATCCTGTGGCGCAACAGGCAGCGGACTTGTCTGCACGTACTGCGGATCACGGATCCGCGAGAGCGTCGATGAAACACTGGCACTGGCCGAGTTTCATCAGTTGCTGGGTTCTGAATCAGGCGAGAATCTGGCCAAGCTATTGAAGCACGGGTATCTGCCGGCTGCTGAAGGTCCCCTGATCGAAGCCGGCTTCAAGTGCCTGCCGTACATGGGCGATGACATTCACAGCGACGAGGGCGAAGGGGCAGCACTACGCCTGGAGGCCGTCGTCTCGCGACTCCGGGTAAGCGGCGACACAGAGCAGAGCGTGAAAGCCGTTGCCGAGTTCGAGTCGCACCTCAAACGCTACCGAACCGACCAAAAGCAATCGACGCGCATGGGTTGCGCGATTCTCGTTGTCGTGCCGCTGCTGATTCTTGCGGTCATCCTGTGGTGGGTATTCGCCTAGAGCGGCGCGAAGGGGCCAGACCCTGTTTTCGCGGCGCGTACTCAGGCGGACATCGAAAGTCACCCGAGCGAAAACAGGGTCTGACCCCCTATATCCACTGGCCCGCAAACCGGTTTCAGTCGCGGGAAGCAAAGGTTAGGCTGGGCCAAACCCGGGAGAGCCGATGCTCGACTATCGAAAGGCAGAACACGGCAACTTCCACACTTGACCTGTTGGCTTTCGCCCCGACAGGGGTAGGCTTTGAACGCTCACTAACATCGGGACACGGCAATGGCTCACGAGAAGATCGACGCGGCGCTGGAGACATTCTACTCAGGCGATACGGATGGCGCAGAAGCCGCGCTGAAGGAAATCGGCGGCGGCAAACTGGAAGCGCCGGCCGGGCTTGAGCCGCTGGATGAAGCCGCGTACTACGAGGGTATCGGCGGAATCCAGCTAGCGCGGGAAGACGCCAAGGGCGCGGCCGAAGCCTACAAGAAAATGATTGAGCTTGAGGCCAAGGGTGAAGCCGACGCCAACGGACACGCAACGTCATGGGCCAAACTCGGCGAGGCGCTAGCCCAGACCAACGAGCTTGAGGAAGCGATTGAGGCGTTCGACAAAGCCGTCGCCATGAAGACGGAATGCGAAGCACCGACCAGCAGCAAGCTCAACGTCGTCTACAAGTACGCTGAGTGCCTTTTTCACGGACGCAAGTTTCAAGAGGCCGGCGCCCAGTTCGACAACGCCGTTGAACTAGCCAAGGAAGCAGGCGTGGATGACGGCACGATGGCCACACTCGTGCTGTACCGTGCGGAAAGCATCAAGCACAAGATCGGGCCGATGCAGGCCAGCGTGCGCCTTCAGAAGGGCATGGACGGCGTGGCCCCCCCACCGCAGCTTGCAGCGCTGGAAGCGTCACTTGATGTCGAGTTCAAGCAAGCCGTTGAGTTGTACCGGCGCGCCAAAGAATTGGCCGCGCAAGCCAACATGCCGGAAGAGTTTCAGCTACAGATTCAGCGCAGTATGTCTGAGGCCTATCACGACGCCGGGCGCTACGTGAAGGGCGTCATGCAGCGCAAGAAGCTGATCCAGATGGCCGAGCAGCAGAAAGTAGACCCGCTTGAGTTGGGCTACATGTACCACGGGTTGGGCGAGTCACAGCGCGAAATGGGGCAGGTACCCGAGGCCATCGAAAGCTACCGCAAATCACTGAGCTACAAGACGAAAGCAGGTGCTGACAACGTCAGCCTTGCCAAGTCGCAGTATTCGCTAGGTGAGTGTCTGGCTGGCGGCAACAAGTGGGATGCGGCCATTGAAGCCTTCACGAAGGCCCGTGACCTGGAAGAGAGTTCTGAGGCTGACGACGACAACCACAAGATCCGCAGGAAGAAGTACTGGAACACGCTGGGGATGGCTTTGCAGGCCAGCGGCAAGGAAGACGAGGGCAAAGCTGCGATTGAGAAGGCTGAGTCGATCTAGCGCCGACGGCGCTTAGCGGCTACCTCAGCAGCCGCCGCCCTTGGTAAAGAGCATCAGAATCACGACGCCAAGTACCAGTGCGCCGCCTGCGATGATTTCGGACCATTCCGGCATAGTGGTGTTCTAACGCATGCCGGCGCGGGTTTCATCCACCAGATGTATTTAGGGCTGAACGATTTGCGCCATTTCGCGTTATATTGGATGACGTTGACCCCCGTCGTGACGCCCCTTAACCTGATTCCATGCCGACAAACCTTGCAGCCAAGCTTGCTGAACAGCTCAGCAAAGCGCTGATCGGAAAACCCGAAGTCGTACGCCTGCTAATGACCGGGCTGTTCGCACGCGGACATGTGCTGATTGAGGACTTGCCCGGTCTGGGCAAAACCACTCTGGCGCGTGCATTGGCGCGCGGCATCAGTTGCGATTTCAAGCGGGTCCAGTTCACGCCTGACCTGCTGCCGACTGACATCATCGGCACCAGCGTGTACCGGCAAGAGGGCGGAACGTTCGAGTGGCGCGCCGGCCCAATCTTCACCAATGTGTTGCTTGCCGACGAAATCAACCGGGCCACGCCGCGCACGCAATCGGCGTTGCTTGAGGCCATGAGTGAGCAGCAGATCAGCGCCGAGGGCGAGACGCGCAAGCTTGCCCGCCCGTTCTTCGTGATTGCCACACAGAACCCGATTGAGCACGCGGGTACTTACCCGTTGCCGGAATCCCAACTTGACCGCTTCATGCTCAAGTTCGACGTTGGATACCCAAGCGGGGAAGACGAGCGGCGAATTCTGATGGAACACGCGGCGGGCGACACGCTTCAAGGCGTATCGCAGGTATTGACGCGCGAGGAAGTTCTCATCGTCCAGGAAGCCGCCAAGAAGGTGCGTGTCGAGCAAAGCATTGCGGACTACATTCTGGACATCGTGAATGAAACGCGTGCTCACCCGAAGCTTGTCAGCGGTGCCAGCCCGCGGGGCTCAGTGGCCTTGTTCCGGGCTGCACAGGCCTACGCGATGATTGAAGGGCGCGACTTTGTGATACCCGATGACGTGAAGCTGCTTGCGGTGCCCGTACTTTCGCACCGAATCATTGAACGCGCCAGCTTTGACCGCCGCGGCGGACAGGCCGGGCAGGAGATCATTCGCAAGATCCTGAACAAAGTCGCTGTAAGCGCCTAACATGCTGGAAACGTAAAACGGCCCGCCTTTTGGCGGGCCGTTTTGTTTGTCACTTGCGTTTACGCTTCGCGGCGTCGAACACTCACCACGAAGGCACCGATACCAACCAGTGCCAGCAGCGCGAGCAACGACGTGCTGCTTGACTCAGAGGCCACACAGCCGCTGGAGTCCGCACGGCGTCCACCGAAGTCACTCTGGACAACGAACGAGTACTGGCGTTCGTGAGTCGCACCTGTGCCGGCATCAGCAACGCGAATCGTCACGTCGCTGGTGCTGCCGAAGCCACTCGGCGTGCCGGTGATAAGTCCGAACGCGTCCATGGTTAAACCGGCCGGGAGAGCGCCGTCATAGATTGACCAAGTCAGTGCACCCGTGGCCTGCACGGCCTGCATCTGGAAGAACGGGTAGGTCTGACCGGAGATCGCAAACGGAAGGGCAGCCGTCGAAATCTGGACGGCCGACGGATCGTCACCAGTGCAGCGGATTCGCACGACGTATGTGGCCGGGTGACCCGGGTCGTTCTGAGTAAACTCGACCCAGCAATCCTTGTTGCCGCCTGTGGTCGGGTCGCATGAGACACTGAACCCTGTATCCGCACCCGCTGCCAGGTTGTTGACGAAACCACTGGTTCCCAGCGTGAACTGTGCAGCGTCCGGACCTGCAAGAACAGGCGTGGACATGACGAGGGCGAGATTACCTGAGTTCTTGATCACCATGATTACCGGCAGCGAGCTACCGATGTTGACGTCAACCGTGCCCAAGTAGCGCGAACTCGTCGTCGTGACAGCTTCACCGCTTGCAACGAGCGGCCCGACCGTCGAGTCTTCACGGACCTCAATGATCGGCGCGTTCAGAGTGGCGTCGCCGGTCACGTTCAAGACAAACGGCGAGCCCGACGATGCGTCGTTGTGCGTGAACTCGATGGCGGCCGTATGTGTACCGGCGACAGTCGGGTCAAACGTGATCGTGAATGTCGCATTGCCGTTGACCGGAATGGTACCAGCGAAGCCGGCAACCGAGACAGTGTACTCGGTGGTAGTCGTGGTCAGGCTCGGTGCTGCAACGGTCAGCGCTGCGGTGCCGGTGTTCTCAACGAAGATCGTTTCAACCACCGGGCCGGCGTTCACATCCTGCGTACCAAAGTCTAGCCCTGGTGTGGTGCCATTCGTGATGGTGGCGCCAGCCGCGTTTGTGCGATGGACAACCATCTGCGGTGCGGTGTTCACACCCGTACCCACAACATTGATGATGAACGGCGTTGTGGCTGTCGTTGCGTTATGGGTGAACTCGACAGTAGCTGTCTTCTGACCAGTTGTTGTCGGGTCAAAGGCTATTGTGAATGATGTTGTACCGCCCGATGCAACGTTGCCGTTGAAACCGGAGGTGTCCAGAACGAACTCACCCGGAGCTGTACCACCGAGCGTCGGCGTGCCTACAACAAGCTGAGCACCACCGGGGTTGGAAATTGTGATGGTGATCGCGGGCGTTGGTCCAGCCGCGACCAACTGATTACCGAAATTTCGTACGCCTGTCGGGCTTGCGTTATGACTTAGCGGCGTGCCGGTTGTCGGTCCGTCAAAGACCTCCAAGCCTGCCAGGTTCGACGTCGTTCCCATGCCTGTTACTGGAACCAGATATGGGTAAGGCGCACCGGGGTCATTTGTAAAGATTCGTATCTTGGCATCTTTCTGCCCGACTGACGTCGGATCGAAAGCGACGGTGATATCCACGCTAGCACCGGCCGCGATCTGCGATACGACACCTGAAGTGTTCAGTACGTAGTCGTTGTAGTAGCCCGACATATCCGGTGTCGTCAGCGACATCGGACCGGTTCCGGTGTTCATGATGGTAACGGTAACCGGACTCGTCGGACCGGCATTGATGTCCTGCTGACCGAAGTCACGTGCAGGGCTCGAAGTAGCTGCCAAATCGTGCGCTACTGTTGGTCCGGTCGAGGAATTCAGGCGGACTTCAAGGCTTGGCGCCAACACCTGCGCATTGGCCGTGAAGTTGATGTCGAATGGCGTCGTTCCTGAATAGTCCGCATCGTGGTTCAACTCCAGGGTCATGGAGTACGTGCCCGTACCGGAACCACTATTGAACGTCACACCGAACGTCGTCGTCTGGCCTGGCTCAAGCGGGTTCAACATACCGCCCGCCGAAACATAGAACTCGGTCGGGTTGTTGCCTGACTTCGTGAACACTGGAACCGTCGAAGAACCGAACTTGATCTTCTTCGGGCCATTGTTCGTGATGTAGAAGGTGATCGGGCCGTTGTTCGTACCCTTGGCAACCGTACCGAAATCGCGGGCGCCGGCGGGAGCGTCATCGTCATGAATCTGGGGGCCAGGTCCGCCACCAGTTGCCTGCTCAACAACCGTAAGGTCGTCAGCAGGCACTTCAATCATGAAATCATCAATGCACCAGCCGGTGCTGCGAGTCGAACCCAGCGGGCCAAGACCGATGCGAACCTGTACGGTGCCCTGGCCGGCCGCTTGGGCACTGATGTCGTAGGCGTAGGCATCCCAGGTCGGTGTGGTCTTTGTACCGTAGCTCGCGCCACTGGTCGAAGCCCAAACAGTGCTCCAGGTGTTGCCGTTGGTTGATATTTCGATGATCGTTTCAGAGCCGATCGCCAACCCGAGCCAGCCAAAGAACCGCACGCGAACCGTGCTGGCACCGATGCAGCTGACCATCGGCGATGTGGCGTAGTACATGGTGCTCACGTTGGCGGTATAAAGCCCACCGATGGTGTCACCGAGAATCTTGTTGTCACTGGTTGCAGCGGTGTGGTCTGTGCCAGGCTCCGAGCATGGTGGAGAAGACTGGCTGAAGGACGTGGCCGAACCAATCTGCCATGGACCCTCAATCTGCCAGCCGACAGGGTTTGAGAAATCCTCAAAGAACGGCAGGCTTACCGGCTGCGGCAGGATGGTGATTGTGTAGACCTTCTGCGCGGTTTCCGGTGGAGAATCGCTGTCCGTCACTGAAATCGTGAATGAAGCCGGGTTTCCGGTCGGAGTGATGGCCGTCGGCGTACCTTGAATACGTACGGTGTCGTTGGCGATCTTGGTGGCCGTGAGTCCCGCAGGCAGGCTGCCGCTCAAAATACCGTTGCCGTTTGCCCAGTTGTACGTACCAACACCATTCGTTGCCTTGATGTCGGCGCTATAAGCTTGAGTGAGCGCTCCGACAGGCAGCGGCGAAGATGTCTCAAGGGCAAAACCCAGATTGACCAGATAATCCTCGGCTTCCCCGTACGAGTAGGAAGAAGTGGAACTCGTGGCCGGCGACGAGTAGTTCGTCCGCATGCGTAAGCGTTTCACACCGCCGAACGCGGTCGGAACTGTGAAGTTGATCGTCACCGTGCTGCCGTTAGAGCCGTACGAGGTGCTTGGCCCGAGATACTCACCTGAGTCGAGGAAGTCTCCGTCGTTGTTGTAGTCAATCCATGCGGTCGCGTACGTATTGTACTGACCCTGCATTGTGACCTGGATGCTGTGTGCAGCACCGGGGATCAAGTTTCCAGGTGTCACACCGCCATAGTAGGTGTTGTACGGAGACGTGGTCGCGGGTCCACTCGCGTTTGACATCAGAGTGTTGGACCCCTGTTTCAGAACAAAGTTCGAGCAGTACATCCCCGTACCCTGGTACGGTCCCGTCGAATACGGCGCCGTCGGGTACCCCGAATAAGGGAATTGCGCGTGTAGTGTTGCGCCCACTGCAATCAGGGACACCATTACAAGGGCGGTACTAAGGGCTAACCTCATGTTCAGTCTCCTCAAGACTTCGAACTTTGCTACGTAAAGTCCTCTCCCACAGAACATCCGGGCGTGCCTCAACGGCCTCCTCGCGCCAGGATGTGGAAGATCGTCCCTCAAGTGTGTGTTAATTCTACGCACCAAGAGCTTAACCACTGACGGGACTGATCTTCAACACATTTCCGAATCAAACTGTCAGATCGATTGTAAGACTGGCACAAAGCCCAAAATGAAAGGCCCGCCGGACAGTCCGGCGGGCCTTGGTACTCGAATCATCTAGTCGTTACGCGTGGTTCTTCCGGCGAACAGCCGCTCCCAGACCGATCAATCCCAGCAGGGCAAGCAGTGCGATCATCGTACTTGAGCTGCCAGCGTTCGCAGCACAGCCGCTTGCGGCGGCACGTCCACGACCGCTCAGATTGCTGTCAACCAGCAGCGAGAACTGCCGCTCGTTGGTAGCACCGGTCTGATCTGTCACCCTGACACGGAAGGTGTAGTTACCACCCAAGCCAACCGGTGTACCAGTCAGTTGTCCGGTTGTGCTAAGGGTAACACCTGCCGGCAGGTTGCCGTTGTAGATAGACCACGTGTACGGGGCCGCACCCTGAATTGCCGCCAGTTGCACAGGGCCGTAAGGCGAATTGGCAACACCTGACGGCAGGGTTGTGGTCGTGATGAGAACGCCTGAAGGATCAATCGCCGTGCCGGTCACCTTCACAATGAAGGGCGAGGGCTGCGTCGTATCATCCTGGGTGAACTCGATCTGCGCGTCCTTGATACCGCCCAGCGTCGGGTCCATCGCAACTGTAAACTGTGTGCTGTTGCCGGCTGTTACCGTGGTATTGAAGATGCCGGTCGTGGTTACGACGAAGTCAGCGGCATTCACACCGGTGATCGTCGGGTTCCCCAACGTCAGATCCTGCGTGCCGGTATTCAGGATCACGATCGTGATCGGCGCGGTCGCACCGGCCGTCACATTGATGCTGCCGCAATCACGCCCACCACCCAGTGTCGCAACGGCACCACTGGCAACCGTGGGTCCGGTGGTTGATGCCTCACGTACCTCTACCAGTGGAGCGTTCAGGACACCCGTGCCTGCAACGTTCAACTGGAACGGTGACGGCGTACCGAGCCCGTTGTGAGTGAACTCAACCGTCGCAGTCTGCGGACCCTGCGCTGTCGGGTCAAAAGTGATGCTGAACGTGGTGCTGGCACCAATGGCCAGTGTCATCGGGAACCCAGTAGCCTGAATCTGGAACTCGGTGGTCGCCGGGTTGAACACAGGCATGCCGACGTTCATCGGCGCCGTGCCGGAGTTTTCAATATAGATCACGGCCGGAGCGGTTGGCCCCACTGAGATGTCCTGTCCGCCAAAGTTCAGGATGCCGGTGGCCGCGGCCGGGCTGGTGATTGCGTTGCCGCCTGCGCTGTTCTCACGAACAGTGATGGCCGGCGCCGCGTTCACACCTTCGCCCGTCACGTTGATAATGAACGGACTGGTGATCGAGCTGTCATCGTGTGAGAACGTTACCGTCGCGTCCTTGATGCCGAGCGAAGTCGGATCAAAGGCGATTGTGAATGAACTGGACGCACCGGATCCGATTGGCGTGCTAAAGCCGGTGATGTCCAACACAAAGTGTGCTGCGTCGGGACCACCAAGCACGGGCATGCTGGTGATGTTCAGATTCACGCTGCCGCTATTTGTGATCGTGATTGTCAGCGGCGGGTTGGTCGGGCCGTTGTTTATCAACTGCTGGCCGAAATCGCGACCATTGGCAGCGGGGTCGTTGTACGGAATATTCGCGCCGCCTGAGCCTTCCGTAACGCTCATGATTGGGACACCGGACTGTGTGCCTACGCCTGTAATCGGGATCAGGAAAGGCGTCGGCTGAGCCGAGTCATTGTGCGAGAACTGAACAACAGCGTCCTTCTGTCCAATCGTCGCCGGGTCAAAGGCTACGGTAAACGTCGCCGTCTGATTCGCCGTCAAGTTGAGCGGGAACGTCAGCCCGGTCGTATCGATCACGAAGTCGCTGAAGTTGGTACCGCCAATGTTGATGCCGCCAATTGACAGCGTACCCGTGCCGACGTTGGTGATCGCCAGCGTGATCGGCGCTGTCTGTCCATTCGCAATGTCCTGGCTGCCGAAGTTCCGAATCGTTGTGCCGGCGGGTTGGTTGTGGGTGATCGCTGTGCCTGAAGCACTGTTCTCGTTCACCGAAATAATCGGCGTTGGCACAACACCTTCTGCTTGAAGATTGATCTCAAATGGTGCGGTGCCCACTCCGGCGCCGGTCGCGTTGTGGTCAACCTCAATGGTAGCGTAGTAGAAGCCTTGCGCGCCCGTCGTCCCACCGGCGTTTGAGTTGAACTGGATCTGCATCACGGTCGAGGCACCGATCGCGATACTGCTTGCGGGCGACTGAATCACGACAAACTTCGCGGGATCCGCGCCGGTCTTGGTGAAGGTTGGGATCGTGATCGTGGACGTCCCGTTATTCGTAAAGGTGATCTCCAGAACCTGCGAGTTCGCACCCAGGTTGACCTGACCGAAATCGCGAAGACCGCCAACAGCCTGGTCATCGGTGATGGTATTGACTGGTGTAGGCCCTTCCGTCACTTCAAGGGCCGGACCCGGATCAAGAATCTGGAAGTCGTCGATGCACCACCCGACATTGATAATGCTGGCGTCAGTCGGACCAAGCACGAAGCGCACCTGAACAACCGAGTTGCCGGCCGCCCATTGGGTGATGTCATACGCAACCGGTACCCAGGCGTTCGGCGAATTCACCGTACCGCCGGAGCTGCTCCAGACATCGTTCCAGGTCGAGCCGTTGTTGGTGATCTGAATTTTTGCAAGGTCAATCGATGCGACGCCCAACCAACGTTGAAAGCGCAACTGTACGTTGGTCGCTGTGCCGCAGTTTACGGGCGGCGCTGTCGCTGTTTGCTCAGACATGTTGTTTGTGTAGTCAGCACCGATCGCGTGTCCGAGGATACGGTTGTCTGTGCTGGCGGAAGTATCTGTGCCAGGCTCGGAACGGGCCGGCCCGGACGTTGTAGCTGATGCCGAATAGGCTGTCGCAGCGCCCACCTGCCAACTGCCGGACAATATCCAGGTGTTTCCTGTGCCGGAAAAATCGTCCGTAAACGGCAAGGCCGCGGGCGGCGGCGTCACACTGATCGTGAACGACTTGTTGGCCGTAGCGCTGGCACTGTCAGTCACAGAGACTGTGAAGTTGTAGGTATTGGCGGTGCCTGTCGCGAGCGGTGCTGACGAAGAAAGAATCAGGTTGTCGCTACCCGTGGGTTGGGAGGCGGTTACGCCAGGCGGTAATCCCGTGATGTTCGTGTCCCATGTATAGGGCGACGCACCGTTCGTGGCCTGAATTGTCGTGCTGTAGGTCTGGGTTTCGGCGCCTGTGGGCAACGGATTGTCCGTCGTGATCGCAAACCCCAGGTTGACTAGATAGTCTTCAGCCTCACCGTATGTCTCGCTCTGGGTGGCCGTGAACGGACCAGCCGTATAATAGATGCAGCGAATGCGCATACGAAGCACGCCGCCGAATCCAGTGGCGGGCGTGAAGGTCACGGTTCCGGTACCCCCACTTGAAATGACCGGCGTGTAGCCAACAGTCTCGTTGGAGTCGACGAAATCGCCATCGTTGTTGTAGTCGATGAAGACCGTCATCCCCTGGGACCAACTCGGGCTCACAGTGATATCGATCTGGTGCGCAACACCCGGAATCAGGTTCGCGGGAGCGATGGAACCATAGAACGGGTTATACGGAGAAGCGCTCGGCCCAGTATTGGCGTTCGTCAGCAGCGTCGTTGTTCCGCGCCTGATGACCACGGTATCCATGTAGTCATTTGAGCCGGTACCCGTCGTATAGGGTGAGTTCGTGTACCCGCCGTAAGGTGGTGACTGGGCGGCAAGTCCAGCCGCAGTCAGCGATGCAAACACCAGAACCAAAACTGACAAAACCCCACGATCAATCATTCCGTATTGCATGTACTTCTCCTGAGTTGCAACTCCCGCGTCATTCCCCACGCGCGGGTTGTGCAAGCCGGTTCTCCGGCTCGCACCTCCTGGACTCCCACAAGCCCAGGACGTTGCGCCCCCACGAACGCAACGCTGGGTACCGGCCCCCAATTTCCGGTTACCCTTGCGATGTCAGCGGTTGCCGAAATCGTTCCGGCAACTGCTCTACTGTCTTTGCTCGCGCCCAGAGCCCGTCGAACAGCACACGCATGTTCTCGGCCAGACCCTTGTTCGGGACAACCAGCCCCATGGTCGCGTTGTCTTCTTCCGCAAGTTCGATCATCGCAGACTTGCCATCGATCACCATCATGCGCAGCGGAACACCGTCAGCGAAACGCACACGACCCTCCAGGTCTTCCGCGTTCTGCAGTACCTGCGGGCCGTACACGGCGTCCTCAAGCACCAACGAATCGATCACGTAGCGCAGTTTTACGCCGCGGCTGAGCATCTGACGGTCGATCTCGGTATCGGGACCCATGACCATCGGCGCCTTCACGGCAATCAGCAGTTCTTCTTCAACGGTGTCGAAAGCCTCGTTGACGACACCGACGATCTGGCCTGAGCGCACCAGCCGGATGCCGAGGCTGCCAGGATCATCCGTCGGTGAGTCCGGCGCTTTGACGGCCAGTTCCTTCATGTCTGTCTTGGATTCCGCGAGCGCGTCTTCGACGCTGCGGCGGTAGTTTTCGAATGCTTGCTCAGGCGGGATGCCACGGTAAAGCTTGACGTCGCCCAGCACTTGCTCTGCAAAGCCGCGTTCAACCAGGCTGCTCAGGGCGCCATAGACTTTGCTTTGGGGCACACCGGACTTACGCACGACGCGAGATGCCGGCGCACGCGTTTCCCCAAGAAGCGCCAGATAAACCTGAGCTTCGTAGCCACTGAGTCCCATTTTCTTTAGCTTCTGAATCCACTCGTCGCGATTCACAAATGCCTCCACGTCGACAGACAGATCAATTGGCCGGACGGATTTCGTCTGGCTTCAACTTAGTCTTTGGACGTGAATCACTCGTTGAGTGGAGCGCGCGGACCTTCCTGGCGGGAAAAGCACATTCCCGTGTCACGCACGTTTTGAGTTAAGGCTTCTTTGAGTTTCTGGCGCATAAGATCTAACCGGGGGTTGTAGCGACCACCATAGGTCACTGCAAGAATTATCTCACATAGATTCTTTGTTTCACATGCAAATCGGCTTTTCCAGTTTTGTGTTTAACGCACAGCCTCCCGGTGACCTTCCTGAAAGCCGATTTTTAGCGGGTTTCGGCGATCTTCCCTCCGCCATCCGGGAGCGGGTCGGCAGACTAACTATTTGTCCCCATAAAACACTTATTCCACGCCTCGACACCACCCCTGCAAGTGGTGATTGTGTCTGGTTTCGCGCGACCCGGCGAGAAGCGTCATCCAAGGCCGCGAAGCTCACGCCGCTGCACTACGGGCACAGATGTACACCGCACAGACGAGCATCTCGTGGCGTTTGTCCACGGTTGAATTAGGGGTCGAATAACGGTAACTGGCACACACTCATGCACGATATCCCAGCAGAGCAGGCTTACCTCTTTCGCCACGCGATGCTGCGTGAAGCCGCCTACGAGCTGCATCTGCCCAGTACGCGAAGCGCTTTGCACGGTCTGGCGTTGAATCTAATTGAAGAACACTTTGGTGGACGCCCACCCGACTTCCTGCTTGCGCCGGCCCGTGAATCCAAGCCCGACCCGCATCCGCTTGATGCCTTTGCCGCGGAGATGGCTGCCCACGCTGCAGCAGCCTCAAACCCCGTCGAAGCCCTTTACCTAAAACGCGCGGCTTACACGGCGGAGAATGACTTTCGGTACTCCGAAGCAATCGGTCTCTGGCGCAAACTGCGCGAACTTAAAACAACCGACGAATCAGCCGAGGCTGGGCGACGCGCCGGCTCACTCGCAGTCAAGCTGGGCAGAATGAGCGAAGCCGCGGCATGGTTGAAAGACGCCCGTGACGACGCAGAGTCGCACCGTATGTGGGCTACCGCAGCCCTCGCTGAGGCTGAACTTGCAGGCGTTGAGAGATTCCAAACAGGCCCTGAGATATGCGAGCAACGCCAACAACGCGCCCTGAAGACAGCCCAGCAGGCAGGGAGCAACCAAGGCGTATTGGCAATCTTGATGAGCCTGGGCCTGCTGTACCACAATACAGGCCGGGCCGAGGCGGCAGAATCCCACTACCGCCAGGCCTTAAAAGCTCAGCGGGAAGCTGGCAATCGGCGAAGTGAGGGTGTTCTGTTGGATAATCTCGCTGGGCTGCTAAAGGCGACGGGGCGTCTTGCGTTGGCTGAGGAGACTGCCTCGGAAGCGCTCACGATCCACCGTGAACTCGGAAATCGACAGAGCGAAGCAATCAGCATCGGCACCATCGGTTCGATCCGGCAAAGCACGGGCAACATGGATGAAGCTGAAACACTTTATCGTGAATCCATCGCGATCCACGCAGAGATTGGAAGTCGCAAGTACGAGGCGCAAGGACTGAGCAATCTCAGCACGATTTTGGGCGGATTGGAACGGTGGGATGAAGCGATCTCCATGCAGCAGGAGGCCCTTGCGACCTTTCAGGAACTCGGCGACCGACAATGGGAAGGTGTTGCCGTTGCACGATTGGCAACTTATTGCGACGACAGAAGACAGTTCAAAGAGGCCGAGGAGTTGTACCTCAAAGCCATCGCGATCCTTAAGGCGGCAGGTGATGTTCGTACCGCCAGCGTAAACCTCGGGAATCTCGCCGGGTTGCTGCTGGCAACGGGTCGCGCTGAAGAAGCGGAGACGCTCTTCATTGAGGCGCTAACCAATCACCGCAAGCTCAAGAACCTGTATTCGGAAGGGCTTACGCTGGGCAACCTCGGGGCGCTCTATATGCAACTCGACCGCCCGGAAGAAGCCGCATCCAGCTTTGAACAGGCCTTGCGCGTCAATCGTGAGCAGGGTAACCGACGAGCGGAGGGACTCGCGTGCTGTGATTACGCCATCCTGAAGCTCAAGAGAGGTGACGTCAAAGAGGCCGCTCGCATGTGGCGAAAAGGCGCTGAGTTACTGCGGGCAGTTGAGCAGCACCAGGCACTGGCCGACAAAACTTCCACCATGCGCGAAGCGTGTCAAAAAGCCGGGGCACAGCCCTTCGACGCGAGTTAACTACCGTTGCGTTTGGCGTCGCTGGTTTCGTAGGCGTCGATGATGCGCTGCACCATGTCGTCGCGGACGATGTCAGAGTTTCCAAGGCGGCAGACTTTGACACCTTCCACACCGTCCAGGCGCCCAATGACGTCCACCAGGCCGGACCTCTGCCCATCAGGAAGGTCAGTCTGGCTGACGTCGCCTGTGACCACGGCCTTACTGCGGCGTCCTAGGCGCGTCAGGAACATCAGCATCTGCTTCGGCGTGGTGTTCTGGGCTTCGTCCAGCAGAATGAACGCGCGATCAAGCGTACGCCCCCGCATGAAAGCGAGCGGCGCAACCTCAATCACATCGCGCTCGATGTAGCGCTGAATCTGCTGCATCGGCAACATGGCGCCCAACGCATCAAAGATCGGGCGCAGGTACGGGTTCACTTTCGCCTGGTAGTCACCCGGCAGAAAGCCGAGCTTTTCACCCGCTTCAACGGCCGGGCGCACCAGTACGAGTTTGCTCACGTTGCCGTGGATCAATGCCGCAACGGCCATGCTGGTCGCCAAGAATGTCTTACCGGTACCTGCCGGGCCGACGCCGAACGTTACATTGCAGCTCTTTATGGCCTCAATGTAGGCTTCCTGGCCAGGTGTCATCGGCTTGGCGCCCTGGAGCCCCAACGGCGCGATTTCCGGGTTGCTGTCGCCGTCGTTTGAATCCAGGCGCAACAGCGCGCTCTCGACGTCCTGGGTACGGATCTGCCCGTACTTGCGGACCTTCTCGATCAGCGCAAGCAGCGCCACGTAGGCGTCCAGCACGCCCTGCTCGCCGCCGGCGATGCGCAGGTTGTTGTCGCGCGCGAAGACCTTTACGTCAAAGTGCCCACGGATCATCTTCAAATGACGATCACGCTCGCCGAAGAGGGCGTAAGCCTCTTCTTTGTCACGCAACCTGATCGATTTTTCCATGAAGCCTTGAGAGGAAGTGTGTTTGGAGCGACGACGCTCGAGTGTTTTTCCCATGGGACTATTGTACCCTTTGTGCTTCTTTCTGCCACACCACTTTGGACGTGTTAGCCACCTGTGGACAGGCTGTGCGAAGCGGGTTGCCCCCTGTCTATTACGCGGGCCACAAGGCCAGCACCACAATCAATAACGGCCCGGTTAACATGAAATTATCGATGATATCCATGACACCGCCGAACGAAGGCACGAGGTGACCGCTGTCTTTGATGCCCGCAGCACGCTTGAAACCACTCTCAACCAAGTCGCCCGCCTGGGCCGCAATCCCAACAAAGAAACCCAGAATCGCCCCGTACCACCACTCAACGACCACGGGTTTCATTGCGCCGTGGGTGGCCCAGTTCCCCCACAGGAACGCGATTGCGCCGCCGCCTGCGCTGAACAGCAAGCCGAACAGCGCCCCCTCAATGGTCTTGCCCTTGCTCAGGTGCGGGATCAGCTTGTGACGCCCAAGCATGCTGCCCATCAGATAGGCACCGACATCGCCGAGGCGACTGGCCGCCAGCAGGAAGTAGGCCAGCCATTCGCCGCTGGTGGGCACACGCCGAATCCAGAGAATCACGGTGATCGGTAGAATCACGTACAGGAACAAACCGAGGTTGTTGGTAATGCGCGGGCTGAGGTTTGCAACATCCGTGCGAACCAACCCGACCAGCGAGTAGATCACGGCCACAAGCAGCGGAAGCACTAACGTCAGGTGCCTCAAGCTGTCGGGTACGATGAACAGATAGTCCGGTTCGCCCTGCCAAAGGCCGGCAAAAGCCCCAAGCTTGGGTGGCTCAGCCACAAACTGGACGTAGCACATCATGACAATGGTGGTGGCGTACAGCAGCCCGGTGTCGAGTGGCAGCCCGCGATAGCGGAGCATTTTGCCCAACTCGTAGATGCCGCCGAGGCACGCAATCAGCGCGATACCAAAGAAGCCCCACGTGAATTGCGCAAAGTGATCAAGCGCAAGAACGCCGATCAACCCAAAGAACAACGAGAATCCAAAGAAGAAGCGTTTGCCCATCGGCTCGAACGATAACCACGTACGTTAAAGGGGCAAGACGCTTCGGTTTTGACTTCTAGTCGTCGTTCAGCTCTTTCCGCAGATCGGACAGCGAAAACGTAACTTCGAGCGTCGGCTGGGCATGGGTTAGCATGACCACTCCATAGCTGAGATATGCGACTCTTTCACCGTCACGGCGCGAGTCGATCCAGATACCGTAGGAACGACCAACAACGAGCTTCTCGAACGTGTGATCTCCGACTGAGCCCTCAACTTCGCCCAACGTATCGCCACCGCGACAAAAGCCGTTGTAGATCTGGTAACTGAAAGATTCACCGGCGGGCAAGGCATCCAGACAAGCTATGCGCAACGAGCCGATAGGTTCAGTCATGGTGACTGTACCCAGATCTGTCACCTCACCAGCGACTACGTCCGCCTGCACTTCCTCAAACTGCTTTCCCTTGGCCTCAACACGGAAGCGCCCAAATCCGGCCGGCTGGCCTTCTAACAAAGCAACTCCGTCAGAGTCTGCCACGGCGACGAGGTACGCCGTCTTCTCGGCTGGAAACGACGGAAAGCTCGCGGTCAGGTACTCAATCGTCGCACCCGGGATTGGCGAGTTGCTCTTGTCGACGATTTTCACTTGGAGTGATCCGGGCGTGTACTGCTCAATCACCAGCTCATGTTCACCGGGGCCCGGCACTTCCGGAAGCTGTTTGAAGTAGGCCGTGTCCGGCCCGGTGACGAGCAGACACATCGGCCCAGAATCTTCGTGTTGCACCTTGGTTTTGAGGGCTTCGCCAAGGCGAAGCTTCTCGCATTCCGCGCGGTGATCACCTGCCAGCAGGCGAACAGTGGTTTCGTCTCCAACCCCCTCCGGCACTTGCAGGTTGTAGAGATAGCGCCCCTGCCCCGGAGCAGTCGGCTGAAGTGTGATAACGACTTCAGCTACACCATCAAACTTTTCAGGCGGGAGCGTCTCCGAGTAGTGAGCGTACTCCAGACGCTGGCTGCGTAGATAAATCCGCACCGGCGTATCCTCCGGCATCCCTTGCAGCGGAAGCGTACCGTCCAACGCCAGCAGCACAGTCGTAATTTTTCGGGTCAGGTCAGGCTCCGAGGACAAGAATTCGGAACTCGTATTCCGCTGTGGGCTCTCGGCGTCCCGGTACCAGCCATCGCAACTTACTGACACCTGCCCTTTGTCGTATGGCTTTCCGTCTGCATAAACCACACGCAGTGTCGCTGCGCGTTCAGGTTCCTCCGGCTTCGCCTCGGGGCTCCAGCTTTCCGGCTGCTTGGATGGGACCCGCTCTTCGGCATACTGATTCCCGTACTGGGCGGCTGAGTTACCCGCATTCTGTGCGAATGGCGCGATCTGCGTAACCAATAAGGCGACAAATGCGCCGATACCGACCACAATCAAGACAACCGGCATGTAGAGATTCTTCATCAGGCGGTCCTCCTCCACTGACCAATACTCTCATCGGCCGCGCAAGTAGCTGCTACAAACTGTCATCCGGTTTCTCAAATGCGGCAATCAGCAGACGGGGTGCACCGAAGCGCTGTCGCTGGACACAACGGCTCTCGATCAGTCGATGCGCTATTCTTCGTTGAGATAGAACTTGTTCTTGAACAGGTCGATCAGGGCCTTTACGGCGTCGTCTGCGTCGTCGCCCTCAGCCTCTACCTTCAGCACGGTGCCCTTCTCGGCCGCGAGCATGATGACGTCGATGATGCTTTTGGCGTTGCAGCGTTGCTCGCCGCGGATCAGGTAAATCTCGGCCCCGAACCGCGACGCGGTCTCTATGACCTTCATCGCAGGGCGCTGGTGAAGGCCATACTTGTTCAGTAGTTCGACTTCCGCTGTGGCGGGCATTCAGGCTCCCGAAGAAGAAGTCTACATAGGCCCGCGACACAAGAGAATCAAGGGCGTGGAATACGCGCTGAAAACTGCCCGTTGACTGACAGTTGGCGAAAGCCCTCTGGCCGGGGGCTTCGATGGCGCTATTCTCCTTAGTCCGGGCGATAAACGAGCGAGATGACGATGACCGTACCTGTGTACCTGGTGGCCGGCTTTTTGGGCTCAGGCAAAACCACGTTGATGAAACGCCTGCTGGAGCACCTGAACGCGCGCGGCGAAAAGCCGCTGGTGTTGATGAACGAATTCGGCGAATCCAACATCGACAACGAACTGCTTGAAGGCAGCAACGCGCAGATGCGCGAACTGATCGATGGCTGCATCTGCTGCACTTCAAAGACCGAGCTTACCAAAACGCTTTACGACATCGTCACCAACGACGCCCCGTCTTCCATCCTGATGGAAGCCACAGGACTGGCTGACCCCGTCGAGATTCTTGATATCTGCACCTTGCCGAACCTGCTTGATCGCCTTGAGTTGCGGACCATCGTCAGCATCGTAGACGCCAACCGCTGGGGCAAAGTCAGCCAGGCCGAGGCCCTGATGAAGCGCCAGGCCAAGTACGCCGATATCTTGCTGATCAACAAGACTGACGTCGTAGATGCAGACGTTGCAGATACCGTCGAGAAAGAAGTTCGCGAGCTTAACGCTCGCGCCAAGGTGCATCGCACCGTCCGCGCCGAGATCGACCCTGAACTGGTGATCGGCGCAACCGGCACCGAAGTCATCAACGACGGTAAGGACCACACGGCTTGCGACCACGAGCACGACCACTGTGAGCACACGGAAGACGGCCACGCGCATCATCACGACCATGGGCACGCACACAAACACGATCATGCGCACGATCATTACCTCAGTTTCACACTGAAACCGAAGGGCGTTGCCAACAAGGCGAAGTTCAACGACTTCCTGAACGAAGGCCTGCCCGGGCTGCTGCGCCTGAAGGGCTTCCTGCAAGTTGAAGGCGTCGAGCCACAGGCCATTCTGCAATGGACCGGCGGCCACTGGGAAATGATCCCGCGCCCGGCCGTGCTGCGCGAGAAGCCGGATGTATTGGTGTTCATCGGTGAAGACCTCGACCGCCACGCCATCGTCCACAAACTTGAAGAATGCGGGCTGGAGTTCGACGCGGCGGAACACGCGCACGCCCATTCCCACGATCACGGCCATCACCATGAGCATTGAATGGCTGGAAGCAGAATCGGCGATTGACGAGCTTCTCGCACTGAAGCAACAGCGCGAGAAGCTGGAATCCGCCTATGACGGCAACCCGAAAGACGCCGAAAACGCTCTGCGCCTGATCAATGTGCTCGATCAGCTCGGTATTCCCGCGCAGGAGATGGCCGAGAAAATCGAGCCGGCCTTTGAGGCCAATCCCAACGACCCGGCCCTGATGGCCTGGCTTGGGCAACTTTCGTACCGTATGGGCCAGTTCAAGCTGTCCATGCTGACGCTCAAACACGCCATCAGCCTTGACGCCGACGACACGCTGGCGAATTTCACGCTTGGGCAGCTGATGCTGTATGCGGGAAGCTTTGAAGACGCCCAGCGCTACGCCGAACGCGCGTGGGCCACAGGCGTCGCGACCTACTACCGCAAAGAGATCGCCCGCCTTTACTGCATCGCCCTCGCGCGCCTGCGCCGTTTCGATGAAGCGCTCGCATTTCAGCAAGAGCAACTGGCAGAGCGCCCGGACGACAGCCAGACCGTGATCGACACCGCCGACTTGCTCAGTGAAATGGGTCGCAGTGCCGAAGCCTTCACAATGCTGCAAGAGGCACAGGCGAAGAAGCCGACGGATACTGACTTGCTGTTCCGGCTCAGCGTCGGTCACTTTGAAAACAACGACTTTGCCAAGGCACTGAGTTGGGCTGACAAGATCCTGCAGGCCGACGCACAACACCTGGAAGCCTGGAACCTGCGGGCGCAGATCAAGTCAAAGCTGGGCGATTTCAGAGGCGCTCTGGCTGACCACGAAATGATCCGTGAACTCAGCAAGACCATGCCGTTGGACCAGAGTTTCCGCGCAAGCTGTTTTGAGGGCATGGGCGACAAGCCAGCCGCAATCGCCGCACTGAAACAGGGGCTGATCGAGGCCAAAGACTGGGCCGAGCGTCGCCAGCAATACCAGCAGCATCTCGATCGCTTGCAGATTCAGCCGCCGTCCGAGCAGCAACGCCAGCACAAGCTTGGCCCTAACGACCCATGCTGGTGCGGCAGCGGCAAGAAACTCAAGAAGTGCCACAGCGCTTGAACCGCCAAGGCGCAGAGGCAAAGAAAAGCCTGAGCAATTTGCAGTGCTTGGCGCCGTAGCGTCTTGGCGGTTGAAACCACGTCTCGTTCCAACCTTGCGACGTGCCCGGACGCTTCGGCGTGCCGGGCGCTGATTGACCCGTCGGGCCGGCGGCGTGGGCTGCGTGCAGTTGCCACGTTCCGTGTACGGACTCTGAACCGGCGGAGAGATCAGTCTCGCACCATTTGATGTAGCTCAAACGGTAGAGCACAGGGTCTTTACCCCTGTAGTTACGGGTTCGAATCCCGTCATCCAACCCGTCCGCTGATAACGGACACCGGTCTCTAGAACCGGCATTTGGCCGCAAGGCCGCCTGAGAACCCGAAGGGGGTGACGAAGCGCGAAGGCCGTTCTTGACCCGTCAAGGACAACACGAGAAGAGACTCTGCAGCACGCGGATACCGACCGACCGAAACAGGCGGAACGCGCAGCGAGAAAACAGCGCCGCGCCGAACGCCCCACTACCGCTGGTCTCAAGCAGTGCTCCGTTTCAGACGTGCGCCCGACCGTGAACTTGCCCCCGGAAGGCATTTGCATCAGGCTTCAGTAGCGCTCGCTTACGCTTCGCGTTCAGACCTGCAACTCACGCCCGTTCTGTTGACGTGTCAATATCCGCCCAATAGAGAGGGGGTGACGATGATCCTGTTTCGCAAGTTGAAGGTTGCAGCGCACGAGCGTGTGCTGATGTTCCACGACGGCGATTTCCGCGGCGTTCTGACGCCGGGCAAGCACAAGCTGTTTGACCCGCTGCGCAAGCTCGCGTTCACGCGCGTCAACCTGCGCGACGTCTACTTCAAGCACGAGAACCTCGATGTACTCGCGCTGGCATTCGCCGAGCGTGCAAACCTCGACGGCGCGGTCCGCATTGTAAGCCTTGACGACCACGAGCGTGCCTTCGTCTTCATTGACGGAAAGTTCGACCGCGTCCTCAAGCCCGGGCTGCACGTGCTGTGGGTCGCGCTGCGCAAGGTTCGCGTCGATGTCATTGACACGCGCGACCCGGTTTATGCTTCGGCCGACCTGCCGCACATCGTGCGCGGCAATACGCTTGAGGAAGAGGCGAGCGTCCTTGACGTCCGCGACCACGAGCGCGCACTGGTTTGGGTCGATAACCGTTTCCGCATGGCACTGCGCCCGGGCCTCTACATTACGTGGAAGGGTCTGAACGACGTACGCGTAGAGGTCGTTGACGCAACCGGCGTGATGCTGAGCCATCGCGACCAGGCAGCGATTCTGCAGAACGGCGCAACGCAGTATGTGCTGAACCCGTTCACGGTTGAAGCAGGCCAGGTCGGGCTGTGGTTCCTTGACGGCCAGTTCCAGAGCGTCCTGAAGCCGGGCACCCACGCCTTCTGGACGGGCATGGGCAAGCTGAAGCTGCTGCTGGTTGAGTTACGTGAGCGCACGCTGGACATCAGCGGCCAGGAGATCATGACCAACGACAAGGTCACGTTGCGCCTGAACGCGCTGCTGACCTACCGCGTCACGGATGCACTGAAGTCAGTCACCGTCACCGAGGATGCGACGCAGGCCCTGTATCGCGAGGCACAGCTTGCCCTGCGCGGCGTGATCGGCGCCCGCGAACTGGATGCCTTGCTGAGTGACAAGGATGCAGTCGCCGCCGAGCTTGAGGGCATCGTGAAGACCAAGGCGCCGGAGTTCGGGCTTGAGGTTCGCTCACTGGGCATCCGCGACGTCATCCTGCCGGGCGACATGAAGGAGTTGATGAACAAGGTAACGGAGGCGAAGAAGGCGTCCGAGGCTTCGCTCATCAACCGCCGCGAGGAGACGGCCGCGATGCGCATGCAGGCAAACACGGCCAAGATTCTCGAGAACCAGCCGGTACTGATGAAGCTGCGAGAGCTTGAGGTACTTGAGAAGATCGCGGCAACGTCAAACCTGACGGTCCTGCTGGGCGAAAACGGCGGTCTGAAAGACCGCGTCACAAAGCTGCTGTAACAAAACTGAAGCCCCGGGTGCAAACCCGGGGCTTTGGGTCGTGAAACTCAAGGATGGTCGGAGCAAACACGAAGTGCACGCGCGACGGGCCACAGGTATCGAACAGGCATCCTTACACTGATCGAATACACAGTTTCATAAGCAAAGCCCCCCGTTTGCACGGAGGGCTTTAGTTTTGTGGCGCCGATCTTAGTTACCGCGCTGTTGCTCCGCTTCGCCTACGCGCTTCAGTGCCAGCATAAACGCGGCCGTGCGCTTGCTGCACTTTTCCTGACGGGCGAGCGTGTGTACGTCCATGAAGGCCTTGCGCATCTTGCGGTCGAGTTCCTGGTTCACGCGATCTTCGTCCCAGTAGAACTGCGTCAGGTTCTGCGACCACTCGAAGTAACTGACCGTCACGCCGCCCGCGTTTGCGAGAATGTCCGGAATCACGGTGATACCGCGCTCGTGCAATTCTTCGTCGGCCTCGGGCATCGTCGGGTGATTGGCGCCCTCAACGATCAGCGGCGCTTTAATGTGCGCACAGTTGTCGGGCGTGATCACGTCACCAATCGCGGCCGGGATCAGGCAGTCCACCGGCAGTGCCAGCAGATCCTGGTTGTTCATCACGTCCGCACCGGGGAAGCCGGCAACGGTGCGCTTTTCCTTAAACCACTCGAACAAGGCCGGAACATCCAGCCCCTTCTCGTTGTAAACGCCGCCCTTCACATCGGTGACCGCGACAACGACGCCGCCGCGCTCATGCCAGAAGTGGGCGCTGTAGCTGCCGACGTTGCCGAAACCCTGAATAGCGCACGTCTTGCCGGCGATCTTGTCACCGCGCGATTTGTAGAAGGCGTCCGCCACTGCAACCACGCCGTAGGCCGTCGCAGTGATTCGTCCGAGGCTGCCGCCGAGACTGACCGGCTTGCCAGTAACCACGCCCGGGCTGTAGCCGCGGCGCGAGCTGTATTCGTCCATCAACCACGCCATTACCTGCCCGTCAGTGCCCATGTCAGGCGCTGGGATGTCGCGGTGCGGGCCGAGAACAATGGCGATACGTGCCGTGAACTTGCGCGTCAGGCGCTCAAGCTCGGTCATGCTCATGTTTAGGGGGTCGCAGGCAACGCCGCCCTTGGCGCCGCCGAAGGGCACGTCAATCAGCGCGGTCTTCCACGACATCAGACTGGCCAGCGCGCGTACTTCGTCTTTGTCAACTTCGGGGTGATAGCGAATGCCGCCCTTCCATGGGCCGCGAGCGCCGTTGTGCTGTACGCGATAGCCTGCGTATACGTGAATCTTGCCGCTGTCCATGCGGACGGGCACGGCCACTTCGATCTCACGGAACGGCGTCTTCAGAATCTGGCGAAGCTCAATCGGCATGTCGAGGCGGTCAGCCGCCTTGTCGAACAGGCCGTTTACGGCTTCATAGGCGTTGTATCTCTGGGAGGCTGACTTGTAGCGCCCCGTAATCCGTGTGGTCATGTGGCTTCCTGGTGCGACTCAATACCTTCGGCTTATCGGCACCGCCGGGTCAAATCTGCACCCGAAAATGGGCCGGCCATATGCCGAGGACTATGCCTTTTCCACAGTGTAGGCGCAAAGGGGCAAACGCAGGTGTATTGGTCACCGCAGGTTGAGGCAACTCAGGCTTTGCTCGCGGTGGAGTCGGCCTGCTTTTCGGAGTAGCGGAAGTCAGCCAACGTATAGCGAGAAAGTACTGACCCGATCTGGTCTTCGACCTCGCTGAAAACTTCGCGCATCAGGCAGTCGCCGTAGAGCGTGCAATCAGACTCTGTCGCAAAGCATTCGAAGACACGCGTAGGCCCATCAATCTCCGTCAGGATTTCCTGCAGGGTCACTTCGCTCGGCTCAACGGCCAGTACAAAGCCGCCGCTGGGGCCCTTGAGGCTGCGAACGACACCCTTTTTGGCAAGCTGCTGCAGGATTTTCGAGAGAAACGCCTTGGGGATCATCAGCTTTTCAGCGATCTCGGATAGCGTAACCGGGCCGCGAGCGCGACGCTCGGCCAGGTACATCAGGGCGCGCAATCCGTAGTCCGTTTTTCTGCTGAAGATCACAGGCTTCCTATGCGTTTGTATGGCGTACGACGAAAAGCGGACCTCAATGGTCCTATTCAGTACACTTGCGCAAACGGCTAGTGTCAAGCTAAGGAACGGATATGAAGACCTATACCGAATACCTGTACTTCAACACGCGCAGCAAGCGCGAGTACATACGCATTACAGACAAAGTAGAAGAAAGCGTCCGGCAGTCCGGCGTACGTGAGGGTATGGCGCTGGTTTCAGCTATGCACATCACGGCCGGCGTCTGGGTGAACGACGCTGAAGATGGATTACTCGACGACATCGACAAGTGGCTCGAAAGCCTGACGCCTTACGGCTCATACCCGCAGATCAAGTGGCCGAACACGGGCGAAGAGGGCCCGGTAAACGCCGTGCGCCACGAGTACAAGCACCACCGCACCGGCGAAGACAACGGCGACAGCCACCTGAAGAGCATACTGGTGCATCACCAAGTAATCGTGCCCATCACTGATGGCCGGCTCGATTTAGGTACCTGGCAGCAGGTCTACTACGCCGAATTCGACGGCCAGCGCCGGAAACGCGTCATCATCAAAGTGATGGGTGAGTAGCCCGGGCGGCAACGCCCGGGGATGTGCTCCGGCGACGCTGACTTCCCTATACCTGTTCATCCCCGGCCTTGGCAGGCTGGGTTATCAGGCTGGACAGTTCCCTGATGTCGTCGATCAATACATCGGCGTTGGCCAACTCGGTGTGAGGGCCGTAGCCGTAAGTGCAGCCGATGAACCATAGCCCGCAGGCGTTGGCGGCTTCGTTGTCGTGGATGCGATCGCCTACCATGATACCGGTCTTCGCGCCTGTTTCATCCAGCCCGCGCTGCAACTCGCCGGGTTTGCTTACTTCCCGGCTGCGCCCGGCGGCGGCGCGAAAATCAAGCAGTTCGTCCAGTGCGAACGTCTCCACGACGGCGTCGAGATAGTCCTGGCTGCAGTTGCTGACCAGCAGCAGTTTCAGACCTCGTTGCTTCAGCCCTACAAGCACTTCACGCACGCCTTCGAACAGTTTGCCACTGCCGTCCTTCAGGAAGGTCTTCTCGTTCGCGCTGGCCTCGCGGTGCAGGTCCATGGCCTTGTGTTTTAAAGGCTCAGGCAGCAACTCGGCATAGAAGATGTAGGGCGGCTTGCCGATCTGCGCACGGATCGCCTCTTCACTCGGCGGGGCGTCCATACCCGGCAGGTCGCCGGAGTTGATCATGCCCTCAAACGCCAACTGGATTGCACGCGCACCGAAGTCTCCGCTGTTCAGCAGCGTGCCGTCCATATCGAACGCCACACAGTCGAGTGATTTGCCTGTCCATGGATAGGTCATGCGCGCAATGTGCTTTGGGAGTAACCGGTACGCCAGCGCCAAAGGGGTCAGACCCTGTTTTCGCTGCTGACGTAGACGGCTGTCTGAAAGTCACTCGTGCGAAGACAGGGTCTGACCCCCTCTCCAACCACCAAGCTACACCATCTCAATCAAAGTGATCTCGGGTGGGCAGTTCAGACGCACGGGCATCCATTGGCCGGTGCCGCTGTTCACGTACAGCTTGCGCCCTTCGTGTTCGTACTCGCCGGCGTGGTAGAACTCGAAAGGAAGCACCGGTGAGAATTCAACCTGCCCGATTCGCCCCAGCGTGACCTGCCCGCCGTGCGTATGCCCGCTCAGTTGTAGATCGATCTGCCGCTCGCGACCCTCGTAGAAGCTGCTGGGGTTGTGCGCCAATACAATGCGCGGTGCCCCATCGTCGGCGACTTCCTTCAGCGCATGATCAAAACTGTCCTTCGGCTGGCGACGTCCCGGGTAGTCCACGCCGAGCATCCAGAAGTGATCACCGCCGACACTGACCTTCCGGCTGTCATCGCGCAGCATCACCGCACCGGTTGCTTCAACTCCCGCGATCAACTGGTCCAGTTTCTGCCCGGCCGCGTAGTACTCATGATTACCAAGGCACATGAAGACCCCGTGTCGGTGCTTCACGCCGCGCAGCATCATTTGCGCGTCTTCCAACTGCTCCATCGCATGGTCGAGCAGGTCGCCGGTGCAAACCACGATGTCCGCGTCCTGCGCGTTCACCATGGCAACCAGTTCGCGCAGGTGATCTGTCTTCACGAAGCGCCCGATGTGGACGTCGCTGAACTGGGCAATCCGCAACCCATGCAGGTTGGTCATATCGGGCGGTGTCTTCAGCATGACTTTGCGTATGACCGGGTCAGCCATAGCCCCCACCGCGCCGATGCCCGAAGCGACGATGATCGCAGCCGGTGGCGCCAGTGCTGCGCGCTTTAGCAGATCGCGGCGGGTTTCATCGACTTCGTCTTTGCCAAGTCGCCTGCGAACTTTCAGGGCGGTGAACAAGGGGAAACTGAACAAAACTAGCCATATTCCGTAACACAGCACAGCAAACTGAAACGCCATGCTCGGCACCGACAGCCACAGCGGTGCATCCGAGCGAAACACACGCAGCGCGTCGGCCTTGAACGGCATCAGCAAAGTCGGAAGTAGAGGCAGCCAGTAGGCGACGGCAAGTATGATCCGCGCCCGTTTGCGGTGTCCAGGAGAAGCCGCGGAAACACGCACCCAAAGCGCCCAGAACACGAGCGCGTTGACGGCAAGCAAAACCAGGGCGATCCGCATGACCACAGTATAAGGCGTGCGGGCGGTTCTACGCGAGTTCGATCAACGTGATTTCCGGCGGGCAGTTCAGGCGCACAGGCAGCCAGCTTCCGATGCCACTGTTGACGTACAGGTTGCGCCCTGCGTGCTGGTAGAGCCCCTTGTGGTAGAACTCGAAGGGCAGATTTGGTGTCAACTCGGCATCACCGATGCGCCCGAGGCTGATCTGCCCGCCATGGGTGTGCCCACTGAGCATCAGGTCGATGTTTCGCTCACGCCCTTCAAAGAACGTCTTCGGGTGGTGCGACAACACGATGCGGGGCGCGCCGTCGTCGTCCATGTCACCCAGCACACGGTCCATGCTTTGCGCTGTTGTCGGGCGGTCACCGAGTGCCCCGCCGGCCACGCCCGGAAAGTCTGTACCGCCCAGCCAGAAGTGCGAGCCACCAACATCAATGCGATGGGCCGCGTCAACGAGGGTCGACGCCCCGCACTCTTCGTATGCCTCGATGACGGTGCGTTCGTGCCCCTGCGCGGCAATGTATTCGTGATTGCCCATGCACATGTACGTACCCTTGGGCGAGCGCAGGTTGCGCAGCACTCGTTGGGCAAACTCCAGTTGTTCCAGTTGGTTGTCGATCAAGTCACCCGTGCAGACGACCATATCCGGGCGCAGCGAGTTGATGGCCGTCGTGATCTCGTTGAGGCGGTCGCGTTCCAGGTAGCTGCCGATGTGAACGTCGCTGAACTGGGCAATCTTGAAGCCCCGCAAATGGGAATAGTCGCCGCGCACGCGCTGCTGAATTCGCCGTACGACGGGCGGACGCTGGCTTTCAATGCCGCCGGCGGCAGCCGTCGTCACAATGATCGCCGGAATGCTGAAAGCTGCCTTCTTGAGCAACTGCCTGCGTTCAGCGTCGGCGAGTTTTGCTTCCATGGGCAGCGCCGGTCGCTCGGGGTTCATTGCCCTGCGCAGTTTGGCGACGGCAGCCCCGAGTCTTCCCGGCAGCCATGCCAGCAGCAAAACACCCCCGTACACCCAGACCGCGAACTGGAACGCCATGCCACTGACGGAAAGCCAGGCCGGCAATGTCGAGTGAATCCAGTGGGCTCCTGCGAGCCCGCCGCACCCCATCACGATCATCGGCGACACCAGCACCCAGAACACCAGGGCAAGCGCGCAGGGTACGACGCGCCCGGCGCCAATGCCGTGTAGCCGCCGTAAAAGCGCGCGAAACACAAGCAAGTTCCCAAGCGTCACAAGTGCGCCGATGAACATGACCCCGCCGGACGAATTCTCGACGGATGCGCACCAACCCTCGGCCTGTTGAATCCACTCAGGTGCGCTCACGCTGCCCTCCGGCGCAGGAACTTGGGGTCACGCCAACGCGTACGACGCAAGCGTGCGCTGGTCTTGAGGCTGGCTGGGCGGCGACATGTAGGTTCGCTTGAGCAACGCATCAGACACCCCCGCGGGCGTTCACAGGTGGCAGCGGACGAACCAGTAAAAACAGAGTCGAGCCGGGCGAGTGCAACAACAGCAGTTCGTCCATCAGCTTCACTTTTGGTCTGTTCATAAGGTGAGTCATCTCGCGCCAGCGATGCGTCATGGTTGCTCCTGTGACATGGAAAGCCTGACATGCAAAAAGCGCGCACCAAAAGGCACGCGCTGGGGTCAAGAAGGGTCGGTTCGCGACCGCCGAGACCATCGTCTCGGGCGAGCGGTTTCGGGTAGTCGGGATTGGTCAGCACCTTCGCGTCAGTCCGATCTCGTGTTTTCAGCCTGCTCCCGGCTGTCACGAGGAACTTATCGCGCGCATGTTAAGGACATGTCGGTGTGTCAGTAAATCCGCGTAGGAATCGGATTAATGGCGATCTCTTAGGCGACGAGTTCGATCAGGGTGATCTCAGGCGGGCAGTTGATACGGACCGGCATCCAGCCCCCCGCACCGCTGTTGACGTATAGTTTGCGCCCTTCGTGCTGGTACAGACCTTTATGGTAGTACTCAAAGGGCAACACTGGGCTGAGGTTGTAGTCGCCGATTCGCCCCAGCACGAGTTGCCCGCCATGGGTGTGCCCGCTTAGCATCAGATCGAGCGGCAGATCGCGCCCGACTTCGAATGACTTCGGATGATGTGCCAGCACGATACGCGGAGCGCCATCGTCGTTCATCTGGCCGAGTGTCACGTCAAGACTCTCAAGCGGTGTACGCGAATGCAGCGTGTTGATACTGGGCGAATGCGGGTAGTCGATGCCGCCCATCCACAGGTGTGCTCCATCAATGTTGATCTTCTGCGCTTCGTCAATCAACAACTGGATGCCCGACTCACGCAGCCCTTCCACGATCGGCTTGATCTCGCCGTCACGGGCCGGGATGTACTCGTGGTTCCCCATGCACATGAACACCTGGCCTCGCCGGGGCCGAAGTCCTCGCAAGAAGCGCTGTGATTCTTCAAGCTGGTCGATGTGGTTGTCGAGCAGGTCACCCGTGACGACGTGATAGTCTGCCCCGACGGCATTCATGGCATCGCGAATTTCGTCCAGCCGTTCCGCGTCCATGTAACTGCCGACGTGCACATCGCTGACTTGCGCCAGCGTGACCCCGTGAAGCGCAGTCATGTCGCGCGGCACGCGCATGCGCAGGCGAGTGACAACCGGAGTCTGACGTGCGGCAACCGCCCCGCCGGCGGTTGTGGCGATGATCGCCATCGGCACAACGAGACCGGCCTTGGCAAGCACGCGACGGCGTTCAAGATTAATCTGTTCGGGTTGTTCGCCCGACGCTTCGGTCTTGCCGCCGAACGCCCGGTGAAGCTTTCGGGCGGCATCTATCAAAGCCCCGGGCGTGCCTTTGATCAGCAAGAAGGCGCCATAGATCCACGTCGCCAACTGGAACGACATGGCGATAATCTGTCCCCACTGCGGCACCTGTTGCCGGAACGACATAAGCCCCGAGATGCCGCCGAACAACATGAACAGCGCAGGGTGAAGCAGAACCAGCATGACCAGCCCGACGGCAATGCTGATCAAGTTCCCGCGTTCAGGAGACACATGAATTAGGCGCCGTCGCAACGCAAGGAACGTCAACACGTTGAGCGCCGTGACCAGAAACCCGATTGCCATGAATACGAAGTTCACCATCGCACGCTCTTAACCGGCACCGAAACCCCTCTATTCCAAGGACTCGACGCCTGCACGCCGCAACTACTACATTTCGCCCAGGCATGCTCTAATACGGATGATCCAACACCGGGCTGGCGTTTGGACTTCGGGCAAGAAACGAGACGAGACAATGGCTGGCACAGTCATGCCCTCCCCGATTCGGGTTGAGGAAAACGAAGCTGAAAACATTGCGCGTATTCAGGAGATCAAGGCTGAGCGCGGCGACTCATTGATCATTCTGGCGCACCACTACCAGCGCCTGGGCGTGCACCAGTGTGGCGACGTTGTGGGCGACAGCTACCACCTTTGCAAGGCGGCTGCACACACCGAGAAAGCGCGCGACATCGTGTTCTGCGGCGTGCGCTTTATGGTCACCAGCGCGGCCGTGCTTTGCCGCGACGACCAGTTGGTTTATCACCCGGACCGCAATGCAGGCTGCCCCATGGCCGACATGGCAAACCTCCCGCAGGTGCGCACCAGTTGGAAGGAACTGGGCGAAGTCACCCCAACGGCGAAGGTCGTTCCTGTCGTGTACATGAACAGCGATCTTGATCTGAAGGCTTTCTGCGGCGAGCACGGGGGCATCGTCTGCACCAGCAGCAACGCGGGCAAAGTGTTCGACTGGTGCTTTGATCGCGGCGAGAAAATCTTCTTCTTCCCCGATGAGCACCTCGGGCGCAACACCGCTAACAAGTACGGTTTCAAGGGCAAAGACATCGTACTTTGGGACCCGAAGCAGGCCTACGGTGGGCTATCAGCTGCGCAAATCCAGCGCGCAAAAGTCATACTTTGGAAAGGCTATTGCCACGTCCACACGCGCTTCAGCGTTGAAATGATCGAAAAAGCCCGCGCTGAGCATGATGGCATCAAAGTCATCGTCCACCCGGAATGCACAGAAGAAACGGTGGCAGCGGCCGACTACAGCGGCAGCACCGGCTTCATCCAGGACTATGTCCAGAAGATGCAGCCCGGCGACAAGGTCGCGATCGGCACCGAGGTAAACATGATTCACCGTCTGTCGGTCGAGAACCCGGACAAGCTGGTGATCCCGCTGGTGCGTTCGCTGTGCCCCAACATGTTCAAGATCAGCACCGGCGACCTGCGTGACTGCCTCGAAAATCTCGATACATGGGAGCCCGTCAAGCCCGACGCCGGCGAGAAGCACTACGCCAAGCTGGCGTTGGACAACATGCTGAACTGCGCAGGCTAGGCGCTCGGGCCCCCCTTGCCCCGACCCACCGCTTGCGGAATAATGCCCGGTCTTGGAATGTTAGTGACACAGATACGCGCAGCAGATGCGCCGGAAACTAAGCCCTCTGGGCGCCTACGGAGATAGATCATGGCAGGTCCCGATACCAAAGAAGTCAGCGGCGCGAACCTTGAAGAATTCAAAAGCGGCGTCTCGATGGTCGACTTTACCGCTACCTGGTGCGGACCGTGCCAGGTACTCGGCCCGATCGTCGACAAGCTTGCAACCGAGTTCTCGGGCAAGGTCAGCGTCGGCAAGTGCGACATCGACAAGAACCCCGACGTGGCCGGTGCCTTCGGCGTGATGGGCGTCCCGACTCTCGTGTTCTTCAAGAACGGCGAAGTCGTCGATCAGCACGTTGGGCTACTGGCTGAAGCCGCCCTGCGCGACAAGCTCACCAAGCTTGCGGGCTGATACCACAAAATCAAACGCAGAACGGGACCGGTACCCTGGTACCTGTCCCGTTTTTTTGTTCAGCCGACTATCTGCTCCAGGGCTCACGTAACGTGGCGACAAGTCGGTCGTCTTCGTCCCAGAAGTACCAGATCGTCGCTGTGCTGCTTTCGCGACCGGCACGGACTTCGTCCGTGCGCTCCATGACTGTTGTGAAGGCGACTTCGGCACGCCCCTTCAGGTCGGCGTCGACGTCCTCAAGCGCCGGTGTCAGTTCGCCGCCGAGGGCGACCTTATCGTTCAGGAATTCGCCGAAGTTCGCGTACATGTCGAGGCTGTCCGCCCCGAACACGAGCATCCGGTCCGTCGTTATGTCCGCGACATCGACATCGGCCAGGACGTCCTGCTTGCTTTCACCAATCATGCTGTCGGGGCCTGAACTACACCCCGTCAGAAGCATCATCGCGAACATCGTGGCCATAACTAAGTAGCGCATATGACCTCTAGAAACTGATGTCGATGCCCATCTGAACACTAAAGCCAAAGCGCTGCGGGATGGCAGCCGGATCTGCCGTGGTGCCGAAATCCTGCGTCGTCAAGCCTAGCTGCCCGGCGACATCGAGATGAAAGAACCACAGGCGCAAACCGAGGCCGGTTGTCAGAGTCACGGCCTGCTCAGAGTCCGCAATGTTCTTGAATGCGCCCAAGCGTACCCCGAATCCGAACCCGCCGAACTGCGGCTCAAACGTAACCGCACCGCGCACGAACTGGCTGTGATAGTTCGGCAGGATGTCGCTGCTGATGCGGTTGAGCTCGCCTTCGACAGCAATCGTCAGCGGCAAGCCGACGCCGTGAAAGAAGGTATAGCTCGCGCCTGCGACGAACTGCGGGTCAAAACGAATCAGGCGGGGCTCTACGTTGGTGGCCGGGTCCCAGCGGAATTCGGGGCCGTTCAGGTTGCGCCCGGTCAGGCTGATCGCCAGCGTATCGAGCAGCGGAATCTGTGGCGTAAAGACAATGCCGAGGTCCACACCGACATTGAAGCGCGACTCACCATTCAGCTTATAGGCATCCTGAGTCTGGCGACCGAGACTGGTGAGCATGTCCTTGATGCCGTCCTCGTTCATGTCTTCGACGCGCAGCAGGTGGCTGAAAGTGTAGGCCTGGATGAAACGAAGTGTGCCGCCAACGCTTAGCCAGTCGCCGATCACGGGTACCGGCAGCGGCAGCCCGTAGCTGAGCCCGATTTCATAGAAAGCAAGACCGCGGATGATGAAACCCGAACCGTTGCCTTCTAGCGGATTGGCACCACTTTCAAGACTCTGCCCGGTACCGTTGCGAGTGTTGATCAGGAAGTCGAGCAGAATGCTTGAGCCGACACCACCAAAGTTGATGCCCGAGTCTTCTGCGGTTGCGGCAAGAATGTTGGCTTCCGTCGCGCCGTAGCCCGCGGCTTGCAAGTCGGCACTGAAT
>JAGQRE010000120.1 GCA_020425695.1 Planctomycetota bacterium
GCATGGTCGGACAGGACGCGCCGGAGTTCAAGGCCACCGTATGCGTGAACCAGCCGGACGAAACCACGCTGGCGCAATGCGCCGGTGAGGTCGTGCTAATCAAGTATTGGGGTACGAACTGAGGACCCTGTGTGAAGGCGTTGCCTTCAGTAGAAGCTCTTTGGCAAAAGAATAAGGATCGGGGTCTTCATATTTTCCTCGTAGAAAGCCAGGGTCACGGGCAAGAGGAACTTACGAAGTACGCCGCGGATAAGGGCCTGACCTTCCCGATAGCCATTCGCAACTCATGCGATTTCAATGGCTACAAGGGTGGGAACGGGTTGCCTTACGCCTTTGTGGTCGGGCCTGATGGCAAGGTTGTCTGGCAGGGTCGCTCCGGTTACGGCGCGGTTTGCCTGGAGCAACTTGAACGCATCAAGTATCCCGGGCTCGGCAAGCTTGAAGTTGCGCCGGAATGTGTGAAGGCAGCAACAGCGTTCGCCGAAGGTGACTTTGCCGGCGCCCGCGAAGACGCGGTTAAGGTGAAGGAAAAGGAGGCGGACAACGCCGCCGCCGTGGCAGACGCTGAGTTCATCATTGAGCGTGTGGATGCGAAGATCGCGTCACTGCGTGCCAAGATTGACGACGCGAAATCAAAGCGCCGCTACCTCGAAGCTCTGCGCACGCTGGAAGAACTTTCCGGCAAGGGCTTCAAGGGAATGGAAGTTGCGGACCAAGCGAAGGACGAAGCCAAGGAACTCAAGAAGGAACAGAAGGACGAGATCAAGGCTTGGGAGCAACTGGAGAAAACCGTCGAGGCGAACGAGAAAGCCAGAGACGACGCGGACAAGAAGAAGAACCTGATCAAGTTCTACGAGAAGTACGAAGGAACAGCCGCCGCTGAAGAAGCAAAGACACTGGCGGATGCTCTTTCGGGCTGATCGAAGCGATCGGGATAAACAACCATGCAACGACCCGGCGCTTATGCCGGGTCGTTTCTGTTAACGCTCCGGTAGCCAAGAAAAACCACTTTCTGTGTATTAGAAACGGAGTTTGAAATGAAGACAAAGGCTCTATTGATACTGGCGCTAGGCTTCGTGCTCGCGCCAGTGATGTTTGCAGGAACTCTAACCGGCCAGGCAGCGCCGGCTTTCAGCGCAACGAAGTTCATCAACCCGCCTGCTGACGGGCTGACCAGCCTTGAGCAGTGCAAGGGTGACGTCATTCTGGTCAAGCTTTGGGGCGTGAACTGCGGCCCTTGCCTGCGCAGCATGCCGGAAGTTCAGGGTCTCTGGAACAAGTTCGAAGGTAAGGGTCTGCACATCTTTATGTGTGAGCGTCAGAACCATAGCGAGGCCGAGATCCAGAAGATCTACACCAGCAAGGGGCTGACCTTCCCGCAGGTCATTGAAGGCAACATGGGCGGCTTCCCCGGCGTCGGTCGCATTCCGTACGCTTACGTGATCGGCGTGGACGGAACCGTCGTTTTCGAAGGCAGCACCGGCTACGGCGCCGCCATTGAAACCGAGATCGAAAAGATCAAGTACCTTGGGCTGGGCAAGAATGATGTGGCCCCGGGGCTTGAGAAGGCTGCCACTGCCTTCAGCCAAAAGGACTACGCCAAGGCACGCGAAGAAGCGATGAAGGAGAAGGAATCCAACGCCGACGACGAGGCTGTCGTTGCTGACGCCGATTTCATCATCAACAAGGTGGACGCGCTCGTCGCGCAACTGTTCGCTGATGTCGAAACAGCGAAGCAGTCACGTCGCTACCACGAAGCCGTGGCCACCCTTGAGCGCCTTGCAGGCAAGGAGTTCAAAGGCCTCGAGGCGGCAGACAAGGCGAAGGACGACCTCAAGGAATTGAAGAAAGACAAGCAGGTCAAGGAAGAACTCAAGGCTTGGGATGCGTTCGACAAGACGATCGAAGCCAACGAAAAGACTGACAGCGAAGACGCAAAGCGTGCGAACCTTGAGAAGTTCATCAAGAAGTACGAGGGTACGGCCGCAGCTGAAGAGGCCGCCGGGCTTGCTTCGAATCTGAGTAACTAGAAGGGCAGCAACGCCAGATTCCGGCCCGGGGGAGACCCCGGGCCGTTTGCCTTTTAAATCCTCGTGCATCCGCCCGGCGCCAGTCCTAACCTGCCTTGCGAGGAGGACGGACCATGACCGTAAAGCTCATGTTGGGAGTGTTGCTCGCGTTATGGGCGGCAGGGCTGCAAGCCGAGGCGCTGGAGGTGGGCCAGGACGCCCCGAAATTCAAAGCTGGCGGCACACTGATCAACCCGCCTGAGTTCGCGCGGGAACTCGATGATTGCAAGGGCGACGTCATCCTGATCTACGAATGGCACATCCGCGACGGCACTGCAAACGGGCTTACTGCGATTCAGCAGTACTGGGATAAATGGGGCGGGCGCGGACTGAAAGTCTTCACTATTCATCGCCTTGATTTCGAGAAGTGGCCGCAAGTCGAGGCGTACTGCCGAAACAACAAGTACACCATGCCTGTTGCCATGGGCGGCTTCTACGACGACAAGAACGAATTCTTTGGCTACAAGGCCGGCAAGAATTTTCGCACGACGGTAGTTGGCATTGACGGCAAGGTAGCCTACTACGGCAAGGATGACGGCTGGAAAGCGGCCATGGATGCCGAGTTGGCGAAGGTCGTGTACCCGAACCTCGGGAAGCACAGCGTCGCGGAGGATGTTGAGAAGGCTGCTGGCTACCTCGGCGAACGTGACTTCGGCAAAGCCATCAACGAAGCAGAAAAGCTGCTGGCTGGCGAGTTGTCCGAGGACGGGAAGGCCGACGCCGAGTTGGTAATCGAGCGCGCCAAGGCCATCGCCATAGAGCGCAATAAGCGCATCGACGCATGGATTGAAGACAAGCGCTACGACCTTGCGATGACGACGCTTGAGTTGATCAAGGAAGAGTTCAAGGGCAACGCGCTGGGTGATGAAGCTTACGACCGAATCAAAGAACTCAAGAAGGACAAAGCGGCTAAGAAAGAGCTCAAGTCGTTTGAGTTGCTGGACAAGTTGATTGCCAAAGAAGGTGGCAGTGACCCGCTGACGTTCGTGAACTCGCTACGTACGTTTGCACGCACGCAACACGGTTTTCGCGCCGCCGAAGTTGCCGAGAGCATGGCAAAGAACATAGAGAACGTTCTTGACGATTAGCTTGCCTGATTTTGAGGAGTTGCGAGAAAACATGGTCGCCCGCCAGATAGTGGCCCGGGGCATCAAGGACCCGCGGGTACTGCAAGCCATGCGGGACGTTCGGCGGCATGAGTTTGTCAATCTCGCCAGTCAGCCTTACGCTTATGATGATCGCCCGTTGCCAATCGGGTTGGGTCAGACTATCAGCCAGCCGTACATCGTTGCCTGGATGACGGAGTTGCTTGCGCCCACACCTTCACAGCACGTACTGGAGATCGGTACTGGCTGCGGCTACCAGACCGCAGTGCTGGCGCAACTTACGCGGCATGTCTACAGCATTGAGCGCATCGACGACTTATCAAGTCAGGCAGCGCTGAATCTGAATCGCGCCGGGATCACCAACGTCAGTCTCGCGGTCGGGGATGGGTTCGAGGGTTGGCCCGCTCATGCGCCATATCCGTGCATCATCGTCACGGCCGCACCGCCGATTGTCCCCCCTGAGTTGTTGAACCAGTTGGGTCCGGGCGGACGCATTGTGATGCCGGTTGGAGGTGCTGGGGCGCAGCAGATGGTTCGCATCACGCGGCGTGCCGACGGAAGTCTGCACCGCGAAGAACTTGGTGCAGTCAGCTTTGTGCCGATGCTCTAGTCGTCCAAGTCGCTTTGCAACTGCTCGATTTCATCCAGCAGCCTGAGGAACTTCTTGCCAAAGTGGGTGAACGTGTACTCAACGCGCGGCGGCACTTCAGGGAAGCTTTCCTTTTCAAGAATGCCGAAGCGCAGCATCTTGTTCAGACGCTCGGTCAGAACTTTCTGCGTCAGCCCGTCGGCGCTGCGTACAAGTGCGCCGGGACGACTGACGCCGTTGCGGATTTGTGCCAGCACGTGCAGTGACCATTTGCAGCCGACGATGCTTTCGACCATGGAATGCACAGAAGTTTCTTTGCCGCTGTTCATCGCAATTCACACCAAAAAGTGCATACCCCACCCGCAGGTGCGTACTTTCAAGCCTTCGTGGGCATTCTACTTTCCTGTCGGGGGTTACGAGAGACCAACAGGAGAACGTTATGAAAAGCAAAGCAGTGTTTTACCACGCAGGTTGCCCGGTTTGTGTCGCGGCCGAACAGCAGGTCGCCGCTGCACTGGACACGTCTCGCTACGATGTGGAGATCGTGCATCTGGGCGAGAGCAAGGCTCGAATCGGCGAAGCGGAACGCGCTGGGGTCAAGTCTGTGCCGGCACTTGTGATTGATGACAGTGCTTTTCACATCAATCACGGTGCGGATCTTGCTGCCTTGAAGTCATAGGAGAAACAGGTGGGGCGGCGGTTCTCCGCCGCCCCAGACTAGTTTTCAGCCAATACTAGGACAGCACCTCAACTTCCAGGCCCACTCGATCGACTTCAGGTGTCAGCGCAGTCGCTTCCATCTGATGGCGCTCGTAGGCCTCTTTCATGGCGTGAGCAACCTGAGCCATGTTCTCGGTGCCAAGCGCAATCATTGCGCCGCCGGCACCGCTGATGGTGACGCCGAACGCGCCGGCTTCGATTGCGCTTTCTACGATGTCGTCGAAGCCGGCGATCATTGCCTTGCGGTGGGGGACGTGCAGTCGGTCATCGAACCCGGCAGCGATTGCTTCCTTGTCGCCGGTCTTTAATCCATACAGCAACGTCAGCAGGGCGCGCTGGTTGCTCACCGCTTCGGTGCGTTTAAGTTGCTCCGGCAGCCAACTACGCGTCGCCCCGGTGCTTTCCTTGAGAGTTTCCTGTGGCACAACAACTGCAACTTTCAGCGCATCGTTGAATTTGAGTGGTGCTGCCCGGTTTTCACCACCCATGTGCAGAACAGCCTGCAATCCGCCGTAGGTAGCTGCCGCAGCATTGTCCGGGTGCCCTTCGATCTCGACCGCGTCTTCAAACACATCGTTCTTGTCGGCCTTGCCGCGTCGCCACAACTCTGCAATGGCTGCGCCGGCAACGGTCGCGGACGCGCTGCTACCCAAGCCTTGGGCCACTGGTACGTCGGAATGGATAGTGCATGTCAGCTTCGCTGGCAGATGATACTCGGGGCCGCCACGTAAAATGGACTTTACGAAGGATGTTGCGAGCAGGTTCGGCTCACTCGGGTGCATGTCGGCAAATTGCTTCAGCGTGCCGGTGTACTCGGTGTTTGGTTGTACGGCCTGATGCCACCAATCGAGAGGGCTGTCGAAGTCGTGCAACTTTACTGTGTCGGATGTCCACTCAGCGGTAGCTGTTAGCCTGATGTTCAGGGCCAACGCAAGCGTATCAAAGCCGGGGCCAAGGTTAGCGCTCGAGGCTGGAGCCGAAATACGTACTTTGTTCACGCTCGACGATGTCACGATAGTTGTCCTTGTCGAGGCGCAGAAATTTCGGCGCCTGCCCTAAACCCTGAATGTTTCCGATGTCCTTTAGGGCGGCCATCATACGGCTTTCTTCAAGGACGTCCGTAATCACTCCGAGATAATTCCGCCCCTCGTACTCAATCTGGGCGTGCGACAAAACCTGCAAGTCCAGCTTGGCCAAGGCGGTCAATACATCGTTGGCATTCTCAGGCTCAATTTGCAATCGCACGAAGTAGCATAGCTTCAACGACGATGTATCAGCCAGCGAGTTGTCCTGCGCAGCCCGCACAAATCCCGGCAATGTACTTGTCCCCGGCTGGCGCACCATCTTGACGATGTCGTTCAGCACGGCGCTGGCGGTAGGAAACTCACCCGCGCCTTTACCCAGAAAGGTTAGTTCCTTGAAACCGGGGCCTTCCAGAATGATGGCGTTGAACTCCGAATCGACGTCCGCAAGCAGTTCGCCACGGTGAACCAGTGCCGGGTGAACCCGTAATGTAAGCCCGTCTTCGCCACGCCGTGCTGCGGCCACGAGTTTGATGCGGTGGTTCAGCTCCAGTGCGAGGCGAATATCGACCTGGCCAATCTGTGTGACGCCTTCCGTGTGAACCTGTGATGGCGGCACGTAGGCACCGAATGCTTTGAAGGCCAACAACGTAAGCTTCTCGGCGGCGTCGATACCTTCGACGTCGAGGCTCGGGTCCGCTTCGGTGAATCCTTTATCCGCGGCGTCTTTCAGCGCGTCTTCGTACTCACAGCCTGCGCGTTCCATGAAAGTCAGGATGTAGTTTGTGCTGCCGTTGATGACGCCCTTGATAAGCGTCAACTCTTCGCAGGCCAGACTGCGGTCGAGTACTTCGATAATCGGAATGTGAGCAGCCGCAGCGGATTCGAAACAGATGCCCGTATTCCCCTGTTTGGCAGCTTCGGCGTAGCGACCCATGCTGCGCGCCAACGCAGACTTGTTTGCACTGACCAATGGGATGCCGCGAGCTAGTGCAGCGCAGCCAGCCTCAACTGCCACGGCGTTGCCGCCCATGACCTCAACGAGCATGTCGATGGCGGGGTCGTTAGCGACGGCTATCGGGTCCGTCGTGACCTCCACACCGGACAGGTCGACACCTCGGTCCTTGGCGGTGTCGCGAACGGCCAGGTGCGTGAGTTGAAGGTCAAAGCCGTTGGCGCGGAAGTCGGCCCGGTGCTTTTCGATCAGTTTCACCAACCCGCCGCCAACCACGCCGCAGCCCAGGAGTCCTAGCTTGATGGTGCGAATCTTGGGTTCCTCAGGCACGGCAAGCTCCGTTATCGGCCGCCGGCAATGGCCGGTACGATCGACAGCGAGTCGCCGTCCTTGAGCGGGGTGTTGAGATTGTCGAGGAAGCGAATGTCTTCATCGTTCACGAATACGTTGACGAAACGACGCACGTTGCCTTCTTCGTCGCAGATGCGCGCTTTGATGCCGCTGTGCATAGTCTCCAGCGAAGCCAGCGCCTCGCCCACCGTGGTGGCGTTAACGGTAACTTCCGGCGCGTTCCCCGTGAGGTTGCGCAATGGGGTTGGAATACGAATCAGATTCGCCATGGCAGTGTCCTTAGATTGCTTCGGGCCCGTGCGGCGCGAAGAATAGCAACGTGGTGAACCGGTGCCAGTACCGGCCTGTACGCCGCGCAACGTTGCAACTGACCGTCAAATTGAACGGGGTCGGGACAATCGATTGTCCCGACCCCGCTTGATGCCTTTGGGCTAGTTCAGCCCGGCTCTCGCATACATGCGGTACAACGTTGCACGGCTGACATTCAGCTTCTCAGCCATTTCTTCCTTCGAGAAGCCCTGCTCCTCGAAGAAGATCAGCACGTCTTTGTTGAACAGATTTTCCATGGTTGAGTGCAGCCCGCGTTTGATGCCTTGGTCCAGTGCGCGACGCATGTACTCGTCGACGACGGCCTTCCGCGCGGGTGCAGCGCCGGGTTTGTCGGTGGATTCACTGCTTCCGCGATCCGTAAGCAGGAACTTGACCATGGCGTCTTCACGTGCATCGCCATCCGCAGGTGCGTTGTAGACGAGCAGGTCACTGCCGTCTTTGCGCAAAACGGTTATGCCGCGGACTTCTTCAAGATCGCCACTGCTGGCTGCTCTTGTTACGTGGCCGTCGGCGCCTTCGTGATAAACGTTCATGCTGTCCGTTACGGCGCCCGTATCTTCACCGTAGCTTTCAGTGATGGAGCCTCTGCGGCGAACCCATTGAATCACGTTGAAGCGGGTCTCCAGAATCTCGAACAGTTGCTTCGCCTCAGCCGACTGGGGTGTCGGAATGTCCGCTGCGGCCGGTAGGCGAGAACGCGCTCCGCGCCCGCGGGCGGGTGGCGTCAAACGCGGAAGGCGACGTGGGCGGTCCTTCTCCAGGTTCCGAAGGAACTCGGTCGCTTGCGTAACCGTCTCCAACTGTGCAGAGCGCAGCCCGTAGTGCATGGCGCTTGAGCCATACCGGTGTGCGGCCTCGTGATCCTTGAAGTGTAGGCGGCAGCGTGCCATCAAAAGCATGCCACGCCCAAGGCGCTCGTCGGTCGTCGGAAGTGCGCCCAGTCGGCGCAGGCGTTTGAATGCACCCTTGTAGTCGCCCTTCACAAACAGGCGTGTGGCAATCTCGTCCAGATACGCGGCCAGAGTCTTCTGGCTGACCTTGTCCAGAATCTTCTGGCTGACGTGGCTCAATAGCCAGTCGGCGCGCTCCTCAAGGTTGAAGGCCTTGCTGCGAAGCAGTTCGACGCGAAGGAGACGCAGGCGGACCCACTGGTCTGTGTTCTTGCCAGCGAGTCGGATGGAGCGACGCATGAGACTGTCGGCCGACCGTGGTTCAAAGCCTGTATCCATGGCAAGGCGGCGTGCTGCAAGCGCAAGCCATTCAATGAACGCGGGTGTGCCGAACAGGTCGCGGTTGCGACTGAGCTCGTCAACCAGCGCCTGCGCTTCTTTGTGTTGCCCCGTCGCCGCGCACATGGCGGCGAGGCGGGCACGGTCAACCTGTTCGGCGTGCTTGCCGGTTTCGAGAGTGATGCCGAGTTGCATTGCAACGCGTTGGATGCGCAAGGCTTCTTCGTAGTGCTCGTCCTCGACATGCTGGTCAAACAGCGTGCGCGCGAGCTTCACTGCGCGACGCGGGTCGCCGGCATACAGAAGTGCCTCTACGCGAGCATCGGGCAGGTCTTCGAAGTCTCTCTCGATCAGTCCGAGGAGCTTCTCCGCACCGCTGCGCAGTTCATCGTCGCTGAACCTCTCGCGCAAAACGCGGATGACTTCCGCGTTGATCGGCATGACCTGGTCGCCAACCGCACGGAACAGAGTACCGCCCGTGAGTGCAGCCAGCGCTCCGCTTCCGGAGCGAGTGTCCTTTGCCAATTGCTCTACATCGCCGATCGATAGTGGGCAGGGCATCAGCGCGAGTGCCGAAAGAAGGTTACCGTACTTTTCGCGTAACCCTCCGACTTCAGCCTCAATCGCGGGAAGTGTCGGGTCGCCGGGTCGCCCTGATACTCTCTCTTCCCGGCTGCCCAGAGAGTTCAAACGGCTCAGCAACGCTTGGACCTTAGGCTCATCGGCGCTTCCGGAGGGAACGAGCACGATCAATTGAGGCATCGGCGGCGTGGCGACTGTTTCGCTGGCGACGTCAACGCATGAAAGTAGATCTGCCAGCCAATGAAGACTTGCCGGGTCGGCCGATCCCGGATCAGCAATAATGAGCGTATCAGCGGCACCGCTCAGCAGGGTGGGGGCGTCTACGGGCGCGGACTCACCAAGTGTTCTACGGGCGTGAGAAAGCAGCCAGTTTCGAAGACTGACGGCACCTCGAAGTGAGTGGCAGGGAGCATAGATTACTTTGCGCCCGGCCGCGGCTTCTTCATCGGCCACTTCGGCCGACCAGCCAAGTAGAGTGTCGAGACTGCGATTGGTTGCGATGCGGTGTTGCACCCTGGTGCTAACTGAGTCAGAGATCGCGCTGTTCATCTTGCGGTTGCCTCCCACTGGCAATGCGTTGTCATACAGACTTGATTGGTAAAGTTAGCGGTCACCCACGAATGGCTTGTTGTGCAACCACTATGCGTTCTGCCGTAAATACACTCAGAAAATCTAATATCTGATCCGGTTATTTATGCGCTAACCGGATAGTTAGCCAAAAGTTGTCGCATTGGAACAGTGCAATTCGCTCGGAAAGTTCGAACTTTTCGCGGAACCAATGTGACTATAGGCAAAACAGTCGCAAGGCAGGCTCAATAATGCAGATTTATGTTTACGAATTGAATTAAAATCGCCGAATGAGCCCAAACTATATACTCGTTACGAGACCTAATATCTGCAAGCTGTCACGGTGGGCAGCTTCCAAACACGCTTGAACAAGGACTTGGCAACGATCCGCGTTGCTACTCCATTCGCGTACCTGCTGGTCCACATCTGGAGCGGCTGAGGCAGTCAGTTAGTTCGAACCTAGAATGGCGATAGGATCCACGACCGCCATACGAGCCCCGCGACATTTTCTCGCTCCTCTCCATGTGATTCGCTTATTCCACTGGTGCGGTGGAGGGTGCGACACTACGAAAACAGGCCCGACCTCGTTCGTGAGGACGGGCCTGCAGACTTGGTGTGGAACGTTTACGCAGTGACGGCCATATCTTCGATCGCCTTGAACTTGCCGGCTTCGGTGTCTGTCTGGCACTTCTTATGGGTGATGTGGTATTCGAACTCCTCGCGGAACTTCTCGATGTAGCTTTGCACCGGCATTAGCAGCGAGTCCGCCAGGAAGCAGATCGTGCGCCCCTTGATCATCACGCAGACTTCGTTCAGTAGATCTACGTCGCCGTCCTTGCCATGGCCGAACTCGATGCGGTGGCATAGCTTCTCAAGCCAGCCGAGTCCTTCGCGGCACGGGGTGCACTGCCCGCAGGATTCGTGATGGTAAAAGCGCGCGAGGTTCAGCAGCGCGTTTACAATGCACGTTTCGTCGTTGAACACAATCATGCCAGCTGACCCAAGGAACGAGCCCGCCGCGCGGATGCTGTCGAAGTCGGCCGGAGTATCGAGCTGGTCCGGCGTCATGATCGGCATGCTGCTACCGCCGGGGATCACACCCTTGATGGTCCCGATAGGCCCGCCGGCCATATCGATGATTTCGCGCAGTGTTGTGCCAAGGGCGACTTCGTACAGGCCAGGCTTGTTCACGTGCCCGCTGACGCAGAACAGCTTTGGACCAGGGCCGGACTCAGGGCCGATCGATTTGAACCAGTCGGCGCCGTTGGCGATGATGTGCATGACGTTCTGAATCGTCTCGACGTTGTTGATGATCGTCGGATAGCGAAAGTAGCCCTCTACGGCAGGGAACGGCGGTTTGATCTTCGGGTATGCGCGACGACCTTCAGCCGCGGAAAGCAGCCCAGTTTCCTCGCCACAGATATACGCGCCGGCACCGGTGATCACGGTGACATCAAGCTTGAAGTTCTTTCCGAGTTTCAATACGTCGTCGCCCAGAATGCCTTCGGCGTAGCATTCGTCGATGGCGGCCTGCAATCGGTTTGCTTCGCGGGTGAATTCCCCGCGAATGAATACGTATGCGTGGTTACTCTGGATCGCCCAGCAACTGCAGATAATGCTTTCGATCAGGTTGTGCGGGTCTTTCGCCATGATCTCGCGGTCTTTGAACGTGCCCGGTTCGGACTCGTCAGCGTTAACCGCCAGATACCGTGGCTTGCCGTTCTCAGGCAGGAACGACCACTTCAGGCCCGCAGGAAAGCCCGCACCGCCACGGCCGCGAAGGTTGGACTTCTTGACTTCGTCGACCAGCGCCTTCGGTTCAAACTCAGTGATAGCTTTCTTGGCAGTGGCGTAGCCGTAGTAACCGCCTCGCGCACGGTAGTGCTTGAGCGTCCAGGCTTCGGGCTCGTTGAAGTACTTGCTTAGAACAGGTTCAAACTTGGCCATTGCAGTGCCTTTCAGAGTTCCGGCGCACGTTACCCACGGGCGCGAACCCATGCAACCCGCGTGCTTCGGCAGGTATTGCCGGGCGACTTCGTGAATTCACTCAGAGATGACTCGCCATTCGCGTCAGGTTGGGACAAGCTGGAGCCTGTGGGTCCATTATTGTGCAGTCGGGTACATATGCTAGACTTTCCAGCGGTCCGCAGTTTGGCATATGGCCAGCGGAACATGCGACTGGATCGGCGTAGCCGATGATGACAGCGAGGCGTGATATGCCTCGTGACGATCAAGGCCCAAGAAGGCCTGCCGGTGTGTTCCCCTGCGGTTTACAGATACGTTGAACGTTATGGATTCCAAGACGGTTCTTTACTGGCCGTATACGCAAGCACCCGATGGCAGCAGCTCGTTTTGACCACCTAAGTGAGATCACGACCGCAACTCGCGGCCTCGGTGCAGTAGTATCTGCAGGACTGTCCTACACTTACGTTGATGGACCCAATGGTCCACCCGGAACTGCAACCCGGCATGGCTCGGGTGCAGGAGTGCTGGTTCTGTAACTGGAAGTCCTTGACAGTTCGACGTACCTCAACCGCTCACTGAGCGGCAAACCACCCCGCAAGGGGCAGGAGGGACGTCATGATTCTGGCAGAAACTGGCGACATCGTTATCGGTTTACTTGGAGGTCTGATAGTCGGCGCCGGTGCTCTGGGCGCCGCCGTGTTCTTTGTCATGAAGGGCAAAGTTGAAGCGGCCAGAAAGTCCTCGTCGGAAGACGCAGACCGCATCACCGAAGAAGCGAAAAAGGAAGCGGAGAACATTCTGACGGCAGCCCGCCTCGACGGCAAAAACGAGGCCTTGAAACTCCGCGAGAAAGTGGAGCAGGACCTCGACAAAGACCGCCGCGAAATCAAAGAGCTCGAAAAGCGGATCGCCAAGCGCGAAGAGTCAATTGAGCAGAAGTTCGAGATGCTTGACCGCAAGGCAGACCAGATCGAGAAGCGCGATCAGGAGATAACCAAGACACAAGCGCATGTTG
>JAGQRE010000121.1 GCA_020425695.1 Planctomycetota bacterium
ATGCCGTACTACCGGGGCGAAACGCTTACGGGCGGCGTGATGCGCAACATCAAGCAGTCACGTGAATCCGGCGCGCTGCACGGTCACTACGCCGTCAGCCTAGGCTACGTGCACCAGTTGCTGCAGATTATTGCGCAGTACCACGAGTCAGGCGTGTTCCACAAGGACATCAAGCCGGACAACCTGATTATCAACGGCGAGCGCATCTACCTTGTAGACATCGGGCTGATGACGCCGCTTTCCAGCATGTCGCAGCTCACGACCCACGGCACCGAGTACTTCCGCGACCCTGAAATGGTGAAGCTGGCGCTTGAGGGGCGCGAAGTTCGTGAGGTCGACGCGGCGAAGTTCGACGTCTACAGCATCGGCGCTGTCCTTTTCTTTACTCTCAGTGGCGAGTTCCCCACCAGTGGCGCGCTGTCACGCCTGCCAAGCGAGGTCCCCATGGCCGCGCAATGGGTCGTCAACCGCGCGATGACCGGTATGCACCAGCGCTACGCCGATGCCCGCGCGATGCTGACCGATATCGACTACCTGTGTTGGGCGGCCTCGCAGGGCACGCTTGAGCAGGTCAAGCCGGCCGACCTTCCGAGCTTCCGCGGCATGCCCGTGCCGACGCACCTGCAACATCAGGCGGGCGACAACAGCACCGGCTATCGCGAGCGTCTGGCGGCAGCACCCGGCGGCTACGGCGCGTGGTACAGCGCGCCTGCGTATGCACAGCCGAAGCGTCGTTCGTTCCTGAAGACGGCTGCAACGATACTGATCGTGCTTGGCGGCATCGGCTTCATCTCGTTGTTCGCCTTCGGGATTGGTCAGCAATCACGGGCCGGCAATCCGAATCCACAGATCATTGAAGAAGACACGCTGGCGGCGCGCCTGCCCGCCGAAAGCGCCAGGTACAAGCCGCTGTTTGAAGACATTGATCGCGCTTTGATGCACGGCGGCATCCACACGGAAACGGCCGAGTATCGCAACCCCATCGCCCGCCTTGAGCTGGTCCCCTCGCTGGTCCGTGGCGTTGGTGACATCACGGGCGAATGGGAAAAGGCCATCCTCTCCGACCTGCGCAAACACAAGATCAACAACCCCGGCGTGCTATTCGGTGATCGCGAAGTGCTGTTCCTGAACGTCGATGAAGACGCCGAAGACCAGCAGCTTGCAAAGGGCATCGAGCTCGAGTTCCAGCTTGAGGCTGCGCGCCAGAACCTGAACATCCCGGCCTACTCAGACGCAGAACTCGCGAAAGTTCGCGCCACGGCCCTCAGCATCAGCGACAAGCTGGCCCTGCATCGTGAGATCGGCGCACGCTACGCCGACGCCGGCAAGGTGCCCGCGTTCATCGTGACGTTCACGATTGAGCATGACCGTGGCGATCAGGTTCACTTGCGTGCAATCTATCCCGGTCGTGAATATCGGGCTGTCGTGCCGTTCGGCGATGCGGATTCGATCCACCCCGAAGAAGAGCGCGACGCGGTAGCTCCCGGCGTCACGCGCGGCGACTAGATAAAGTCGGGTGCGTCTTTGTCCTGCAGAAATGTTCGTACGCGCAACGCTGTCGGGAATGTCTTGTAGATCAGATCGCGTCGCCCACCCTTCACGAGCGCCTTCACAAGAGCCGGCTGCTTTGCGTAAGTATTCTTGCCGCCGGTCATGTCGCGCAGCAACGTCAGCATGTCGTAGACATCGTCACGCTTGCGCTCACGCGTGGTCGGCCCCAGGTGGATGAAATCAAGAAACAGTACCTGATAGTGAATCCCGACACGCCGGACCATCACGTTGTCTTCGTGCACATCACCGTGGTACAGCCCCTGGGCGTGAATCGCTTCCAGACCGGTCGCGATCTGTTCGGTAATCAGCAGCGCTTCCAGCGGGTGCAGGGCACCGCCGCGCTTCTTGATGTAGTAGCTGAGCTGCTTGCCCGGAGCGCGCGTGCTGACCATGAAGTCGAGGCGTTGACCGCGATATCGAATGCTGTCGCTATGCATGTAGCGGATCACGCAATTCAGGTCTGACAGTCGCTCAAGGCGCTTCACGTACTCCTTCAGCGACTTGCCCTTCTCGTTGCGTTCGGGGTAGTAAAACTTTGCGACGCGCGGGAAACCGGTCGACTTTTCGTGCACCAGGTAGGCTTCACCTTCCCAGCCACCGCCGAGGAACTCCGCGACAACGTACTTACCCGCGAGTACACGCCCGGGCTGGAAATTGAAAGGTTCAGGGTTACTGCGTGCCATGCGTTACCTGGTGCGTCCGAAGGCGAGAATATGGGGATGTCCGAACGGAATGCAATGCGCTGAGACGATAAATGTGGACGTCGTTACAACACCGGCACGGTTTTGTAGATTCGCCGGTGCCACGCATAGCCTATCTTTGATCCCCAAGGGGTGATTTATCGGCAACGCACTGCGAAACCGCACGCTGTTGAGTGAGCATTCACTTGATCGCATCGAAGAAGCTGTCGGCGAGGCCGAGAAGCTCACGAGCTGCGAGTATATCGTCGTTCTCGCGCCGGCCAGCGGCCGGTACCAGGGGCGCATCTTCGCGGCCGGTGGGCTTGCGGCCGTTCTCGTCTACCTGTCGTTGTACGCCATGAACCTGTGGGGCGCGGAGATCGGCATTGATCCTCTGTGGCTGTTGATTGAGGCAGCGGCCATCGGCGGGCTGCTGGCATACCTGCTGACCCGCCTGAACCCACTGCGTCGCATGCTGATTCCGAAGTGGGCCATGACCGCCGCCGTTGATACGGCCGCCCACGCGACTTTCAGCGTCGAGAACGTCAGCCTGACCAAGGACCGCAACGCCATACTGATTTACGTCAGCGTGCTTGAAGGAGAAATGCGCCTGATGCCGGACATCGGCGTGCAGCAACGGGTATCCGAGGGCAACTTGGGCAAGATCCGCGCGAAGCTTGCCAATACCGACAACGAAGACCCTGCGACACTCATCTGCAACGCCATCCGCGAGTTGGGTGAGTGCTGCAAAGAGTGTTTCCCGATTCAAGAAGACGACGAAAACGAATTGCCCGACAGGCCGCAGATTCGCCTGCCATAGAACTATGTACCGACGCCGCATACTCATCTGGTTCCTGCTGCTGTTCCCGATTCTTGCGGGAGTGTTCGCACATGAACTGGACGCCCGCTTCGGCGGCGGGGGCGGCTATGGCGGCGGAGGTGGTGGTGGCGGAAGCGGCGGTGGCAGCGGGGGCGGTGGCGACGGTATCGGCGCACTGATCTATCTGCTGGTGCGCCTGTTCTTCCTGCTGTGGGAGTCCGGCCCGATTGGAAAAGTCTTCGCCCTGCTGTTGCTGGCAGGGGTGATTGCCGGGGCCTACTTCAAGTTCAAGCACACCAAGAAGCAGAAAGAGCAGCTGGAAAGCCAGGGGCGTGTCCTACACAGCCACCGGATGCAACGCCGCCAGGTGCAGGGCGTGAACCAGATTCAGCAGTTTGACCCGAACTTCTCACGTGTGCTGTTTCTCGACTTCGCCCGTCTGGTCTACGTGAAGCTACACGAGTCACGGGGCGGGTTGGGGCGACGCGGCGACAAGGACTTCGCGGTTGCGCCTTACGTGTCGCCGCAGATTCGACAGCAGCTCAAGCAATCCCAAGTTGACGTCAGCGAAGTCATCGTGGGCGCGCTCAGTATTGAGCGCGTGAGTCTTCAGCCGAACGCCATCCAGATTGTCGTGGGTATCCGCTCAAACGTCGTCGAAGGCGGCAAGCGGATGTTCCTGCATCAACGACTGATCTTTACGCGCCCGAAGTCCGTCATCACCCAGCCACCCGAAGAAACGCTGCGACTCGGCTGCCCGAACTGCGGATCACCCGAAGAGCCCGGCATGGACGGACGCTGCCCTAGCTGCGGATCCGTGACAGGACGCGGCGAAATGAGCTGGCAAGTGCAGCGTGTCGAAACGCTGAAACGCGAGCAAGTCGGCCCACCGATCGGGCACAAGGGCGGCGTGGAAATCGGCACCAACGACCCCACCGTTTTCGCGCCTGACCTCACGGCACGCAAACGCTCGCTTACGATGCGCGACCAGAGCTTCCAGTGGACCGAGTTCAACCGCCGCACGCTGCACATCTTCAAAGAGCTACAGCAGGCCTGGACGCAACTGGACGAAAAGACCATGCGCCCCTTCGTGACGGACACACTGTTCGACACCGTGCGCTTCTGGATGGAACGCTATCGCGAGTCAGGCGTTCGCGAAGTACTTGAAGACATCAAGATTCAGCGGGTCGAGGTCGCGAAGATTGAGCATGATGCCTGGTTCGATGCCATCACGGTGCGCATCTACGCGTCCATGAAAGAGTACCAGGTCGACAAAACCGGGCGCACGATTTCAGGCAGCAAGGACAAGCCGCGCAGCTTCAGCGAGTACTGGACCATGATCCGCCGCAGCGACACGGCCCACAAAACGCCGGGCGATCCACAAAGCTGTCCAAGTTGCGGCGCGCCACTGGACAAGATCAACCGCGCCGGCGTGTGCGAGTACTGCAACAGCAAGATCGTGAGCGGCGACTTTGACTGGGTTCTGGCGATCATTACCCAGGATGAAGACTATGTCGGCTAACCGTCGCCCGGCCCGTTTTCTGGCCCTGTTTCTGATTGCGTTGCTGTTCGCGTGTGCAGGCATGGCGCGTGGTGGTGACGGCGGCGACTACTCCGGCGACGGTTCTTCCAGCGGCAGCTCAAGCGGCAGCAGCTCAAGCAGCAGCGACTACGACTGGAGCAGTTCAAGCAGCGACGACTACGACTACGGTGACAGCGATTCCGGCAGTGGTAGCGGCGACGGCGGCGGCGACATCGTGGGACTGATCGTCATACTCGCGATCTTCGGACTCGCGTTCGGGTCGGTCATCTACGACAAGTTTCGAAGCTCCTGGCAGAAAAAGAAGAAGCGGTCAGCCTCGCAGCCGAAACCGAGCCGCCCCGTTTCGCTTAAGCCACTGCTCAAGCACGACCCGAACTTCTCAGGCGTACTCTTCACCGCCTTCGCCCACCGGGTTTACGTTTCGTATCACGAGTCACGTGGCGGGATGGCCCGTCGCAGCAAGGACGAGTTTGCCGTCGCGCCGTACATCAATGAGAAGTTGCGCCGCAAGGTACGCGACTCACACGACACCATCCTTCAGGTCATCGTCGGCCATATGCACATCACCGCCGTCAATCTGGATGAGCAGAACGCCCAGGTCTGCGTCGATTTCAAGTCGAACATCGTATACCGCCAATCGCGTGGGCGGCGCGTACGCCTGCTGGTCACGGAACAGTTCGTCTTTCAACGACCGGCCAACGCAATGACTCGCGAGCCGGAGCGCGTGCTGGCGCTGGGCTGCCCGTCGTGCGGATCGAAACAAGAACCCGAGATCAACGGACGCTGCCCAAGCTGCGGTGAGATCAGTGGCAATGGCACGATGGACTGGCAGGTGACTACCATCCATGAACTTCGGCGCCCGATCGTCGTGCGTGATTCCGTCAGCGGCGGGGGCGGTGTTGAGCCCGGCACTGACCTTCCCACAGTCATGGACCCCGACTTCAGCTCAGAAGAGAAAGCTCTCAAAGCGCGAGACCCGAGTTTCAACTGGGCGGACTTTACCGAGCGCACCCGCACCATTTTCCTGAAGCTGCAGGAAGGCTGGACACAACGCGACGATTCCATTCTGCGCCCGTTTGAACTGGACCACGTATTCGACACCCATCGCATCTGGCTTGAACGCTATCGCGAAGAGGGCGTGCGCAACGTGCTTGAGCAGATCAAGATCGAGTACATCAAGCCCGTAAAGATTGAGCAGGACGTCTGGTACGACTCCGTCACCGCCAGAATTCGCGCGTCGATGCTGGACTACAAAGTTGATGAAGACGGCAATCACCTTTCGGGCGCCATGAAAAAACGAAAGGTGTTCACCGAGTACCACACGTTTGTGCGTCGGAAGGCCGAAGGTGCTCGTACCACCTACGACCCGCTGAAGTGTCCTCAATGCGGCGCGCCGCTGGACAAAGTAAGCCAGTTGGGAATCTGCGGGTATTGCGACACCCGCATCACGACCGGCGAGTTTGACTGGGTACTTGCGGCGATCATTCAGGACGAAGAGTACGCCGGCTGATTGGTAACTTTGTGGGCGCAATATTTGGGTGCGTATATTATTTACACGTCTTACGTGGTGGCTTAGTTTTCAACAGTATGTGTAACTGCCTGTTTTAGCTGAGTTTAGGTTTTCCAGTGTTTGGCATGGGGGTTGCATAGTAGGCAATTGGAAGACCGGCCCCCAAGCCGTTTTCTACGCCCACCTCGCCCGGCTGTTTAGCCGGGCGTGTGTGGTTTTTCGGGCATTCGACAGACACAGAGCTTCGTGACTGACTCCGCTTCGCTGCGTCAGGGCCGCTCCGCACAGCTCCGCTTTCGAAACAGTCCACAGGACTGTTTCGATGCCCACTTCGCCCGGCTGTTTAGCCGGGCGTGTGTGGTTTTTCAGTCTCGGTCTTAACTTGCGCGGGTGCGCTGCTTGTTAGCCCGCAGAGCGGGCGTCAGATCTTAGCCCAGTGCAACAAGCGCCGGAGGCGCGAGGCAGCGCTGGGTTCACGAACCGCAGAAACCCCGAGCCCGCGTTAGCGGGCGACAGAACCGACACACTCCAGTTCATGCAACACTATCCAAGTAACGCCTGAAGTTCGTCATCGGCGTATGCCCCGCCCGAACCTGTCAGGAAGCTGATCAACTGGTTCTCTTCGTTGTAAATGTCGCCGGCCAGCAGGCTGGTAATGCTCTTCTGCAACAGCGGGCGGCGACGGCTTGTGACCATCTGTTTCAGGAAGTCCTTGTTGTAGAATGCGTCGATAAACGCCCAGAACACTTTCGTCCCTTGCCGAACTTTCGCTTCGTAGTCGGTGAATGACGCCTCGCCGAAGTCGCCGGTCTGAAACGCAACATCGATTGCTTTGGCCGCCATGTCCGCCGCCTTCACGCTCAGGAACACGCCGGAACTGAAGACCGGGTCAATGAACGCCCCCGCGTCCCCCACCTTGATCAACCGGTCCGCGACGTGCCGGTCACTGGTGTAGCTGAAGTCGGCCTCGGTGTGCAGCTTCCCGACCAGCTCGGCATCAGCCATGCGCGGCGCAAATGAGCGACTAGCCTTGATGCTTGACCAGAAGAAGTCGTCCGTGGGCTGTCCGGATTCGCGGAAGTACTCGCTGTCCGCAACCACGCCGACGCTGGTTGTTCCGTCACTGAACGGGATCAGCCAGAACCAGCCCATTTTCGAATCACCGAAGCGCGAGATGATGATGTTGCCCTCATCTGTTTCGTCGCGCAGGACACCTTTGAAGTGGCCGAAGACGGTGATCTTGCGATGCGAAGGATGGAGCTTGCGTTGCTTCTGGCGGCTGCTCATGAACGTCCAGCGCCCGGACGCATCGGCGACCACTTGCGCGCTGATCTCACCGGCACCTGTTTCCAGGACTGCGCCGTCGGGCTCGCACCGGAAACCGGTCGCACTCAACGGCTGGTGAACGGTCACGCCCAACTCCACGGCGTGATCCAGCAACAGTTTGTCGAACGGAGCACGCTGGACTTCAAACGCAAACGGGTGGTCCTTATCGAGCCCGTCGCGGAACCAGAAGCACTCCTGCTCATCACTGTCGTCAATGATGAAGCGTGCGCCGTGCTTTTCCATAAAGCCCGCGGCACGAATCTTCTCCAGCACGCCCGTTTTCTCAAACGTGTCCATGCTGAAAGGCAACAGCGATTCACCAATGCGAAAACGCGGAAACTCGTCGCGCTCAACGATGCAGACGCTGCGTCCCTGCATGCGCAACAACGCGGCAAGCGTGCTGCCACCGGGGCCTCCGCCCACAATGGCTACGTCATAACTTCCAAGGTTGTTGCCCATGTGCTTGATATTGCGCGCGCCGTGCCGTGTTCGCAAGGCGCAAGCAGAGTTTCCGCCGGGGCTGGCGTCAGCGTTTTCGTACCACTAAAGTGCCGCGCTTCCGGTTGTCCTTGGGCAGCACTCGCGCCTCAGGACGGCCCTGACACGACTCTGCGAATTCTCGACGCTTCGACATCTGACCGACGGACAACCCATGCTTGGCATCCTGCAACACCCGAACCTTGACCCCGTCATTTTTACGCTATGGCGCGATGCTGCAGGCGAGCCGGTATTGGCCCTGCGCTGGTACGGGCTGATGTATGTCTTCGCGTTCATATTCGTCTTCTTCGCCTTCCGCTGGCTGCAGAAGAACGGCTACCTGCGCATGAAGGCGGACGACGTCACTACCATTCTGGTCTACGGCGTGGTCGGCACGTTTCTGGGCGGGCGACTCGGCTATCTGTTGTTTTATCAGTTTGACCGCTTGTTCCTGGGTGAAGGCGGCATGAGCTTCAGCGACAAGATGTGGATGATCGTCAAGGTCCACGAGGGCGGCATGTCATTCCATGGCGGCGTGATCGGCGTGACGATCGCCGTCTTGATTTACTCCCTGCGGCGCAAGCAGAACTTCTGGAACATCATCGACGGCGCCGCCCACGTCGTGCCCTTCGGTGTGGCGATGGTCCGAATCGGCAACTTCATCAACGGCGAGCTGTACGGACGCCCGATTACCGACGCCAGCGGCAACTCAATCTACGACCCGGACAAGCTGCCGTGGTACGCGATGAAGTTCTCGACCGACCACAACGACGTAACAGCACAGCATCGTTTGCAGGAAGCGCTCATCACGGAGTACCAGAAAGCGCATCCCGGAGTGGCACTAAAAGACATTCCGAATACCGCGTTGCAGCCGTTGCCAGTCGACCCCGGCGTGTGGGAGCAGGTCAGCCAGTATTTCCCCGGACGTTGGCCCAGCCAACTCGTCCAATTCGCCTGTGAGGGCATGCTGGTGCTGATCGCAATCTGGATTCTGCGCCGCTATCTGAAACGCCCCGGCCAACTCGGCGGCGCTTTTCTTGCCCTGTATGCGCTGTTCCGGATCCCGGCCGAAATGATCCGCCAGCCGGACAGCCAGATTGACCCGGCGCACGCCAGTGAGCTCGGTGGCACGGCCGCATTCCTTGCTTCGATTCACATGACGATGGGGCAGTTTCTCTCGGTGCTGATTTTCCTGCTGGGCGTGGGCATGGTGATCGTGTTCCAGTTCAAGGCATTTTCAGGGCGCGAGTACACCCCCGCAGAAAGACGCGGCGGCTTCCTCCGCAACACAATCAAAGACCTGCCGGAAATTCTCGGGTTTAGAAAACCAGCAAAGACGGCAGACGACGACGCAACCGAGTCGGAGAAGCCAGCAGAGCCGGCGAAAGAAAGCACCAACCCAACCGAAGAGAAGCCAGAAGCCTAGTGCATCTCGTGGCATCCGCTAGAAGCCCACTCGAACATCAAGTCCGAAGGCGCTCGAGGTTTTCAAGAGTTCGTCTGCAAAAACAGCAGGCAAGTAGCACAGGCATTCCTGCCTGTGGGGCTGAGTGAAACGAAGCCCTACGCGTCGTCGCAGACACGCCGCAACACATAGACAAGAATCTGCGAAGCCCAGCTCCGGCAGTTATACCGGGGCCATGATGATCTGCCGCCGCATAACTGTCTTGTCATTGCATACCTCTTAGTGCGACGGCTCTGTCGCCCGCTCACGCGGGCTCTGTATTCGTTTTGGCTCGGGAACCCAGGGCTGCCTCGCGCCTTCGTCGCTCGTTACCCTGGGCTAAGCTCTGACGGCCGCTACGCGGCCTTACAAGCAGTGCGCCCAGTTTGCGGACGACCGAATCCACCTCAAGTCATCGAGACTTATCAATGACCGCTAGTTATAGGTGCACTGGTACAGCTCACCTGAGCGCGTGCCCAGGTAGAAGCGACCCTGCTGCGTGCTTGAGCCGATGCAGAGAATCGTGTCCTGCCGCTCCAGCGTGGCAACGGACATTGACTCAAGCGTATCAGGGTTCAACAGCGTGACGCCGTTGTCGCCCACGGCTACCAGCATCGAGTGATCGTAGGTAATACCCAAGGCCGTGAAACGCACGCCAAACCCGCCGGCCGCTGGCCCTTGCGGTGACATGCGCCGAACCTGCTTGCCGACGACCGCAAAGACACCTTTCTCGGTGGCCAACAGATTGTGAATCGGCTCAGCGACGTTTGAAAAGCTGGACTTCTCGACCAACTCGTTGCTTTCAACTTTGTAGGTGGCGATTGTCTTACCGGCCGCGGCCCAGATTTCACCGTTGCGGTAAACCAGCCCGACAACAGGCGCGCCACCCGGATCAACCTGCACGCGCTTGGTACCGTTCTTGAGCGTTAATCGCCCCTGGCTGTCCCCTACCACCAACTCCGAAACACCGACAGGCAACAGCGCCGTCACACGCGCCGCAACCGAAAGTTCCGTACGCATGATCTTCAGTGACATCGCTTCAAGCAGAATCACCGCACCGGCTGACGTACCAACCACCAGACGCTGATTGTCCGACCGCATCACGATTTCAGTAACCGCGCCCTCCGGTACCTTTTGTGATGCTTCCGGCTTCTGGTTGCCCGGCACCCAGCGATGAATCATGCCGTCTTCGCCGCCCGTATAGAAACCGACGCCGCCGCCCTGCGTTGCGATTGCCGTAATGCCGGCACCCTTTGAGTGCGCCTGGAACTTGCTCACGGTCAAACCCGCAACATGCTGCCCGTTGTTTTGGTTGTTGTTGTCGGGGGTTCGCAACACGAAGAACCAGATCGCACCGGCCACACCGCAGATAATCAGTACTGCTACCACAAGGCTGATGATGCCGCCGGACTTACGCTTCTTGGGCGGCGTCCAGGTCGGCGTTTCCATCCCGCCCATCGGCTTCGAGAAGTCAATATTGGAGCCACTGCCCGACATGACGCTTGAGCCGCCTTCGCGCTCACGAACAATCTCACCGGGTACGGACCCCTCAATGATTGAGCTGCGTTCGAACGTCGGGAAGGATTTCGCGGCGTAGCTCTGCCACGCTTCATCGTCCATCTCCGGGTTCTGTACAATCTTGTTGCGCCGCGAACTTGAGTTGCTTGTCGGGCGAGTCTCACGGTGCGGAGACATCGACGGGTTTGAGGTGCGGCGGGCGTTACGGTCAACATCCGCAGGTAGCGCCTTGATCTGCCCGGATGACCGCCGCGACTTGGCTCGCGCCTCACGCACCATGTCGCCTGTCAGCTCGGCCATCTCACTTGGCGGCGCTTTCGGGGCTGGGGCAGGCTTCGGATCAGGAATCACGGCGTGCATGCCGGAACGCGCCTTTTCAGCCGCACGGCGAAGCTTGTCCAGGTGCGGCGACTGCACGCGCCCCTTGTTCATCTCAAGGGCCGCTTCGTCCTGCTTGGCCTGACTGATCGCATCCGCATCCAGCGTCACACCGGCCGTGGCGTAGAGTGTCGCGCCCTCAGACAACAGCTTCTGCGTGCCACGGTCACCGCGTGCGATTTTCTGAAGACGTCGTGCAATGTCGTTCAGATCATTGGGGCGCTTCTTGGGGTCTTTCTGTGTCAGCTCATGAATCACGCGCGTGAGTTGCTGCGACGCCTCGTCGGTCACCATCTCTTCGGGGACCACAACGCGATTCGTCACGTGCTGCAAAGCCACCGCCATCGGCGAGCTACCCTGAAATGGTGGGCGCCCAACGAACAGGTGATATAGCGTCGAGCCAAGGCTGTAGATGTCGGCCAACGGCCCGACCGATTCGCCCTGCGCCTGCTCGGGGGCCATGTAGTCCGGCGTGCCCATGATGGCACCGGTCATCGTGAGTCCCGACTCGCTGCTGAGCGCGCGCGCCAGACCAAAGTCGGCAACCTTGACGCCGCCGGCGTTCGGCAGCATCAAATTGGCCGGCTTGATGTCGCGGTGGATTACGTTGTTTTCGTGGGCGTGCTCAAGCGCGCGGGCAGCGCCGGCGCCGATGTCCGCTACAACCGTCGCCTTCTGCGGGCCGTGGCGCTTTACGAGTTCCAAGGCGTCCGCGCCCTCGATGAACTCCATCACGAGATAGTTGTAACCTGATTCTTCGCCCACGTCGTAGACGCGAACGTTGTTGAAGTGATTGAGTCGCGCCGCCAGCTTGGCCTCACGCATGAAGCGCTCAACCAGATTGGAATTGTTCGCGAGATGGGGCGGCAGGATCTTTACCGCGACCTCAATGTCGAGCCCGCTGTGCATGCCCTTGTAGACGGTGCCCATGGCGCCCCGCCCGCAGATACGCAGCAGCTTACACTTGCCGATGGTGTATCCGACAAGCGACTTCTGCTCAGGTGCCGGCGGTGAGGACATCCAAAGCTCCCGAAAACGCACGAAATGCACGTCCGGCTCGCATTTTGACCTAATTGGGAACCACCG
>JAGQRE010000122.1 GCA_020425695.1 Planctomycetota bacterium
GGTTCGTGAAGTCCTCGAAGTCTTCAGCCAGGTTCAGGAAGGCTGACCTAAGCCGTTCTAATCCTTGGTCGTCCATGTGACCCCCTCGTATCGAATGGGCATCATACAGTGACCTGCGACATGGAATGAAGCGGTGACCGGGATCATTGTGGTTCCAAGTTGTTTTTACAGATCAACATGACAGCATCCTGCAGCTCAGGCGGTAGCTCAGCCCAGCTGACTAGCACGACAAGAAGCGACTGCAAGCTCGACTGCAAGTCGATTGGGACACTGGCCCAGAATGCTTCTGAATCAGGGTTTGTGAGCCATTGGGTGAGGGATTGCAAATCCGTCATATGTGGGTTCGAATCCCATCGCCACCTCCAGCTTTCAACGGCCTCGGAACCCTGTTCCGGGGCCGCTTCCATTTCTACCTTCTGACCCCAGTGATTTACCGCCTGTCTGATCGGTGTCATTGTGTTCGAGATTTCATTCGGTATCTTGACTTCGATATCCGGAAATCTTGGAGCATGGCATGTTTTCACAGACGACAGAGTACGCGATTCGTGCGTTGATTGAGATTGCGACTCGACCTGAAGGTGAACAGGTGCTGGCCGGGGAACTGGCTGAGTCGCTGAACATCCCGCAGCACTATCTGTCAAAGCTGCTGCAGCAACTTGTGCGTACGCGTGTGCTTAAGTCCGTTCGCGGGCGGAACGGCGGCTTCAGCTTGTCCAGGCCGGCCGCGAAAGTCTGTCTGCGCGAAGTGGTCGAACCTTTCGAGGACCTGAAAAAGTTCGAGGACTGCATTCTCGGGCAGAAGGTATGCAGCGACGCCGGCGCGTGTCCGCTGCATGAGTTCTGGAAGAATGTGCGTGAGCGCTATCTGGAAGAACTTGATTCGAAGACACTCCAGGATTTGTCGACCTATCAATTGCGCCGGCTGGACAGCATGAAGGCCGGGTTGCTTAAGCGTGTTGGCAGTGTGCCGGGCAAGGTATCCATGCGGGCGAAGGCGACACGAGCGAAGCCCGCCAAAGCCAAAGCCACACGCGATAAACGCAAGCCCTAGGGGTTGGTGTTAAAGGCTCGGCGGTAGCAGTAGACGATGCCGGACTGTGCCTGCTCACCGATTGTGCAGCCCTTCTTCTTGAAGAAGTCGGTCACGTGTTCAGCGCGCTCGTCGGTCAAGGCATTCACGGTGAAATGGACGTGCTTGTCGCGGTCGATTCCGTGGGTCTTGAAGGCTGTGTCCAGGTCGGCCGTGATGCCCACCACAAATGCATCGTGGTCTCGCCCGTTGCGCTGGATGAATCCCTCAATCTGGGTAATCAGGGTCTGAGAGATCAGCGACTGTTTTTGTTCGTCTGCCATGCGGCCAGTGTGCATCGCTTGTGCCCCAAGCGGAAGAGCAGTGACAGTGCCGCCAGTTACATCTGTAACATCAATGCGCGCGGCCCCGTACCCGATCTAGGCAGCAGCGGCATTCGTCGCGACGTTCCCACACGTCTTGCTCTGTCATCCAATCTGGTATGCTGGCGGAATGACACAAGATACGCACATCACTTTGACTGAGTGCCCACGCGATGCGTTTCAGGGCTTCCCGAAGTTCATCCCGACCGATCGCAAGACCGCCTATGTGAATCGGCTGATCAAAGCGGGCGTGCGCCGCATCGATTTCGGGAGCTTTGTCAGCCCGAAGGCCGTGCCGCAGATGGCCGACACCGCAAGCCTGTTCGAGAACATGAAGGCGCCCGACGGCATGTACCTGATCGCCATTATCGCCAACTTGCGGGGCGCTGAAGGGCTGGTGGCGGCGAACCAGAAGTTCGGTCACACCGGCAATCGCAAGATTCATGCGGCCGGCTTTCCCATGAGCATCAACGAGACGTTTCAGCAACGCAACACGAACAAGTCACTCGACGAAGCGTGGGATGAACTTGAGCGCATCCATGGCGTGTGCGACAAGAACGCCGTAGACCTCGTGGTGTACCTGAGCATGGCATTCGGCAACCCTTATGGTGAGCCGCACTCGGCGCAGCGCGTGGTGGAGTTCGCAAAGCGAGCGCTCGATCTGGGTGCGAAGACCGTGCAACTGGCAGATACAGTCGGCGTGGCAACAGCCGACGAAGTAGGTGAGACATTCAGTGCTGTTCGCACAGCACTGCCCGACCTGCATCTGGGCGTTCACCTGCACGCCACGCCGCAGAGCATTCGCGACAAGGTTAAGTCCGCGCTGGATGCAGGCTGCCGGGTGTTTGACAGCGCCATTGGGGGGATCGGCGGCTGCCCCTTCGCCGAAGACGAACTGGTCGGCAACATGGACACGCTGCAACTGCTGCCTTTACTTGAAGAGTTCGGCTACAAGACAGATTACACCATCGACGCGTTGCTGGATTGTGCGGCCGAAGCGCAGGAATTGCAGCGTAAGTACGGTGCGTCGAATGACTCTGACCACTGATTCCACTCAGTAGGAAACTGCCATGTCCGGATTTGACGCGATCAAGCTTGAAGTTGACGAAGAACTCAAGTCAGCCACGATCATCCTGAACCGGCCTGAGAAGCGCAACGCACTCAGTGCCGAGCTCGTGAAGGCCATCAGCGGCGAGCTTGCTTCGCTGCGCCACAACGACGATATCCGAAGCGTGTTTATCTCCGGCAACGGACCTGCCTTTTGCGCCGGTGCGGACCTGGAGGAAATTCGCTCTTTGCAGAGCGCCAGCGTTCAGCAGAACCAGGAGAGTTCTCATGCGCTGCGGGAGTTTTTCGTGCAGCTTTACACCTATCCGAAGCCGACGTGCGCCATCGTGCATGGCCCCGCGTTGGCCGGTGGCTGCGGGTTGGCGAGCTGCTGCGACTTTGTGATCGCGACACGCGACGCGACGTTCGGCTACCCCGAAGTCAAGATCGGCTTCATACCCGCGATCGTGATGGTATTGCTGACCCATCAGGTCGGCGAGCGCGCGGCGCGTGACCTGTGCCTGAGTGGGCGTTCAATTGGCGCCGAGGAGGCACACCGTTTGGGTCTTGTCAGCCAGGTTGTGGTGCAGGCCGACCTTGAGGGTGCAACCCACAAGCTCGCGAAGGACCTGGGCAAGAACGCGCCGCAAGCCATGGCAACCGTAAAGCGCATGTTCTGGCGATTGCACGGCATGAGCATGGAAGACGGGTTGGTCTGGGCCAGCGACATGAACGCCGTCGCCCGCAGCACCGACGAATGCAAGGAAGGCATTGCAGCATTCCTTGAGAAGCGCAAACCCAACTGGCTGGAATAGGCATTCCGATTCGCCGTGTTGTACGCCCGACGGGGGCTGATCCATGAAGAATGAGTCGGGGGTGTGCGAGCCACAGCACGGTTGGTGGCAGAAGCCCATGCTGCACTTTGAGGAAGAGCAAGGTGCTCACCGCAAAGTTGCCTGGATTGAACTCTTCTATGACCTCGTTTTCGTGGTGGCGATTGCGCAGATCGCGCACCAACTGGCCGCGCACTTGGACTGGGCGGGCGCCGGCACCTTCCTGATTCTGTTTCTTCCGGTTTGGTGGACGTGGATCAGCGGCACGGTCTACAACGAGCGCTTTGAGTCGCGCGGCATCGAGAACCGTGTGTTCTTCCTGTCGCAGATGATCACCGTCGGTGGGCTGGCCTTCTTTGCGCACCACGGTACTGGCCATAATTCGACCGGGTTTGCGCTCAGCTTCGTGGTGGCCAATCTGATCATTCAGGTGTTGTGGATACGCGGAGGCATACACAACCCGGCATTTCGTCCGGTGATGAAGCGCTACTTGATCGGCTTTCTGGCTTCGATCGCCTTGTGGGTGGTTTCGATCTGGGTGCCGGCACCGTTCAAGTTCGTGCTGTGGGGCGCAGGCGTTGCGGGCATGTTCATCACGCCGATGTTTACACTGAACCTGCAAGAGAAGCTGCCCCGATTCAGCTCAAGCAAAATGCCCGAGCGCTATGGGCTGTTTACTATCATCGTGCTTGGTGAAGCTATCGTCGGTTCAATCAACGGCATGGCTGCCCACGAGCATTTGCATCTGGGCGATGCGATCGTTGGCGCGCTGGGGATCGCTCTGGCCTTTTCGCTGTGGTGGATTTACTTCGATTTCATTGCGCGTCGCGTGCCGAGACCGCGCCGCTGGAATGTCTTCCTGTGGGGGGCAGTCGGGCACACGCCAATGGTGCTGGGCCTGGTGGCAACCGGGGCGGCGTTGCTGAATGTCGTTGCACACAGCAATCATGAACAGCTGCCGCGCGAAGCACAGTTGCTGCTTGGGTTCTCGATTGCGCTGTCGCTGATTTCGATCGCGTTCATCGAGACCCGCCTGGCGCGTCATGCGCACGAACCGACTCACCCGTGGCTTAGCCCGGCCATGAAGGTCCTGACGGGTCTGGCAATTGCGGGTGTTGCGATTGCGCCGCTGGCCCTGCCGGCGATCGCCTTCATGCTGATCTTGCTGGGGCTGCTGGGCGTCAATATGGCCTATGGCGCGTGGTCGTGGTTCCGAAAGCCGGAAGCGCACGACGTTGGGCACTACGTTGGCTAAAGAATCTGCTCCGGGATCCAGCCGCCGTTTACGTCAATCTGGCTGCCGTTGATGTGGTCGCTGTCTGGACTCAGGAAGAACGCCAGCGCATTGCACAGATCCGCGTACTGCGCGAACCGGCCTGCCGGTGGATCAGTCGGCTTTACGATACTGTTTTCCATAATCCCGACGCCGATGCTGTTGACCGTGATTCCCTGCTTTGCAACTGCACCGGCGGCACTACGGGTCAGCGTCGCGATGCCGGTTTTGGCGATGTGATAAGGCACGGTCAGGCGGTTGAAAGTCGGGCGTTCACCGGCCGCGTAGCCGATGTTCACGACGCGCCCGAAACCCTGCTTGCGCATCTTGAGCACTGCGGGCTGCATGCAGAACCATGCCGAGTAGAGGTTACTCTCGATCTGGTCGCGCCACTCAGCAGGTGTGAGCTCAAACAGGTCCTTGCGCTGATAGTTGCCGACGTTGTTGACCAGCAGGTCGAGCCCGCCCAGTCCGTCGGCTGCTTCGTTCACCACGCGCGCCGCCTGATCGGCATCTGTCAGGTCGCCCTGCACCAGTACGCCGCCCGGTGTGTTGGCGTTGACCTCGGTCAGCGCTTCATCGGCAGACTGCCGTGAGTTCATGTAGTGAACAGCGACCTTCACGCCCTGTGCTGAAAGCCAGTTTGCAAGCGCGCGCCCATTGCGTTTTGCGCTGCCTGTTACGAGAGCGGTTTTCACGCGGGGATCGATTTTGTTCATAGGCTGTCCACAGAAGTTCGACAAGCATACCCCGGGGCGTATTCACGCGTCTTTGCGCTGCTACAATTCGCGCCCGATGAAGATCTATACCAAGACAGGTGATGATGGCTCAACGGGGCTCTTTGGCGGCGGACGCGTTCCGAAGCATGATATCCGCGTGGAGGCCTACGGTACTGTCGATGAGCTGAATTCGATTTTCGGTCTCGCCATTGCCGAATGTGACGACGCAGAGATCACGAGCATGCTGCAGGCCCACCAGCCCGAAATGCTTGAACTCGGTGCCGTCCTGGCAGATGGGCGAGCCACCGGAACACCGAAGTCGAATGACGAAGTGCTGCGTGTCATGGAGCAACAGATGGATGCCATGACCGCCAAACTGCCTGAGCTAACGAACTTCATTTTACCCGGTGGCACCAGGCTGGCCGCGGCGCTGCATCTGGCGCGCACCGTCTGCCGTCGTGCCGAGCGTTGCGTCAGCGGCATTCGAGTTCAGCAACCGAAGTTGTCTCAGCGCATCATGCCGGGCTTGATTTACCTGAACCGATTGTCTGACTGGCTATTCACGCTTGCCCGCTATGCAAACCTGCGAGCCGGCGTGCCGGACGTACTGTGGAACCCCAAAGTCCCCGAGTAAGAACCTGCGAGAACGTGCAATGAAACGAAGCCTCCTTCTGTTCGCGTTGTTGGTCCTGTTGGCCGCCTCCGGTTGCCGCGATGCCGGTGAATTCATGGCCTTCACAGGCCACCCTGAAGGCGCCGATGGCTGGGCCGAAGATTATGATTCAACGCCGACTGACGTGTGGGAAGCGTTCCGCCGTGTCGCGCGAGACAACGGTACGATCACTGAAGAGAATCCGGATGAGATGTCGTTGGAAGGCGAGTACAAGCCGAAGGACTCCAGCGACTGGGACGGCATTTCGATCCGCGGCAAGGTTTACGACAAGTCTGAAGATGGCCAAATTCGCACGCGGCTGATTGTTCATGCGTGGTACGCACGGAACGCGAATGATCGTGAGCGCCCGGATACCGCACGTGAGTACTGCAACACCGTGTACCGGGTGCTCAAGGCCTGGAAGGGTGAGGGCGTAGACGAAGACCCGTCGGTCACCACAACCTCGGAAGACCCGGTCAAGGAAGACGAGGCCATTGCCTTCTTCAAGGTTACTCCGTCGCAGGCCTTTGCCGTTGCGAAGAGTGTCATTGCCAAGTACGGCGAGATTGAACAGGCCGACGAGAAGACGACCTACATCCGAGGCGTGAAGAAGAACGCGCTCGAAAGCACGACCGATGAAGTGCGCGTCAACATCTACGACCGCACTGAGGGCGAAAGCATCCGTTGCAAAGTCAGCGTGCGTGTCCGTGCAGGCGAAGACAACAAGGCCCTGCAGGATATTGCCAAGAGTTACGCAGCCGAGATTCGCAAAGAACTAGAGAAGAAGTACGGTTCGCAGGAGTAGTGTGAGCGACGAAGCACCATCAGTCGCCGGCGAAGGGGCACCGGGGAATGAGCCGACTGAGGGGCCGGGAGAGAATGACCTGACCCCTGAAGGTATCGCCGCCGACTCAGTGCGTCTTGAAGAAGAGCGACGAGTACTACGAATCGAATCGCCGAGCCGGTCAGTCATCGGCTCGGCGATGGTCGTTTCAGGAGCGACCTTTGCGTCACGCCTGCTTGGGCTAGTGCGCGACGTACTGATGGCGTCGTTGTTCGGCTTCTCGCGCGAGATGGATGCCTTTTTTCTGGCATTCACCGTACCAAACCTGTTCCGCAAACTGTTCGGTGAGGGCGCACTTTCAAGCGCGACGATTCCGGTTCTGACTCGCTATCGCCTGCAAGGTGACGACAACGCGACCCGACGGCTGCTTGGTACTCTCGCAACACTGCTGTTTCTGGGTCTGGGCGTCATCACGGTAGTTGTTCTCGCCGTAACGTGGCTGGTACCCGCAAGCTGGTTTCACGACCCACCCAAGTACGCTTTGTTCCGCGAGTACCTGACGGTGTTGTTGCCGTACGTTGTGTTTATCTGTCTGGCCGCCTTGCAGGCCGGGACACTCAATTGCTGGAACCGTTTCGGCTTGCCTGCGCTAATGCCGGCATTCGCCAACCTGATTTGGATTCTGGCGCTGCTGTACATCTGGCAGTCGGGGCTGCGCTCTAACCCTCACACGGCCGTGATGGTCATGGCGGGTGCGGTGCTGGTAAGCGGGATGGTGCAGTGGGCTTTGCAGATGGTGCCGCTGGCGCGGATGAAGTTGCTAAGCCCGCCGAAGCTTGCGCTGAAAGAGTCCGGTATCCGAGAGACGTTCAAGGCCATGGCGCCGATGTTGTTCGCGCTGGCCGTGTTTCAGGTGAACACGTTCATGGACCAGGTGCTGGCGGAAGTCCTCGTTGAGGGGCACGGCGCTGTCTCAAGCTATTCCTATGCGAGTCGACTCTTCCAGTTCCCGCTTGGGCTCGTCGGTGTTGCGCTGGGAACGGCGATGTTTCCGTTGATGTCGCGCTTTGCTGCACGGAACGAGCTTGAGAAGTTGACCGCCAGTCTGCTGAACAGCGCCCGGCTGATTGCCTTCATTGCCCTGCCTGCGGCGTTGGGACTTGCGGCTCTGGCCTATCCGATTACTGAATTGTTGTACGGCGGCGCCCGAAGTGAGCCTGAGATGCTGCGGAGATCAGCACTGGTGGTTGCGCTACTCTGTATCAGCCTTCCAATTGTCAGTGTGATCAGCCTGCTGACCAAAACTTTCTACGCGCTTCGTGACTACAAGACGCCGACGCGTATCGCTCTATTGGCAGTCATCGTGAATCTGGCAGCCAACGTTGTGTTGCTGCAGACGCCCCTGCGCGAGGCGGGGTTGGCTCTGGGCACGGCGATTTCCGGGCTGCTTAATCTGGGTTTGTTGATGTGGGTGCTGCAGAAACGCCTCAAGGGCACGATCATGGAGAGCATGCGGGCGGCAGCCATCCCGCCTGCCAGCGAACGGCTCGCCCAGCCGCTTACCCCGAGCACGCTGCGTTCAATACCGGTTTCGATTGTGCGTTCCCTGCTGGTCGCAGGTGTGATGGGTGCGGGCGCGTGGTTGGTTGAAGCCCGGTTGTATCAGGCGTTCGGGTTGGTGGGGCGTACAAGCCGTTTATTGTCTGTCGGCTCGGGTGTGCTGGCCGGTATCGTGATCTACGCCGGGATATCGATGTTGCTGCGTGCACCGGAAGTACAGCAGATTCTTACGTTGCGGAAGCGACGCTCGGCTTGACGATCAGACGTCTACAGGCAGCACTCGAACCAACTCAAGCTTTTTTGGTGTGAACTTGACTTGTAAAGGGATCATCAGCACGCCGGCTTTCATCGCCTCGCGAAACAGTTTGCCGTACTGCTTGTCGATCTCGTCAGCCGGGCGGAAGGCTTCCGTGTCCGTTCGCCCACAAAAGTAGACCATCGCGGCACGGAGTCCTTCCTCTTTGACAAGGTGGGTTAACTCGCTCAGGTGTTTCTGGCCTCGCTCGGTGACGGAGTCCGGGAACACGGAGTGTTCCTCGGCGCGCATGGAAGTGTTTTTGACTTCGACGTAGCAGTCCGGCTCGCCATTGGGTTTGCAGCGTGGCTCCGGTTCAGGGTCCTTCTTGCGTTTCTTCGGTGGCGCTTCGTTGGTAAGCAGCAAGTCAATGCGGCTGCGCCCGTCACGACCGTACTTCACTTCGCGACGGATGAACGAGTAGCCGGTCAGCCCATCAACAGCATCTTCATCAATGAAGCGCTCAACGGCCGAATTCGGGATTCCCGTGTTTACGTTGACCCAGGTCTTCCCTATCTGGATCATTTCCCAGGTGTAGCGGTACTTGCGAGTATCTTTTTCGCTGTCACTGAGGATGACCGGACGCCCCGGCTCGTTGCAGGTTTTCATGCTGCCGGTGTTCGCGCACATGGCCGTCATCTTTTCGCCGTTTTCAAGCTCAACGTCGGCCAGGAATCTGGCGCGGCGCTTGATGAGGGTGCCTTTCACGATTGGTAGCGTCTGTTTGATGATCGACATGGGCGTGGCTTCTCCGTGCGCGTATGTGTAACACCTTCAGCGGACTCTAGCAAAGGAAGCACGATGGATGCGAATGCACTCAATGCGGAACTCGCAGGCATGGACATATACCTGCTGGATCAGGTGCTGAAAGAGCGCTTCACTCCGGGCTCAAAGGTGCTTGATGCGGGATGCGGTGGGGGACGCAATCTGGCCTGGTTCGCACGAAACGGCTTTGAGGTGCACGCCGTCGACAACAGCCCACGTGCCATAGAGAAGCTGCGCGCCGCTGACTTGGTTCCGGCCGACCGAACGCACCTCGCAGAAATTACAGAGTTACCCTTTGCCGATGAGTTCTTTGACTCGGTTCTCGGCATTGCCATCTTCCACCTGCTGCCGGACAGGGCGAGTTTCGAGCGTGGGCTGCGCGAGGTCTGGCGCGTACTGAAGCCGGGCGGGCTGATGGTTGCCCGGCTTGCGACGGACCTGAGCATGGAGAAGTTTGCTGAGCCATTGGCCGACGGGCGGCATCGCATGCCCGGCACGAACTGGGACATCCTTCTGACAAGTCTGGACGAGTTGCTGGGCTGGACCGAAAAACTTGGCGCCGAGCTGCTTGAGCCGATCAAGACCGTAAACGTTCAGAACCAGCGCGCGATGGCGACGTGGGTCATGCGCAAATAGCACACAGGCCGGGCGAAACCGGCCTGTGTGAAGGAACCCAGGCTACGCTCGCCGACGGCGGAACGCGCCGGCTGCAAGCAGCATCAGCAGCATCAGCAGCATGCCCATCCAGTAGCCACCGTGCGAATCGGCCGAGCACCCGCCTCCGGCCGTACCCTGCTCTTTGCCGATGAAACCGACAGGCGGTTGGACAATCAGCTGGATGGTGCGTACCTCAGTACCGTTGGCCGTATCGGTGACCTCAACATCGAATTGCGTCACGCCGTGACTGCCCGTTGGTGTGCCGCTGACGACACCGGCAGCGTCCATTGTCAGACCCGCCGGCAGACTTCCGCTATGCAGCGCCCAGGTGTATGGCGCGGTGCCCAGAGTTGCGCCCAGTTGGGCTGAGTATGGCTCATTCAACTGTGCAGGCGGCAACGCGGGCGTCGTGATCGTCACACCGCTGGGGTCACTTGCGTAGCCTTCGACTTCGAAAGTGAACGGATTGGCGACGGTCGTGTCGTCGTGGCTGAAACTGACCGTGGCCTGCTTCAAACCTTTTGCCGTCGGGTCGAACGCTACGTCAAACCACGTGATAGAAAGACCGGCCAGCACACCCGGCAGTGCCGCGGTATCCAGCACGAAGTCGCCCGGGTTGGAGCCGCCCAGAGTCGGTGTGCCAAGTGCTAGTCCGTTCCAGCCATCGTTGCGAACGAAGATGCGGACCCATGTAGTACGTCCGGCCGCGACGTCCTGCGTGCCGAATTGGCGTCCCTGTGCCGGCGCATCACCGGGCTGGATCGTATTGCCGTATGCCGCGCCCTCGGACACGGCGATCAGCGGTGCGGCGATAATGCCTTCGCCTTCGAGACCGAGTACGAACGCGCTTGTTGTTCCGGGGTCGTTGTGTGTGAACTCGACCATCGCCGACTGAATACCTGTTGTGGTCGGGTCGAAGGCGACCGTGAACGTCGTTGATGCGCCTGCAACCAACGTGGTTTGGAAACCGGTCGTGTTGAGGATAAAGGCCGATGCGTTGTTTCCGGTCAGCGTTGGCATGCCCAGCACCAGATTCACAGTGCCGGCGTTTTCAATGTAGATCGAGAGGGCGCTTGTCTGGCCCGCGTTAATGTCCTGCTGTCCGAACTGTCTTCCGCCAGCGGGCGGCGAGTTGTAGCCAATCTGCGCACCACCGGGCCCCGTCTCATGCACCGACAGGATCGGTGAGTTGGCGGAACCAAGCCCGCTGACATCAAACGTGAACGGCGAGCTTGTGTTGCCGGCATTATGCGTGAACTCGACAGTGGCGGTTTTGACGCCGACGGATGTTGGCAGGAACATGACGGCAAAGTATGTCGTGCTGCCGCCGCTGATCGGGTTCGTGATCGACTGCGTCCAGAGCGCGAACTCCGCGGCATCGGGCCCACTCAAAGTCGGCGTGCCGATTGTCAGGTCGCTCGACATTGTGTTTTCCAAGACGATGTTCAGCCAGCCGCTGTTGCCGCCCGTCGCGATGCTGCCGAAATCTCGAAGCCCGGCCGGTGCCGCCCCGTTCTGGATCGGCGTCGTGCCCGAAGCGCTCTCCCACACGTAAAGCCCCGGCATTGGCTGGTAGTTGGGCACGAACTTTTCCTGCGCCGTGATCTCCAGTGGCTCGCTGCCTTGCATGCCACGCAGGTAGATGTCGGCCTTGAACACGACCAGCCAGTACTGCGCCAGGCTGCCGGCGAAGTCGTATGTGCCGCTGACGACAACGTCTGTCGCGCCCGCCGAAACGGTTACAGGCTGCGACAACACCCAGGGGCCCATGTCGTACCAGCAATCGGCCGAGCAGTAGTACGGCGGGCCGTCCCACCAGTTGCCGCTGCCCGCGGGCGTGTCGAGCAGAACAGCGCACTCGATGCTGTCGATCGTGATCGCCTGCGATGTCGGGTTATCGACTTTCACAGTCCAGTTGTGCAGATGCTGCGGGTACGCGATCGGATAGCTGTTGTTGTCGACAGGATTGACCCACGTCCCGGCGGAGCTCAGCTCGAAGTCGTGCGCTGTGATTGGACTGGAAATCGGGGTCTCGCGCACCTCGAAGTCGTCAATCACCCAGCCGCAGAAGCCTTGTGAACTTGCGTAGTAGTGAACGAACGGGCCGATCGTCACCCGGAATCGCACCCAGGGTTTGTTCGCCGCCCACTGGCTGATATCAACTTGAATCAGCGACCATTCGATGTCGCAGACGCCGCCCTGAGTATAGGGGG
>JAGQRE010000123.1:0-7903 GCA_020425695.1 Planctomycetota bacterium
AGTGCTGTCTGGTTATCACGAACTACGGCGGGCAAGGTGCCCACCACACGGTGATGCCCGCCTTACGGTATATGCCTGTGCCACACGACATGCGGGCGGGGCGCCCGCAACACATGCTGCCCGTTGGCTGACCACTGGTTGACGGCGGTTTTGGCTTGGTTACTCTTGGCTTCGTTGTGCGGCCAATAGCTCAGTTGGTTAGAGCGCCTGATTGTGATTCAGGAGGTCGCGGGTTCAAATCCCGTTTGGCCGCCCACTTCTTCAAGGCCCGTCCCTTATGGGGCGGGCTTTCAGTTTAACCACCTTTGCTTACCACCCAGCCCACCCCGCCCCTTTCGGCAGGGCGGGCAATCCGGTACGGTTATAGGTGTTGAAAGCAGAGGAGGCTGCCGTGTCCGACTATCGCTCGATCACAGTGGAAGCAACCCGCGACTTCATCGCCGAGTACCGCAAGCTTGACCGCATCATCGAGCGCCAGGATGCGCTGCGCAAAGCGTACATCCGCGCCGGTGAGGCCGAGTCAGCGGGTGATGCGGCCGACCGCCACTCCGATGCGTTGGACGCGCAGGAAGACCTTCTATATGAAGAGATGCGTCGCCTGTGGGTGAACGCCCGCCAGACCGACGAGACTCTGCCCGAGCTGCCGGAAAGCTGGGAGACTGACGCCTCCGGGCGCGCGATCCGTTTCAGCTTCTACGAAATCGAAGCCTTCCGCGGCATCTAGGTGTCTGATACGGATTGAAAGAAGGGCTAGGTAGCGACGGCTTCGCTGCGCTCTGCCGGCCCGACAGGATTGTCGGGGCCACCCGCTAACTTCAGGCCGCTGGACGCCTGCATCGGCCCGAACCTTAAGCCACACCGGGCACGCCCTCAAAGCACAGGAAGCCGTTGCGAATGCGGGTCTTGAAGAACCGCTGTGCGCGCTTGACCAGCTTGTGCTCGCGAGCGGTTCTGGGTTTACCGATCAAATCAAGCGCGCTGCGGTAGTGCGTGCCGAGCTCAAGCGGCCCCGGCAGGCGCTCGGGGTACAGGGCTTTGCGGGCGCGCTCGGCCTTCCACAACTCGTCGATTGCTTGCTTGCGGCGGTTGGCGATGCGCTCAAGTTCGCAGACGCAGACGCTGATCGAGAAGTTGTCATCCGGGTTGATGGTTGCATCGAACTCGCGGCGGATGTCGGCGGCGCGGGTGGGCTCGGGTTTCTCAAGCTGCTGCAGCAACGCCCGGGCATAGGCGGCGTGGTGCGATCGCCCCCAGACCATTTCGAGCTTCGGTGACTCCAGATACTTGAGTGCGGCGGCTATGCCCGCGCGGTCAAGCTTCCAGCTTGCGAACCGAATGATGTAGCGCGCGCGGGCGTCGTTGGGCGTGCCGATGCGTATGGCGTCTTCGAGCGTCAGCAGGTGCGACCACATCATCATGTTCATGAGCGCGGCTTCGCTGACCGTGCGGTAGTGCCCGGCGAGGCGCGGCATGGTCCGCTGGATCATCTCAATGGCGCGGTACAGTTTGCCGGTCTCGCCCAGCAGGATGGCGTGGGTGTTTTCGAGGCGGGCCCAGGCTTGCCACTCGCGACCGCGGCGACCGGCCAGCGCGCGGACAGCACGGATGATGCGCATGGCTTCCGGTATGCGGCTCATCTGTACCAGCGCGACGACCATGCGGCGGGCTTCGTCGCAGGCGGTTTCGTCGAATAAATCGGCATTGGGCAGGCTGCGCAAGAAGACCTTGCGCTGGGCCTTCAGGAAATGCTCGGAGCGCTTGAGCTGGAATTCGTGGAAGGCGCACAGGCGCAGGTATTCGTGGGTGAGGGGCTCGTCGTCGCAGAGGCGCGAGAGCTGGTCGACGGCCTTGCGCAAGTCGTCAGCGCGTTCGAGGTCGAGTTTATTCAGGGCAACCTCGAGGTCACCCAGGATGCGCTGGAAGACGGGGCGGGTCTGGGTGTTGATCTGCTCGCGCAGGCGCTCATGGGCGTGCAGGGCTTCATTGAGTTCGCGCAGGACCTTCAGGTGGTGCTTGCCGGTAAGCGAGCCAAGCAGCATGCGGCTGACGGCGCTCATGGCCTCGACGAGTTCGAGCATGTTCTCGCCCAGGGCGGCGGTTTGCTCCGGCACGTCAGCCAGGTAGGGCGAGCCTTCGCCCATCAGCAGCCAGCTCGGGTTCACGCCCAGCCCGCGCACCGCCGCCGCCAGAAAGCCACCGGGGATACGCGCGCCGTGGACATAGCGGTTCACGGCCGCGACCTGCGCGCCGGTGCGCCGTGCGATGTCGGATTGCGAGCGCTCATCAACGAGTCGACGCAGCCTTTCCCGGATTGCGTCATCGTCGTCGAGGGTTTCTTGATTTCGCATGGGCGCCCGCGTGATTATCGAAAACGATAGAGTAGTTCACCAAGTTTTCGCAATCAACTTTCACGCGAACGATAACCAGTCAAACTGGTGCGCGAACCCATGACAAGGAGACTTTCCATGCTACGCGCCCATCTTCTCTTCTGCCTGCTCTGCACACTGGCTACTGTGGCCGCCGCGCAAAGCTACACCGTCTCAAGCAGCAACACGACCTACACTGACATCGCCAGCCCGAACGTAGTGTCGATTCAGACGCTTGGCGTTTCAGCGCCGATCAGCCCTGCTGGTTTCAGCACGGACTACTTCGGCGGTACTTACACAACCTTCCGGATCGCGGGTAACGGCTACGTGCTGATCGGCGCCGGCGGCAACCCCGCAAGCAAACTCCCGAATGTCACCGCAGCGCCCGGCTTGGTGATCTCGCCGGCCTGGGTGTATCTCGACCAGACGAAGTCGCTCTACGGCGCGCTGAGCCAGATTGTCCCCGCGCCCGGCACGATCGGCTGGAGCTTCAACGCCGGCGTGCTTGAAGTTGAGTGGAAGAACATCCCGCTGTATGGCAGCAATACCACCGGTGTGCGCATGAAGATGCTGCTGGATACCACCACCGGCGCTATCACGTTTCAGTACGGCAAGCCACACAACGGGGCCAGCGGCGCGACTTCGACCTATGCCAACACGGTCTGCATCGCCGGCCCGACGGGCACCACGGCACAGGAAGTCTTCAACGGCGAAATCAGCGGGTATGTCGCGGCGAACGGCTCGATTACAACCTGGCCGCAAGACCAGTCGATCACTTTCACGCCGGTAAGTACTTCAGTACCGAGTATCAGTGTCAGTGACGGAACACCACTCAGCTCCGGGCAGGCCGCGCCCGGCACGAACCGCGACTTTGGCAGCCTCGACGTAACGGCAGGGCAGAGTGCTGCGCTCACCATCACGATCAGCAATGGCGGTTCGGCCGACCTCGACGTCACCAACTTCAGCGTCGTCGGCGACACCAACGATTTCGTGTTCGACACAAACAACCTGGCTTCAGTGGTCACACCGGGCTCAAGCACTTACTTCACGGTAGCGTTCGACCCACTCACCGCCGGGCAGAAGGTCGCGCAGGTCTCGTTCAATCACAACGACGGCAGCGTCAGCAACCCATTCACGGTGAACCTGCTGGGGCTGGGAACACAGACAGCGACCGCACCGTTGATCGTCGTCAAACGCACCGACGCGGGCGGCGCCCCGGTCGTTCACAACTCAACGCTCGACTTCGGCACGATTGATGCCGGCACGGCAACGTCCATCACGGTATTCATCCAGAACGCCGGCACCGCCAACCTCAACGTGGACGCACCCAGCTTCACGGGCGGCGACTTCAGCATCAGCGCCGGGGCACTGCCGGCGACCTTGACACCAGGCATGAGCACGACATTCCAGGTCACTTACTCGCCCGCGGTGGCGGGTACATCGTTTGGTGATGTTCAGTTCACCCACAACGACTCGACGGCCACTTCGCCCTACACCATCAACCTGACCGGCACCGCTACTTCAGGCGGGGGTACGACCCCACCTGCGGCGGTAACCGTTGGCGGCGGTGGTGGAGGCGGCTGTGTCGCAGCGGCTGGTGAGAATCTGGTCTGGGTATTGCTGATGGGTCTGGGGGTGTGCGTGATGCTTTCGCTGGTAACCCGCAGGCGGTCGGCGTCCTAGACGATCAACACAACGCAACTGGGTAGAGGAAGGGGCGGCACCCCACGGCCGCCTCTTTCTTGTGCGTCAGAGTTCCAGCCCGCGGCGTTCGAGCTCGGCGGCCAGGTATGCCTTCAGGTATTTGAGGCGTTCGGGCTCGGTCATGTCGCTGGCGAGGACCTTCTGGCGCTCGCTCGCGATGGCGTCCACCAACTCTGCCAGTTCAGGCGGCAGCGTCTTTTCGAGGAATCGCCGCACTCGCCCGGCAATCAACGGTGCGTTCCCCTGCGTGCTTACGGCAACTCGCAAATCACCGATACGGGCAACGGCGGGCAGGTAGAAATCGCAATTGGGAGGGTCGTCCACGGCGTTGACCAGCGCGCCCGCCTTTTGGGCGCATTTGCGGATTCTTGCGTTCAGGACTGAGTCACCCGTCGCGGCAACCACAAGCAGCGAACCGTCGCAATCACTCGGCTGCCATTCACGCTCAATCAGCGTGAACTGCTGGCGAAGCTCGCGCAACTCACGGCAGACCTGCGGCGAAACCACCGTGACGACGGCGCCGCTTGCCAGCAGCCCCTCGACTTTGCGCCAGCCGATCTTGCCCGCGCCGACGACAAGCACAGGGCGACCGTCAAGCTTCAGAAAGACTGGATACATCTCCGGCATGCCCGTCGCCCCCTCGCCTCGTGAGCACGCACCATAGGAAAGGCCCCGCGCATATGCACGGGGCCCTGTCTGACAATTCTGATTTTAGCTGCCTTTGAGCGAGCGCACGTATGCGGTCAGCGCCCAGTTGTCTTCCTCAGAACCGGCCGGGTAACCGAGCATGCTCATCGCCGGGTAAGCGTTGCTTTCCGCAGGCTTGGTAATGCGCCAGAAGATGTACTGGTCGGTTACTTCGTCCTGGAAGGAAGCAGCCGTCAAGTCAACCACAGCCGGGTCCTTATAGTTCGGCGCCAGCAGACCGTCGCCTTTACCGCCCTCGCCGTGGCAACTGACACAGTTCGCAGTGTTGGCGTCATGGTACAGCTTCTTGCCGGCCGCAATCAGGTCCGCATCAGACAGGTCCTTGGGCGGCTTCTTGCTTTTGTACTCATCAGGCACCGGCAGGCGCTTGTGTGACGCCGTGCTGCTGCCGCCCGCTTTGTTACCGCCGCCGCCTTCGTTCGTTTTGCCGCCTCCGCCGCATGCGGCCAAGGCAAGCGAGCCGCACATCAACAGAAACAGTCCCAAAGTCGTCCAAGTCTTCATAGCTCTCTCCTCGAATCTCATACCCGCCCAAGTCGTTTTCGGATTCACGGCACCTGTTGTCAACCCGCTTGAATGACAGGTTTGCGGACATCGCTAGTCCTTAATCAGGGTGACGAAAGAGACTTTCGCTTGCGAGCCGCCAGCAACGCCGACACCACGATCACCATGAACAGGATGCCACCGATCAACGCAATACCGCCGCCGATACCCATCACAGACAGACCTGCGTAGCGTTCAAACGAATCCACCACTTGCTCTTTGCCGTAGACCTTGCGCTGCGCGCCAGCGACTGCGAGGCCCGCTGCAAAAATCGTCTGGCCCACTCCAAACAACAGCGGCTGCCAGGTAGCCAGCTTGCGCATGCGCGGTGATGAAAGCGGACGACCGAAGTCCGGCAGAAGCGTCAACAGCAGCGCCATGAAACTCGCCGAGACAGCGCCGATAGCCACGTGATAGTGCGCAGGGATGAGCGTGTTGGAGCTGCGAATAGCAGCGCCAAGTAGATAGCCGATCACGGTCATCACGGCGCTGGTCACGAAACCTACGAAGGCCGGCGACCGGAGATCTCCAGGGCGGAAACCACCGCGTGCCTTGAACAGAGATACCGCCGACCAGATCATGAAGACGCTGACCGCCGGGAAGATGCCCCACTGCATCAGGCGCGTGAAGTGCGTCATGCTTGACGAATTGAACGTCCACCACGGGCCAACAGCCGTGGGTAACATCAGGATCAGGAACAACACCGCCGCTGCTTTGGGCGGCACAGCTGACCGCTTCAGGACACGTGACAGCAGAATCAGCCATGCGCTGACCATCGCGATCTCGTTCGCGATCTGCAGCACGTGCCCGCCGCCCCAGAACAGCCACTCATAGTAAGCCTGCAAACGGTCGAGGTACTGCGCATCCGTGAGCCCGTCACTTCGAATGAGCAAGCTGTCAGAGCCCGAGACATAGGCGCCATAGAAGGTCAGCATGGCACAGAGGTACACGAGCGCGGACGCACGCAACCCGAAGCGTGCTTCGCGCGGCACCAGCGCCGAGGCAACGCGCCCCGGCAGCATGCGCGAATCAATGTAGTTCAGCGCGATACCACCGCCGAACATCCCGATCCCGAGCAGGAACACCCAATGATTCAAGGCCGGGACATAGTTGCACAGGATTGGCGTCGCCGACGGCATGAACACCGTGCTGCAGAACAGCAGCGTGCCGGACAGCGACAGCACAAACGCCAGCGGCGAAACACGCAGCGCCCGCGCCCCCGGCAGCAGACAGAACAGCCCCGCGGTGAACGAAAAGAACCAGACCGCCAAGGCCAGGTTCACGTGAACAACCAGGCTGCGCTTGGCGAACTCAACGTCCGTAATGACAATTTCAGAGATGCCGGGCAGTCGACCTACCACCAACACAATCGCCAGAGTGCCCGCAACGGCAATCGAGCCAACCGCGAGCGCAAACCAACGGGCTGCATCACGCATCGCAATCCGGCGTTCCGGGGTTTCTGCTATGGCCTCGACCGGCTCGGGAGACATCGGTTTCCTTTGCTGCTGGCACTTCGCAGTATGATATGCCCCTGCGTCAAGAACACCCCAAGAAAGGCCCAAGTGACGAAGCTCGAATACGACTGGGATGATGGTTTCGCGCATGTCGCAAAGCGTGACAAACGCCTCGGCAAGGTGATGCGCAACTGGAGCCACGCGCGCCTTGAACCGAAGCGCTTGGCCAGCCCGTTTCACGCGCTGATGCGCGCAATCATCTACCAGCAACTCAGTGGCAAGGCCGCCGCGACGATCCATGGGCGCGTGCTGGACTTGTTCCCCAGCAAACGCCATGTCGCACCGGCGGGTATACTGGAGTTGTCAGACACGCAGCTTCGCGGCGCAGGCGTGTCCGGCAACAAGGTGAAGGCGCTGCGTGACCTGGCACAGCGTACGATCGCCGGCGAAATTCCGTCATTCGCCAAGCTGAAGCGACTGAGCGACGACGAGATCATTGAGCGCATCACGGCCGTTCACGGCATCGGGCGCTGGACAGTCGAGATGCTTCTGATTTTTCAACTGGGGCGTCCGGATGTATTGCCAATCGACGACCTGGGTGTGCGCAAAGGCTACGCCATCGCGCACGGACTGGACGAGTTGCCGACGCCCAAGGAACTCGCGGTATTGGCCGAGAAGTGGAAGCCGTTTCGATCCGTCGGTTCGTGGTACTGCTGGCGCGCGACCGAGTAAATCCTGACTTTGTTGCAGGTACCCACACACCTCGTGACGGTTAACAGCAGGTAGCCAGATGACCCATGACCGCCTTGAGCTTTGCTTTGAGCGTTGCGCGTCTCGCGCGTGGCGACTGGCGGTGCATTGGCTGGGCGATTCGCACGAAGCGTTCGACGTTGTGCAGCAGGCCTTCGTCGTGGCGGCAGGCAAGCCCGATCGTATTCCGGCTGACGATCCGTGGCCCTGGTTCCGGCAGGTCGTGATCAACGAAGCACGCAACACACGCCGGAAACACAAGCCGTTGCCGTCGGAGAGAGAGAACAGCATGCCCGATCCGCGACCTGACCCGGCCGTCGCCGCAGCCAACAGCGAAACGCAGCGTGAACTTCGACGCGCGCTCGATGACCTGCCGGA
>JAGQRE010000123.1:8000-12189 GCA_020425695.1 Planctomycetota bacterium
CGCGGGCTTGAGCGCCTGAAGGGAAAACTTGGCAGCAAGGGTGAAACCATGCTCGCGAGTGTGGCCGCCGCACCCGTCATCACCCCGCCAGGAGGGTGGGAGGGGGCGTTGGCATCGTGGAAGGCGGCCGCGTTCGCGACAGTTACGGAATCCGTCTCGGCTGGAAGTGTCGTGGCGACAGGAGCATTACTCATGAAGAAGTCAGTGGTCATTGCAGGGATGATTGCAGCGCTGGGCATCGGGCTCGGCGGCGGGGCGCTTTTGACGCACAGCCTTCAGGACCCGCCGCCGAAGACCGAAGTCTCGGCAGCGAAGCTGAACGACAGACCGCTGAGTAATGATTCACCGCTGGATGCCCCTGGCGAATCGCCCGCCGGTGAAAGCAACAACGACAGCGCAGCGCTTGCAGCAAAGCTGTCGGCCGCTAAGTCTGCCGAAACGAAGGCGCTCAAGCAGGCTGATGACCTGCGGGACGAACTGTCTGCCGTTGAGGGCGAGCGAGATGTCCTGAAAGACAAAGTCACGAAACTGGAAACGGAGCTGGCACCGATTCGCGCGGAGCAAGCCTCGCGCGGCCCCACGTTTACGTTCGGCAAATACGGCACGCACGAAGGCATCGTGGACTCCAACTGGAAAGAGCTGGCGGGTGCCTCGCACAAGGTGGTTACAGCGCTTTGGCAGATTCGCGAGAAGCAGGTCGCTGGTGAGCCTGTACCGAACGAGCTGTATTTGACTTTGCAGGAAAACACCGAAACGATGCGGAAGTACGAGTACAAGACCATCGGGCAGATCTTCACGTGGGCCAAGCACAACGGCGAGCTGACCCACCCGATAAGCCACAGCAACCTGATTGCGGGCGAGTTGAAACTTGCAGACATGCCACTCAGCGAGGCACAGGTTTCAGAAATTGAAAAGCTGGGGCTGCAATGGGAAGCCGACTTCGCGGCCGCGCAGAAGAAGTACGACGCCAACACGCCGCGCGTTCAGAAGATGCTGGACGAATACGAACTGAAGGGCGCGTTCGTAGACGCGTTCTGGGCTGTCCTGACCACTGAGCAACGAGATCACTTCGTTGACCCGAAGTGGCTTCACGTGGCGTTCGTCGATCTGTACTGCACGACGCTGATGATCATCCATACATCGCCGATCATTACCGGTGCTGATGTTGTCGAGATCCGCACCAAGCTGGAGCAGATGCTGGTCAAGCAATACAACATCGCTGAAGACCAGCAGCCCGCGCTTGGGCCGATTCTGGACACATGGCAGAGCGATGTGGGCACGATTCTGAGTCCCGTGAAGAAGTCTGACGTCAGGTTCTATACGTTTGACCAGGGTGCCGTCGCCGCCCGCGCCACAGCGCGGATGGTGAAGTCAATCCGCGACTTCGTAACCCTGACTGAGGAAGACCGCACGAAACTGCTGGACGACTACAGCATCTATGTCCCGCGAGTGGTCGCGGCCGAATAAGAGAACTGGAACCGGGTGAGAACATCCCGGCCTTCACACCCCAAGCTGATTCCCACCGTGATTGCCCCGTGCCAAACGCACGGGGTTCCAGTTCATGCATCCGCAAAGGGTATCAGGCGAAACAGCTGTGCCATGAGTGATACGGATTCAAAGATGGGGCTTACATCCGATTCACTTGATGCTTCAATCGAATAAACACCGTCCCCGCTTTCCTGCCGAATTCTGAAAGTAATGTGACAGTCGCCCGCCAACTCGTACTCCAAGTCCACGGCAGCATGTGCTTTCGCAGCTGCCTCCAGCATGGCTTCGATGGCGAGTTGGTCTTCTGTGTCAAAGCTGCAGCCGCAACCAGCCGCCAAGCCCGACAGAAACGGAAAGAGATTGGTCTCGAACACCCAATTGGCGAACCGAAAGGTCATGGGCCTCCCACATCTTAGTGTATCTACGAGTTTCAGGCCACTCCCGCCTCTTCGCTCTACATATGAATCGTACGTCCGGCGACGCCCATGGCTGCTTCTTTGATGCACTCGGCGAGTGTTGGGTGGGCGTGGCTTGAACGCGCGATGTCTTCGGCGCTGGCGCCGAACTCGATGGCTACGGCGATCTCGGCGATCAGGTCACCTGCGCGGGGACCAATGATGTGTGCGCCGACAATGCGGTCGCTGTGCTTGTCCGCAAGCAACTTCACCCAGCCGGCTGTGTCGCCCAGTGCACGGGCGCGCCCGTTGGCCATGAAGTTGAACTTGCCGGTGTTGTATTCAATGCCCGCGTCCGTCAGCTCTTTCTCAGTCTTGCCGACGCTGGCGATTTCCGGGTGCGTGTAAACAATGCCGGGGATGGCGTTGTAGTTCACATGCCCGACGCCGGTCACGATGTGCTCAACGCAGGCAATGCCTTCTTCCTCGGCTTTGTGCGCAAGCATTACGCCGGGAATCACGTCACCGATGGCGTAGACGCCCTCGACGCCCGTCTCGTAATGCTCGTTCACTTCGATCTGCCCGCGCTTGTTGGTCTTGAGCCCGATCGCATCCAGCCCGAGGTTGTCGGTGTTGGCCCAGCGCCCGGTGGCAACGAGTACGCGGTCGCAGTCGATGTCGTCCGCACCTTCAATGCTGACAGTCGCCTTGGTCTTCTTTGACTTTGCGCCGGTGACCTTTGCGCCAAGATGGAACTCAAACCCCTGTTTCTTGAAGAGTTTCAGCGCCTCTTTGCTGAGTTCGTCGTCGAGCCCCGGCAGGATGTGGTCCATGTATTCAAGGACCGTCACCTTGCTGCCGAGGCGCAACCAGACCGAGCCAAGCTCAAGCCCGATCACCCCGGCGCCGATCACCACCAGGTGCTTGGGTACTTCCGCGTATGCGAGCGCTTCGGTGCTGCAGCCGATGCGGTCGCCGTCGAGTTCAACACCGGGGATGGTCGCTGGCTTGCTGCCCGTCGCAATCAGGATGTGCTTGGCCGTGAGTTCAGCGTTGTCCTTGCCTTTCACGCTGATCGCGCCGGGGCCGGTGAACGTGGCCGTGCCTTCATAGCGTGTGATGCCATTCTTCTTGAACAGCCCGTCCACGCCCTTGGTCAGCGCGGTCACCGTCGCGTCTTTGCGTTTGAGCATGGCGGCGAGGTCGAGCTCAACTTTGCTGACCTTCACACCGTGCTTCTTCAGCCCGTCGTTGGCGTCGTGAAACAACTGGCTGCTCTCAAGCAACGCTTTGCTCGGGATGCAACCAACGCGCAGGCACGTACCGCCAAGAGCCGGCTCGCGCTCAATGCAGGCGACGTTCAACCCAAGTTGCGCCGCACGAATGGCAGCAACGTAGCCGCCGGGGCCAGCGCCGATAACGATGAGGTCGTGTTCAGTCATAGTCGATCGTTGATGGTTGATAGTTGATAGGATGGTATCGGTCGCACTTGCTACCAACTACCAGCCATCAACTATCAACGGCCTCTACACTTCCATCAGCATGCGGGTCGGATTTTCGATGCACTCTTTGATGCGCTTTAGGAACGTGACGGCCTCGCGCCCGTCGATGATGCGGTGGTCATAGCTCAGCGCCACGTACATGATCGGCCTGACGACGACTTGCCCGTCGCGCACGACCGGGCGCTCTTCGATGTTATGCATGCCGAGGATGCCGCTTTGGGGCGGGTTCAGAATCGGCGTCGATAGCATGCTGCCGTAAACGCCGCCGTTGCTGATGGTGAATGTGCCGCCCTGCATTTCGTCGGGCGTGATCTGATTCTTCTGGGCACGGCGCCCGAACTCGGCGATTGTCTGTTCCACTTCGGCGAAGCTCAGGCGCTCGGCGTTGCGGATCACCGGCACAACCAGACCTTTGCCTCCGCCAACCGCAACACCGATGTCCTGGTAGTTGTGGTAGACAATGTTGTCGCCCTCGATCTTCGCGTTCACCTGCGGGAACAGTCGCAGTGCATCCACGGCGGCCTTCACGAAGAACGACATGAAGCCGAGCTTGATGTCGTACTTCTTCAGGAACGCGTCTTTGTACTGACGACGCAACTCCATCACGCCGGACATGTCGACTTCGTTGAAGGTCGTCAGGATTGCCGCTGTCTGCTGCACGCCCACCAAACGTTCACCAAGGCGGCGACGCAGGTTGGACATCCGTACGGTTTCGGTTTCGCGCGGGCCACCCGATGTGGCGGGCTTGGCTTCGTGCGCCTTCGGAGTGTTGCTTTCCAGCGCTCTCTGCACGTCTTCCTTCAG
>JAGQRE010000124.1 GCA_020425695.1 Planctomycetota bacterium
GGATACGTTCACGACATAGGAGGGTGTATCCGGGTCATTGCTGGCAAACTGAAGCTGGCACGAGAAGGCACCCGGAGACGACGGCGTGATCGTGACCTGTGAGGGCGCTGTACCCGAAGCCGCGATCAATGCACCGGATGGATTCGTCGGGACGCCAACACTGCAATTCGTCTGTCCACTAAATGTGATGGCCGGGTTGCCCATAAGCAGCCCGGTGCTTCCGATGTTGCCGAGTGTGTAGTTCAGATTTTGGGTGACGCCCGTGGTAACGCTGCCAAGTGCGTCAGTGCCACCGTTGGCAATGACGCCGGGGCGTCGGACTTCGAGCCGTCCGATCAGCTCGCGGTTCAGATCGGCATTGATCTGGGCGGAAGTTCTCGCGTGGGACCAGAAGCGAAACTCGTCAATCGCGCCAAGGTAACTAGTGCCGCCGCCGTTTGAGAAAACAGTAAATGGCGCGCTGGAGAACGGGAACGTAAAGTTCACCAGTTCAAACTCCTGGGTGCCGTTAACGTAAAGTCGAATCCCGTATGAGCCCGGGTTAGAAACAAACGCAAGATGCGTCCACGTGGTGGTGCTATTCGGGAGTCTGTAGCCCGTATTTACCGACTGTACGCCGCCTTGGATCCAGATTCTGCGATCTACTTGATAGATACGAAACGAGACACCGTCACCACAAATCGAGCGTGTGCCGTTGCCTCCGCTTCGAATCCAGGTTTCGAGTGTCCATTCCGGGCGGGGAAGCTGCGTGCAGTTGAATCCGGTTACCAGATTGGCGTTGCTCGCGGCTGCTGCTCCGCCCAAGGGTTGACCACTCGTAACCCAAGTGGGCCCAGTGCTGAATGTCGAGGGATCGTTGCCGCGCCCTGGCGAGGCATCGTTCCGCGCGAGCGTACCGGTACCTTCGTTCAGGCGGTAGTACAGCATCTCCGGTCGCCCGGTGTTCATCATGCCGTTCAGTGTGAACTGGTACGGGTTCGGACTTCGGTCATTGTTGACATCAATATCGACAGTGAACTCAGGCTGTAGCGGCGTGACCCGAACGACAAATGTCGAGGTCGCGCCGGGGGCAATCGTGGTTGGGTTGCTGATGACCGATGCGGTCGCGCCGTTGATCGAGGGCAGAGTAACCGGAGTGAAGCTGACGTTGCCTGAAGTGCGTGCGTTTCTGACTGTAAACGTGTAGTCAGTTGGGACCCCACCGGGAACATTGGTGACGGGCGCAACGCCTTGATGCTTGACGAATGTTCCCAGTGTGTCGAGGACCTCAAGGTCCTGTGTTACGAATGGTGTGAAGCGATCAGCTTGAAGCTGACCGGAAGTAAGCTCAACTCCCCAAAGCCTGAACTCATCCATCTCACCGCTGTAGGTGGCGGGCGACGCGGCCTGCCAATGCAGCAACTCAAACGCACGATTCGTGAAGGTCGTGGTCTCAGTTGCCGTGACTGGGGCGGAGAGTCCACCCACGGTCGAGCCGGAGTAGAGATTGAATGAGGAGACGCCGTCGTAAGTCAGCGCGGCGTAGCGCCACTGGCCATCGTTCTGGCCTGTTGCGCCGTTGAGTTGAGGAATCGTGTTGTTGCCTCTGCGACCCAGCCAGCACTGGACCTGACCGTTGTAGAGCCAGATCGCGAAAGAATCGCTGTCGTTGCAGAAGTCCTGATAGCCGTTACTGGTTGTGCGGAACCAGAACTCGATGGTGAAGGGTTGACCGTTTCGGTCGTCCATTGAGTAACCGGTGCTCATGCGACGGTCTTGACCGATGTTGTTGAGCGCCGCCGTACCAACCTGCGGGGTTGCAGTGTTCCAGATGGGTGGTGCGCTGATTGCGCCGTTTTGCCAGCCAGCTCCGGGCACAGCGTTGTTCTGCGCCAGTGAGCCTGACGTCTCGTCGAATTTGTAATAAAGGAGGTCCGGCTGCGCCGCGAGCGTAGCGGTGCCAACTAATAGAAGAAGCAAAAGGATAAGCCGCATGTCTTCCCCGGCACTAGCGAGGCGCCACCACCGCACCTGCGTGGCGCTTCGCCGGATTTACTCAGGCCAATGCTACATGCCCCCACAACGCGTCAACTCGATGGGAAGATTATGGTGCAAAGTGTTTGGAAAGTCAAATAAGTGCATGGAACGCACATATAGCACAAGTGCTAATGCAGTAGGGATTTGCGACTCCCGACGCGTGCCAACAAAATAATACTGATGCTCCTCGTGACGGAATGATGAACATCTGTACGATTTTGTAACAATTATCGGACCTTGGGTTTTTGATCGAATTGTGGAAGTCTTGTGGAGAAAACGATTTGCGACAAGGGCGTGACGCGAGTCTGCTTGCTTGTGTCGCACTGAGCAGGTACTAATGGGTACTCTGGCAACGCGCTGACTCAGGAGTTTTCTTTGCCGACGACCGACGTAGAAGCCGCATGGTGCGTTGCAAGCCAACGCAGCGCTCACGTCCGAGAGCTGGCTTCCGGTCTGCGGATACCTGAGTTTGTGGCCCGCGCTTTGATCAATCGCGGCGTGCGTGACCCCGAAACGGCCGGTCTCTTCCTCAAACCAAGCAGCACTCAGCTCGAAGACCCATTCGCGTTTCGACACATGGAGCGCGCCGTTGAGCGTACGCTGCATGCGGTCAAACAGGGTGAAAAGATCCTGATCCAGGGCGACTACGACGTAGACGGTTCGGCAAGCGCGGCGCTTCTTGTAAACCTATTCCGTCTTCTGGGCAGTGATGTTGATGTGAGCATTCCCTCGCGGGCCGAAGAGGGCTACGGGCTGAATGAGCGCATCATCCGCGATGCAGCGAAGTCCGGTGTGAAGCTGCTGATCACATGCGACAACGGGACCACTGCCAACGAAGAAATTGCTCTGGCGAACCAACTCGGCATCGACACGATCGTCACAGACCATCACACGGTAGGCGAGACGCTGCCGGAAGCCTTCGCGATCATGAACCCGCACATCGCCGAAGAGACCGTGCAGTTCCGTGAGCTCTGCGGGGCTGGCGTGGCATTCAAGTTCGGTTGGGCGTTGCTGCAAAGATCAAGCAGCGGTGAGGCCCTCGACATTGCGTTCAAGGATTTCCTTGCTGGTGCCCAGAGCCTTGTGGCGCTTGCGAGCATTGCCGACGTAGTACCGCTGACAGGCGAGAATCGTGTTTTGACCAGCTTCGGGCTGAAGCTGATGCCTGACAGCCCGAACCCGGGTATCCGCGCGCTGATGGAGTTGGCGGGGCTCGACCATATTCCGACCGGTACAGATGTTGGTTTCAAACTTGCGCCGCGCCTGAATGCAGGCGGGCGTCTTGGTCGGGAGTCGCTTGCGGTTGAACTGCTAACCGCGCGCAGTTACGGCGAAGCGATGGACATCGCCCGCGAAATGGACACCCTCAATCGAGAGCGCCAAAGTGTCGATCGCGCCTTGACCAAGCTTGCCGAAGAGATGGTCCAATCGGACGTCACCTATGAGAGTGACCGGATTCTGGTGCTGGGTCATGATGAGTTTCACCCGGGCGTAGTTGGCATTGTTGCCGCCCGGATGACTCGCCGCTTTAACAAGCCGGCAGTCCTCGTGGCGATGCGCGGCGAAACGGGGCGCGGTTCAGGGCGTAGTATCCCCGGGTTTCACCTCTACAACGCGCTGAACGAATGCTCGGACCTGATGGAGCGTTTTGGCGGGCACGCCCAGGCGGCCGGTCTTGAGATCACTCGCGAGAAACTTGGCGTGCTTCGCCGCGCAGTGAACGAAGTAGCCGACAAGCACATTCTTCAGGCCGACTACGCAACGCCCACGCTGGACATTGACGCCGGCGTCCGCCTGTCGGAAATGAATGTGGCCGGAGTCAGAGTTCTTGAGGCGCTGGAGCCGTTCGGCCAGGGGAACACTGAGCCGGTGTTTATGGCCGACGAAATCGAAGTTGTTGCACCGCCGCGCGTCGTTGGTCGCGGCACCGGGCATCTGAGCCTTATGGTCCGGCAACTAGGGAGCGGACGGTTCGAGGCCACGGGGCCGCGAAACCTCTTTGATGAGCCAGCCCGGAAGCTTGAGCCCAGCAGTACATTCAAGGCGATCGCCTTCGGCATGGGCGCTCGAGTCAGTGAGATCAACCGAGGCGACAAAATTCGGATCGTTTTCACCCCGAAGATTTCGACCTTTCGGGGCCCGCCGGTAGTCGAGCTTGAAATCAAAGACTTTCGCGCCTGACCGGTAGTCTTTCGGTCCACGGTGCATGTCGCACCTTCAGCTACAATCCCGCTTGCGCTGGTTTCGCTTTCGTGGAAACTGTGTGGATAACCCAATTGGTGGGTTCAGTGCAGGCCGGGACTGATCATGCTGGACAGTCATCTCGTCAAGATCGCGCGTACGCTTGAGAGTTGCCCGCACGAGCGGTTGGCACTCGGTATTGACGTATTGGACGAACAACTTGGCGGTGGGTTGCCCCGGAGTGCGGTTACCGAGATTGTTTCCGAGCCCGGCCACGGTGGTTGGTGGCTTGCTATGAAGGCACTGGCGCAGACTGACGGTCGTATCGGATTGATTAACCATGACGGTTCGTTTCATCCTCCCGGTGCCGCGCTGCTAGGAGTTAACCTGTCAAGGCTTCTGGTTGTTCGCGTGAGAAACCACAAAGATGCCCTGTGGGCGCTGGAGCGTCTGGCCAAGAACGCCAGCCTCAGCGCGACTCTTACGTGGCTGCCCAACCTGCGCGACGTGGAGATTCGTCGCCTGCAATTGGCTGCCGAGCGCAGCAAGCAGTGCGTGATGCTGCTCCGTAACTCCGAAGAAGCCGGGCGTTCAAGCTGGGGAGCGTTGCGCTTGCAGGTTCGTGGTGCGCCCTCGGAAGGGCCTCGCCTGCTGGAAGTCACGACCCTGCGTGCGCGTGGCGGTATGCCGCGCCCGGTACGAATTGAGGTTGAGAATGGCACGGGTGCTGTGCGTGGCGCTGCCGTGGTTCCGCACCGAGCGCTTGACGCGGAGCCTCGACGCGCCGCAGGAGCCTGAACTCGCGGTAGTCGTCCGCCGCAGCAACACCCTCGTCATCACCGGCGTAAGCAAACCCGCGTGGCGGGTGGGTATCCGCGATTGCATGACGCTCGCTCAGGCGCGCGCGCTATTTCCCAAACTTGAAGTCGCTTACCAGAACGACGAAGGCGAGACCAGTACGTTGGAATCGCTGGCAGCGTTTGCGTATTCGTTCACGCCCGACGTGCGCCTGTGGTCGCCGAATGTGCTGCTGCTCGACATCACCGGCTGTGAGCGATTGCATGGATCAGAAGAAGCCCTGATGGGGAAAATCGCTGCCGGGCTGCGAAGGCTTGGGTTCGCCGCGCACATGGCTGTTGCCGACAACGCCACCGCTGCACTGACTCTGGCAATGGTCAACGAAGCAGCCGTTACGATGCCGGCGCACGGAGACGAGGTGTTTACCGAGGTTCCGTTACAAGCGCTGCGTCTAGAGACTCGGACCGAGCGCGAGCTAGGCGACCTCGGTGTGACACGCATCGGGCAACTACTGGCGTTGCCTTCAAACACTCTGCCGCATCGGTTTGGCGACGACGTGGTAACGCGCGTCCGTCAGTTGCGCGGCGAACTGACGGAAGACTTCCAGGCCTGGAAGCCCGTTCAACATATACGAGAGCGACTGGATTTCACGGGGCCGACAAACCAGTTCACGTCTCTGCTGTTCATGATTCGGCAGGGCGCGAATTATCTGAGTGAGCGGCTGGCTGCCGCTGCATCCGGCGCGCGCAGACTGGAGGCGCGTTTCGTATGCACCGATGGCGACGACCTGGCCTTCGCCCTTGACACGGCAAGACCAACTGCCGACGCCAAGGGTCTCGCGGCGCTCTTGACCTCGCGCTTCGAGAGATTGGACACCGGCGAGCGCTGGTTCGAAGCCTTCGAGTTGATCGCGCCGTCACATGAGCCGCTGCAACAGCAGCAGCGGGACCTGTTCGCGTCGGAAGGTGGAGTCACGTCGTCAGACTTTCTGGGACTGATCGACGAGTTGACAGGGCGTCTCGGCAAAGAGGCCGTAGCGCGCGCAGTACTTACGGATGATCCAAGCCCGCGAACGAGCTTTCGTTACGTACCATATGAGTCGGCGGAAGAAGGTAGTGGCCGCCCGCCGATACCCGGCCGCCCGCCACACATTGACCGTAGTGGGTATGTCTCCATTGCCTGCGGACTAAATGGACTGCCGGCATGGTGGGATGTCGGAGAGCCAGGCGTTGTTCGGGTCGTTGCCGGTCCTGAGCGTTTGACGACTGGCGAACCGACCGACTTCTTTGAAGTCGAGATACCAGATGGCTCGCGTCACTGGATTAGTTTTACGCCCGGCCAGTGGTGGGTACCGCGCGCGCTGTCGAGTTATCGCAACGATTTTCAAGCACTTGCAGATTGCGGCGTTACACAAGAGCAGGCTGCCAAAGTCGAAGGTGCTCCGGCCTACGCAGAACTTACCTGCTTCAGCAACTTCAGCTTTCTGCGCGGTGCCAGCACAGCCGAGCAGTTGTTCAAGACAGCCGCTGAACTCGGACTTCACGCACTGGCGATCACTGACCTGCATTCATTCGCAGGCATCGTGCGCGCGCACGTGATGGCAAAGCAGTATGGCCTGAAGCTACTAGTCGGAACGCGCATCCCGCTGGTGGACGGCCCTGACATCTGCCTCTATGCGATGAACCGCAAGGGCTATGGCGATCTATGTCGTCTGCTCACGCTCGGAAAGCGACGCACCGAGAAGGGGAAGTGTGAGTTGTATCTGCACGACTTGGGCGAGTTCAGTGGCGATATCCAGTGCGTAGTACTGACCGCAGATACAGCACCGCCTGGCACGCTGGAAGTGCTGAAGAAAGTGTACGGCGAACGCTTGTCATTGGGCGTATCCAATCACTTCGAAGCCTTTAACGGTTCGGTGTCGCGCTCGATTCTCATGCTGTGTGAAAACCTGAGCGTGCCGGGCGTCGTTGTAAACGACGTGCACTGGCACGAAGCGGGGCAGAAGTTTGTGCAGGACATCCAGTCCTGTATCCGCGAAGGCATCACGATCGACGAAGCCGGGGCCGACGTGTTTCAGAACGCCGAGCGTCGCCTAAAACGTGCGAGCGAAATGGCTGGCCTGTTTACCGGCCGCCCTGAACTGCTGCGGCGTGGTGTCGAGATCGCCGATTCGTGCACATTCAGCATGGACGAGCTGCGCTACGAATACCCCGACGAAGTTGTCCCACCTGGCATGGCGATGCAGGACTACCTCGAACAGGAGACATGGGAGGGTGCGCGTCGGCGATACCCCGATGGTATCCCAGACAAAGTGCGCGATGTCCTGAACCAGGAATTGACGCTGATCCGTGACCTCGACTACGCGGCCTATTTTCTGACCGTCTACGACATTGTGAAGACCGCCAGGGGCAAGGACATCCTGTGTCAGGGGCGCGGTAGTGCTGCCAACAGTTGCGTCTGTTTCTGTCTGGGCGTTACGTCCGTGGACCCGATGAAAGTGAATCTCGTTTTCGAGCGCTTTATCAGTCGTGAACGCAACGAGCCGCCGGACATCGACATCGACTTTGAGCACGAACGTCGCGAAGAAATCCTCCAGTACATTTACAACAAGTATGGGCGCGAGCGCACGGGCATTGCAGCTACGACGATCACCTATCGCTCAAAGAGTCTCGTGCGTGATATCGGCAAGGCGATGGGACTGTCGCTGGATCAGGTGGAACGCCTGTCGAAGAACATCCAGTGGTGGGATGACGAAAAGCAACTCGTCAAGCAACTGACCGATGCGGGTCTTGACCCCGCTGATGCCCGCGTTCGGCGCACCATGGAGGCAATGGGCTATCTCGCGGGCTATCCACGGCACTTGTCGCAGCACGTAGGTGGCTTCGTGATCACCAAGGGGCGGCTCGACGAACTGGTGCCGATTGAGAACGCGGCCATGGAAGACCGCACCGTCATTGAGTGGAACAAGGACGACATCGATGCGCTGGGGATATTGAAAGTCGATTGCCTAAGCCTCGGCATGCTGACCGCCTGCCACAAAGCGTTTGACCTCATTGAGAAGGCGGGTGGACAAACGATGGACTTCGTAAGCGTGTTCGATTCCGATCCTGACGGACGCGGCGAGACTGAGCAAGCGAAGGCGATCTACGGCATGCTGCACAAGGCGGATGCCATCGGAACGTTCCAGGTCGAGTCCCGCGCGCAGATGTCGATGCTGCCGCGTCTGAAACCAAAGGAGTTCTACGACCTCGTCATTGAAGTGGCGATCGTGCGCCCAGGGCCGATTCAGGGTGGCATGGTCCATCCGTACTTGCGCCGTCGAAATGGTGAAGAACCTGTCGATTATCCCTATGAGCCAATGCGTGCTGTGCTCGGTAAAACGTATGGCGTGCCGCTGTTTCAAGAGCAGGCGATGCAGATTGCCGTGGTCGCCGGCGGTTACACACCCGGCGAGGCCGACCAATTGCGTCGGGACATGGGAAGCTGGCGGCGCACAGGCAGCATGGACAAACACCGCAAGCGGCTAACAGAAGGGATGACGGCTAAGGGGATTTCGGTTGAGTACGCCCAGAGAGTCTTTGATCAGATTTCCGGCTTCGGTGAGTACGGCTTTCCAGAGTCACACGCTGCCAGCTTTGCCCTGATTACCTACGTGACCTGCTTTCTGAAGCGGTTTTATCCGGGCGCGCTGACTGCGGCGCTCGTCAACTCACAGCCGATGGGTTTTTACAGCATCAGCAGCCTGATCCGTGATGCTCGCAACCATGGTGTTGAGGTTCGCCCTGCCGACATCAATGTCAGCAACTGGGATTGCACCCTGGAGGGGGATTTGCCCTATGCGCCTGCCTCGCTGGATGCGCCGCCCGAGGACTGGGGAAGTTCGGGCCCCGCAATCCGGCTTGGGTTGCGCGTGATTAAGGGACTCTCCGAAGACACCTCCCGCGCCATTGAAAGCGCACGCGTGGATGGCCGTTTTGAAAGCATCCCCGACTTTGTGCGCCGAACCACCAGGTTCGTGAAGCCGCGCCGCGGTGACCTGCACAAGCTTGCGGCCGCGGACGCTTTCCAGTCGATGGGCCTCGGGCGCCGCGAAGCGTTGTGGGAAATTCGAGGCTACGAGAAACCGGTACCCGACCTCTTTCGTAATCTTGATCCTGTTGAGCCTGCCGCGGATCTGCCGGGCATATCAGAGCAGGAACACGTTACGGCCGACTACCACTCGACGAGTCTCTCTCTGCGGGCCCACCCTGTAAGTTTCTATCGGGAACAGCTGCGGCATCAGGGTGTAGTGACCGCGGGCTCATTGCGCTACTGCAATCATGGCGATCGGGTCGAAGTCGCCGGGACGATCATCGCTTACCAGCGCCCCGGAACAGCCGGCGGAATCACGTTCGTGACTCTTGAGGACGAAACGGACGTCGCCAATCTGGTGGTCTACAAGGATTTCATGGAAGCGAACCGCAAAGTGCTGCTCGGCAGTCGTTACGTGATTGCGGCCGGTATGGTCGAGCGGCAGGGCGACGTGATTCACCTCAAAGTCGAAGGTGTGCGTTCGATTGATCAAGAACTACCCGACACGAAGCAGAAGCAGCGCCGCTTTCACTAATGGAATGATTCGTAGCGGCCAAGCGTCTATATAGGTGGGCGGGCGATGCTGCGTTGACACGTACCGGCCGTGGGCGTAACGCATAGGCTTTCCACGGTGCGTCGGGCCCGGGGGCAATGGGAAACTCAAAACAACCTGACTTGCCACCTGATACGGTCGTCGTGCGCCCGCGCAAGCCGGTGCCGCTGATCATCGGCGCAGCTTTCGTTTCCTTCGCGAGCACGCTTCTGGGCATCGGGGGCGGTGCTCTTGTGGTACCACTGCTTGCGACCTGGGGTGGAACACGCCTGAAGCGCAGTGTTGCTACCAGTTTGGCGTTGATCGCAGTCGTGGTAACGGTCGGACTGGTTGTTCAGGTTTGGCGCGCGCCAGAAGATATCCTCTGGGGCGAAGCCGGATTGATCGTCGCTGGGGCGTTCGTGGGTGCGCCGATTGGCCGCTGGCTGCTCAAGATCATCCCGCGCGCGGTGTTTCGTTATGTGCTGGCGGTGTTCCTCATTCTCGTTGCAATCCGCATGATTGGTCTGGTTCCTAACGCGACGCATCTTGTCGGTGATTCACCGGATATCGGCTTGCCCGCGACCTGGATCTTTGCGTTTGTCGTGGGGTTCATAGCAGGACTTTCATCGACACTTTTCGGGATTGGCGGCGGTATCGTAATTGTCCCGGCGCTTACCATTGGCTACAGCGAACTGGCCGAGCACTTCAACATCGCCCGTGCGACCAGCCTTGCCGCAATTGTGCCTATCAGTGTCTGGGGTACATTTCTGCACGCCCGCAAGGGCAACGTGGAGTTCAAATTGATCCCGATGCTGCTGCCGCTTTCACTGGTGTTCGCGGTCGGCGGTGTGATCGCGGCCTATTGGTTGCACGCGGAGTATTTGACCGTCGTCTTCGCTGTGGTACTGGCGGTCATGGCCGTCAAACTCGTGATGGAAGCCCGCAGCATTGCCAAAGAGGACAAGGCGAAGCGGGTTTAGAGTTTCCAAGCTTCCGGCTGCGGATTCAGCGGTCGGTTCAGCCAGGGTATACGGCGCAGGCCGCCAGCCTTGGCTGGGCGACACCACGACTTCCATTCCTGGTAAACGCTGTGTGACTTCTCGAGGTCAGCGTAGACATCGCCGTATTTGTCGCCCGGTTCGGCTTTTTCTACCACTACGTTCTGTAGCCAACAGTTGGCACCAGAGATCGGGTCGGGGTGTATTGGTGCGGCGGCGTTCTGGTGCACGCCGCCTTCTTCCCAGAAAATACGTTGCGTGTCAGGGTCGTTGCTCTCAAACGGTTGCACCCCGCGCGTGCGCTTCATGTCGAACTTGCCGTCGCTGTCTTCAATCGTGACGGTGTTGCTGGACATGCGGTTGCCCAGTGGGTCTTGCGCGCGCCGCCAGCGGCCGAGGTGATGGCTGCAAGCGCTTATGCCGGGTTTAATCGCTTCAGTTGCCCAGACGCGGTCTACGAAGTAGCCGATGTCGGTGTTCACACGCACCAAATCACCGCTGCGGAGCCCGCGTGACTTCATGTCGCTGGGGTGCATCCAGAGCGGGTTGTTGTTGCTGATTTCGTTCAGCCACTTTGCCGAGCCGGTGCGGGTGTGGATCAGCGTTGGAAGACGGAAGGTCGGAACTAGTACCATGCCGTTTGGTTTGCTGTAGGCGTGGTCCGGGTGTACGTGGCTCTTGATCCAGCCCGGCAGCGTGTGTTCCGGCCAGCCGAATTCTTTCATCGACTTGGACCAGATTTCCAGCTTGCGGCTCGGCGTTGGCCAACCGACGAAACGTTGACCGTTAACTTCAACACCTATGGGCTTGCCGTCTTTGGTGATTCGCCCGAAGGCATCTACTTCGCCGTCTTCGGTTAGTACCTTCATGTGCTGGTTGTATACGCGCTCATGCACGCGGAAGGCGCCGATCGTTTTCATGTAATCGAGCGGTGACAATCCTTTTTCTTCCGCAACTTCCGGCAGGCCGGGAACGCGGTCGAAGATGTAGCTGTAGTATTCGTCGATACTGACCGGCTTGCTGGAGTCGGCGGGGCTTTCGAAGTGCTTGCGAATTCCCTTTGAGCCGTCGGGGTCGATGTTCCAGCTCAGGTCGATCCAGAATTCGTCCTCTTCCCAGACTTCGCCCGGGTTGGCCTCGTAGGTTCGGTTGATCGTCTTGCCTTCACGCCGGGCGACTTCACGTAGTACCGGTTGGCGGAACGCGATCCACATACCTGAGTCGACTTCGTAGCTGTTCAGGTCGTGGCGCTCGCTGGCGTGGCCCATTGGCAGTACGTAGTCCGCGAAGTAGGCAGTCTCATTCCACGTCGGTGTAAGTGCGACGTGGCAGCCGACGCGGTCTTCGTTGCGGAGCATTTCGATCCAGCTGAAGCCGTCCGGGTAGGTCCAGACAGGGTTGAAAACA
>JAGQRE010000125.1 GCA_020425695.1 Planctomycetota bacterium
GCGAGCAGTTTGGTAAGCCGATTGCGAGTTTCCAGGCTGTCCAGTGGATGCTGGCCGACATGGCAATGAAGCTGGATGCGGCACGCCTGCTGATCCAGCGTGCTGCGTGGCTGCGCGACAACGGCAAGCCGTGCACGTCCGAGAGCGCCATGGCCAAGTTGTTCGCCAGCGAAACCGCCAACAAGTGCGCCAAAGACGCCGTGCAAATTTTCGGCGGCAACGGTTACAGCAAAGAGTACGACGTCGAGCGCTACTTCCGCGACGCCAAGATCACCGAGATCTACGAGGGTACCAGTCAGGTGCAGCGCATCGTGATCGCGCGCGATCTGCTTGGCGACTGATCCAGGTTTCGGGTTTCGGGTGTCAGGTTTCAGAGGTGGGTTTGAACGGTCCCGATGAGATTCGCGGCTATCGTGACTTGAAGGTCTGGCAGCGGGCTATGGATGCTGCCGATCTGGTCATGGAGTTGATTGATTCAGGGCCGCTCGCGAACAAGTACCGCTTGGCCGGTCAACTCGAAGCCTCATCGGCCTCGATCGCCGCTAACATTTCGGAAGGGCGCGAGCTTGGGACGCGCAGGCAGTATCTCTCGCATCTTTACTATGCGAGGGGGTCGCTTGCCGAGACACTGACATTTCTTGAACTCTTTGAGCGACGCAAGCTCATCGATACGGAGCGTGCTCGTGAGGCGTGGGGAATCCTGATCGAGGTGCGGAAGATGCTGTACAAGCTGATTTCGCGTCTGGAAGAAGGTTCGGACGATGTGATTGCTGAAACCTGATACCTGATACCTGATACCTGACGTGCCCCATAGCCTCAACGCCCGCGGGGCGGCATAATCAGGTTCGCCCACGAGATCGCGCATGTCACAGTCGCAGTACACAGACCCCATCATCGGGCAGACCTTCGGGAATGTCGTCGCCAAGAGCATTCTTGGGCGTGGTGGTATGGGTGCGGTGTATCTCGGGCACCACCCCGGGCTCGACATGAACGTGGCCGTGAAGCTGCTGCCCGACCTGTTTGTCGGCAAGCGCGAGATGGTCGAGCGCTTCCTGCGTGAGGCACGTCTGAGCGGTCGTTTGCAACACCCGAATATCGTGCGCACGCTGGACGTCGGGCGTGATCACGGTGTCTACTATCTGGTCATGGAGTACGTGCCGGGCGTTGACGCCCAGCGCCTGCTTGACCGCGAGACGCGCTTCAGCCCCATGCGCGCCGTGAACATCGCCGGCTTTGTTGCCCGCGCGCTGGGTGAAGCGCATGAGCAAGGGATTATCCACCGCGACATCAAGCCCGCGAATATCCTGATTGCCCGTGACGGCAAGGTGAAGGTCACCGACTTCGGGCTGGCGCGCAGCATCACCAACACGGCCACTGCGCTGACACTGTCAAACCAGGTCGTCGGCACCCCGAACTACATGGCACCGGAGCAGATCAAAAGCATGGAAGTGGACGCCCGCGTGGATATCTACGCGCTGGGCGTGACGCTCTGGCAGTTCCTGACCGGCACGCTGCCGTTTGACGGCGCGACACCGATGGCCGTGCTGTTGAATGTCGTCGGTGAAAACCTGCCGATGCCGCGCGAGACGTTTGACCCGCTGCCGAAGGAACTGCGTGAGGCTGTGGTGGCTATGACGGCCAAAGACCCGCGCCGGCGTCTGCCGAACATCCCGGCCGTGCTGGCAGTATTGAAGAAAGCCCGCGATGCTCTGCGCAGCGCCGGGCTGGACAGTACAGCACCGTTCGGTGGCCCCGTGCGGGCTTCGTCGCCGCAGATCAAGTCGGTACCGAGTGCCGCGCAGCCGCGCTCGGGGCAGCAGGCACCGCCACCCCGCAGCGACCCGCGAAGCTTCACAAAAGCGCTCGGCAGCGACCAGCAGGCCCGACCGCCGCAAAGAGGCACAGGGCGCCTCGGCACACCCCGCCCACCCGGCAAGCGGTAGATACGGAGGGTTCCATGCGAGTCCGTGTGCTGTTCTTACTCGTCATGATTTCGTTGGTGTCGGCATGCACTCAGCCAAAAGTTGCTGAGAACAGTCCTACATCGGAGGCAAACCTCCAAGAGCCTGAAGCACCAGCTGATCCAAAGCGCGAACCCAAATCCGAGAGTGATGTGCCTCGTCAATACAAGCCTGATCTCGCCTCAGTCGAAGAGGACATGCTCGCCATTTACGACCACTTCGTTCGGATTGCCGCAGATGCTGAGCGGAAGACGATTCTCAGAGATATTGCAACGGAACGTTTAGGTGGTGCCAAGTTGTTTGGAGAGGGCGTGAAGCGCGGGTTGTTCGACCGCGAGATCATTCTGCTGCTGGCGCTTTCTGGTGGCCCGGACCACGCGGCGAACCCAGACACAGTTGCGGAAACGGGGCAACTCCCAGCAGATTGTTGTTCTTACTGCTCGCCGCCTGCTAGCGAGTTTCTCATGTCTCTGGGAATGAAAGGGAAACGGCGACGCGTCGTTTTGTGCCCGAATGCGCGCAACTGGGTGTTGTTCGGAGAGGCGGTCCCTATGATTGTTTCTGACCGACATGAGATTCAATGGGTCACATGGGCTGACCTGTCCGAGGAGTTCGGCATCACAGAAGAAGAATGGGCCGACCCGGCTGGCAAGCTGTTCGGCAAGAAAGCCCCGTTCCAGCACACCTATGAGTGACGTCAGCCTTGCCTTCTCATAGCACACTTCTTGGCGCGACGGTTCTGCCGCCCGCTCACGCGGGCTCTGGCTTGGTTTCGCCCGTTAACCCAGAGCTGCCTCGGTTGCACTGGGCTAAGCTCTGACGGCCGCTATGCGGCCTCCAAGGCGGTTTCAACACGGGTTCATAAGTAGTGCGCCCGCGTAGCGGGTGATCAGACCTTAGCCTATGGTGGTTGAGGCGCTTTGCGCCGAATGAACCATAGGAACCGAACGGCCGACATCCCAAGCCCGCGTAGCGGGCGACCGAGGCTGACGGCTTCGATCATGCCGAGCTTCAGACTGGCGCGTTAGGGCTTGCCCGTTATATTCCCGGCCTATGGGTTACGATCTTGCATCCATTACCAGCCTGCTGGCCGAGGGGCAGAAGGCCTTTGAGGGCGCGGCTGATGCTGCCGCCCTTGAAGACGCCCGCCGCGAATACCTTGGCGGCAAAGGGCACGTGAAGGCCGTGCTGGGCGGTATCAAGGAAGTTCCCAAGGAACAGCGCGGCGAGTACGGCAAAGCCGCGAACCTGCTGAACGTCAAGCTGACCGAGGCCTTCAAGGCTGCGCAGGCGCGTGTGGGCACGGGCGCGGCAACATCGAAGCCGGGCATCGATCTGACCAAACCGGGGCAGCGCCGCGAAGTCGGGCACGCACACATCATCACCCAGACCATCGAAGAGATTGTCGAAATCTTCGGGCGCATCGGCTTCACGCAGGTCGAGGGTCCCGAAGTAGAAGACGAGTTCCATAACTTCGACGCGCTAAACATCCCGGGCGGTCACCCCGCGCGCGAAGAGGCCGACAACTTCTACCTGCAAGTGAACGGTCCAGACTGGGACGCCAAGCCGGTACCGATGCTGCTGCGAAGCCAGACCAGCACCATCCAGATCCGCACCATGGAAAAGCAGCAGCCGCCCGTGCGTGTGATCGCACCGGGGCGCGTCTATCGCCCCGATACGGTGGACGCGACACACCACTTCATGTTCCACCAGATTGAAGGGCTGGCGATTGCCGAAGACCTGAATTTCGGCGACCTGAAGGCCGTGCTGGAGCTGTTCGTGCGTGAGTACTTCGGCGCGGATACGAAGATGCGTTTCAGGCCGCACTATTTCCCGTTCACTGAACCCAGCGCTGAAGTCGACATCGACTGCCAGATGTTCAAGCACCTGAAGAAGCCGTGGCTTGAGATCCTGGGTTGCGGCATGGTGGACCCGAACGTGCTGCAGACCGTCGGCTACGACCCTGAAAAATACACCGGCTTCGCCTTCGGCATGGGCGTTGAGCGTATTGCCATGTTGAAGCATCGCATCGGCGATATCCGGCACTTCACGACCAACGACATGCGGTTCCTGCAGCAGTTTTAGACGGATTTCCGGGCGCGGGAGTCGCCCTGAAGCGCGTCGCGCTCGAGGTTGACCATGTACAAAATTCGCGTTGAAAAGCAGTACTTCAACTTCTCAAGCGCGCACTTCCTGTTGTTCAACGACGGCACCCGCGAGCCGCTGCACGGGCACAACTACTGGGCCTGGGTTGAAGTTGAGGGCGAGTTGGGGCCGGCCGGTTACCTGCTTGATTACATCACGTTCAAGCCGATTTTCCGCGAGTTGTGCGATGGTCTGGACCACAAAACGTTGTACCCGACCCAGAGCGAAGTCCTGAAAATCGCCGAAGAAGGCGAGAATATCGTGGTCACACACAGTGATGGGAGCGTGTTTTCGACGCCGAAGATCGACACCCTGTTATTGGAACTCCCGAATACTTCTACAGAACTACTCGCAAACTACCTTGCTAAAAGGTTATATGATGAGCTGATACAGCGGAATGAACATCAGCACTTGCGTGTGATTACAGTAGGCGTAGAAGAAGCACCTGGTCAGCAGGGCATTTTCAGCTACGTACTACCGCACATTGAGAAGGGGGCGACTCGTGGCAGCTAAGGAATCCGTCTCGATTACCTACTATGTAGGCATCATAAACGTAATCCTGGCAGCTATTTGGGGGGCGTTGTACGGGTTTGCCATTCTGGGCCCGAACACAATCACCTCTCCAACCGCGACGCCGTTTTATGTGGGTACGCTTTTCGCCGTAGGCTTCGGCGTGGTCTTCCCGTTCTTTGAGAAGACGATGTCGGGCAAGACCAAGATCAATCAGGGGCTTATGTTCTCGGTTGTTGCCTTGGCTGCCTACGCCGGCTACATCGCCATCTACCTGACTCGCGGCTCACTCGTGTTCTACGACGTCGGTTTCAAGATTGGTTGATTAACTCAGCGGACGTAATTGTTGTCGGTGCTGGCCCTTCCGGGCTGATGGCCGCTTCGTGCGCAGCGGCCCGCGGGCTGAGTGTCCTCGTCCTTGAGAAACAACCCTACGCTGGTGCCAAGTTCTGCTATTCAGGCATGGGCGCAGCGCCTGTTTCCAATACGAAGATCGATGTTTCCCGTTTCCATGGTCGCAACGCGCGTTTCGTCAGTGACGCGCTGGCGGCATTGCCGTTGCCCGAGCTGCGAAAGTGGTTTGCCGACGCCGGGCTGCAGCTCGAAGACGCGCCGTACTACGGAATCGTGCAAGCGCCCGGTGGTGGCGGCGAAGTCATTGAAGCCCTCGGGCAACACCTCGAATCATGGCACGACAGCCAGCACGTCACGGGCATCGAGCGTGCCGCCGACGGCTTTGTTGTCACCCGAGAGTCCGACACCCCGCTCAAGGCGAAAGCGGTCGTTCTGGCAACAGGCGCCGCGAACCTGCCGCAACTGGGTGGCTCGAACGATGGATGTCGCATCGCGCAATCTCTTGGCCACAGTATTGAGGCTGAAACGGCGGCCTTGGTCCCGATCAGCGTCGCCGAGGACTGGGTGACGAAGATACCGGGCGTATGGATGGACGTTGGCCTGCAGGTGATGCACGGCAAGCGCAGCCTGGCAAACTCAGTGGGCAGCATGCTTTTCACGGGCTCCGGGCTGACCGGCGAAGTCGTTTTCAACGTATCGAGAGTGATCGAGCCCGCCTTGTCGGCAGGCGCTGAGCTTGAGCTTGCGGTCAACTTTCACCCGAACCTGTCATCCGAAGACGTCGCCCAGTGGATGTTCCGCGTATTCGGCGAACGATCACGCGAGCCGGTTGATCGCACTATTGACCACATCCTCCCCGCGCGGCTGGGTATCGAGCTTTTGCGCCGGCAGAAGGTCAAGCGGGGCGCCCGCGTGATGCAGATGGATGAGCGCCAGCGCGAAGGTCTGTTGCGCGAAATGCTGGATACGCGGCTGAAAATCCGCGGCACACTGGGGCTGCGTGCGGCCGAGGGCGTGAGTGGCGGCGTCAATGTACGGGAAGTAGACCCGAGAACATTCGAGAGCAAACTCGTACCCAACCTGTTCATGGTAGGCCAGTTGCTGGACGTACAGGGGGATTGGGGCGGCTTCGAGCAGCACTTCTCGCTGGCATCGGGTTGGCTGGCCGGGCACTCGGTGTTGAAAAACAGCGATTGAACAATCAGTCGCCAACAATTAGCCTCTGAATCCCCTCCGACAACGCAGGTTTGATCCATGGCCAAGCTGATTCCAGCCGTGATTGCTACTTTGCTACTCGTGGTGATGCTCACCGGGTGCGTAGCGCAGCAATCGCGCGACAACCCGGATCGTGACGTCTTCACCGGCGTCGATGTCGAGCCGTACACGTATCGCCACGGCGAGGCCGGTCAGGAAATCGCCGAGTTGTTCAACACAGGCAGCGTTTACGCCGCACAGCAGGATTATTCAGGCAGCTCGCACGGGCTGCGACCGAATGCGTTCTACACGGTCAGCATTGCCGAAGACCCGCTACGCCCGACCGTACTCACGACCGTAGGCTACATCCGCAAGCTTGAAGAAGACCGCGGCGACCTGTTCATGTACGAGTTCTACAACGGTGCGTGGCTTCAAATCGCCTACATGGGACAGGACGGCTCGCTGTATCGCTACGATAACGGACAGGAAGATTTGCTGGGTCGGTTCGAGCTCGACGCCGCGGTTCGCCAGCTTTTCCAGGCCGCGAACGGCTATGGCTATGACAGCGTGTTGCAGGATCGCTCGATTGTTGACGCGAAGAACCCTGACGTAAACTCGGCCTCCCCACGCGGTCGTGGCGTCTACCACCGCACTCACAAGTCGTCTCCGGCCGTTGTGGTTTACACCTTGAAGCGTTCGGGCGAAGCCGGGCTGCTGGCCGATCGTTACTCAAAGGAACGCGCCGAGGAACGCTATGCTGAAGAAGCGCAGCGCCTGAAGCAGGAGCGCACAGGCGGCTTCGGCGAAGACGAAACATACGGCGGGCTGCGCTACAAGGACGGCAACCCCGTCGACGAATACGACCGCCCTCTCAAACCCGAGAGTTCGAAGTAGCCGAACAACGCTGCAAGCAGAGAGCGCGTCTTGGACGCGCTCTCTTTTTTATTCGTTTTTGCGTCGTTCGCCGGGCGAAACCACGAGCCATGCGAAGAAAAGGATGCAGTGAAGGACAACGCCGAGTACCCAGAAACCGTGAACAAAGTACAGCGCGGTGATTGCGGAAAATGCTGACAACCAGATCAAGCGGTACATGAGTGCCTCCTGTCGAGACCGGTTTTGCTGCGGGCTCAAGCTCCTTCTATTTGTAGTGCAGGCGCGACTGCCTGCTTCCAGTTAAAGCCTATACGACGGAGTTTGGCGCGGCGATGGGAAACGTCGCAACGCTTTGGAATAGGCACGTTCAGGCTCGATTACTCGAATAGTACCTCGGCGACGACCGGGTAGTGATCAGAGGGCCGGCGCCCGTCAAACTCGTCGTTCAGGATGGCGTGCTGCTGCACAATCAAGTTCTGCACGAAGATGTGGTCGATGCGGCGTCCGGTCCAGCGCGAGGGGCGAAAGCCCATGAAACTGTTTGACGCCCCGTGGTTGCCGGTCAGCGAATGCGTGTAGGCGTCACGCAGTTGGCTGAGCTCTGCAAGCGTCTGCAACTCGCCGCTGTCCGGCACAAGGTTCAGGTCGCCCATGAAGACAACGTGGGCATCATCCGGCAGGTTGTTCACCCACTGCGCGACAAGCTCAATAGACTGTCCGCGCGCTTCGCCGCCCCGGTGGTCGAAGTGCGTATTGAACACGTGAATTTCAGCGCCGGTTTGACGCTCGCGCAGGTGCGTGTACGTGACCGTGCGGGGGTAGGCCGCGTCCCACCCGGTGCTTGGCTCGTCGGGTGTTTCGGACAGCCAGTAGGTCCGGTTGTTGAGAAGCTCAAGGCGTGAGGTACGCCAGAAGATCGGGTCGCAGGCTCCGCTGTCTCCGCCGTTTGAGCCAGTCCCCACCCAACGGTAACCGGGCAGTCGTGTTTGCAGGTCGTCGATCATGCTGAAGCTGGCTTCCTGCGCGCCGATGATGTCGGCCTGATGAAAGCGAATGACCGAAGCCACCATGTCACGCCGGTGCGACCATGAGTTGTCGCCGTCGGATGAACTGTCAATGCGAACGTTGTAGGTCATCAGCCGAAGCGCGTTGCCTGATAGCGGCTGCACAGGCGGTGGTGGGGGCGCGTTGGATTTCTCGACGTAGGCGCCCGCCGCGTAACTCAATGCCATGGCGATGCACAGCCCGACCACGGACAGGGCGAACAACCCACGAGATCGCTTGCGGTTGTGTGAAGCGGGGTGATCCATCAGCGCCTTTAACGTTCCAGGCCTACGGAAGGAACGCATAAAAACGCACGTCTATTGCAGCAGGATCTCGGCCAGTACCGGAAAGTGATCCGAGGGCAGGCGCCCGTCGAAGTGATCCGGCAGGATACCATGCTGCTGCACAACCAGGTTCCGTACAAAGATGTGATCGAGCCACGCGCCCGCGTATTGCGGGCCTGCAAAGCCCGTGAAGCTGCCCGTGGGGCCGTAGTGCGGCGTGCTCGAGACATCGCGGGCGTCGCGCAGTTGGGCGTCTCGCGTCAGAGTTTGCAGCGGGGCGCTGTGCTCATTGCAGTTGAAGTCGCCCATCAGGATGGCTCGCGCGTCGGGGGCCAGCGCTTTGACCCGTGCCGCGAGCAGGCGTGCCGATTCAAGCCGGGCCTGTTCGCCTTCGTGGTCGAAGTGCGCGTTGAAAACATGAAACTCAGCGCCGTCGGCAATCTCGCGCAACACGACGTGTGTGGCTGTGCGTGGATACGCGCCGTCCCAGCCCGTTGAGGGTGAATCCGGTGTACGCGAGAGCCAGATCGTTTCGGCCGTTACCAGCTCAAGGCGTGACTCCCGCCAGAATACCGGGTTGCATGCGCCGTCGTCCTTGCCGTCGCTGGTGCCCACACCGAACCAGCGATAGCCGGGCAGGCGTTGCTGCATGTCATCGATCATGCCGCGATAGGCCTCCTGCACGCCGATGACGTCAGCCTGGTGAAAGCGAATCGTGGCAGGTACGAGGTCGCGCCGGTGGGCCCAGTCGTCGTCGCCGTCGGATGCGGTGTTGACGCGCACGTTGAAACTCATGACGCGCAAGGCGGCCTGGTCAAGCGGCTGTAGTGGTGTTGCCGGTGACTTCACAGCGCCCAGTGTAGCGCCGGTGACGAAACTGAGGAGAGTGGCTGCAAGACCGACCAGCAACAGGCTGGCACCCATACCGCGCGAAGACTGCGCCGTCCGAAGACCCACGGTTACCCCCGACGTGACACGTCAAGAGTAGCGTCTGAAGATCAAGGACAGATGAGTTTCTGACAGTCCTGGTGTCAGACGTTCTTGAAGAGCGGGTGATAGCGAACCTCACCCGTGCGTCCTGCAATCGCGCCGTCGCGCAACTCGGCCACCATCAGGACATCGTCAGGCGCATCGAACTCACAGGTGATACCGAATTCGCTCATGCGCCGAAAACCAAAACGCGGATAGTACTCCGGGTGCCCGAGCACAAAGACAACGTCGTGGCCGGAGTCTCGACATGCGTTCAACCCTGTAACGACCAGTAGTGATCCGATGCCTGTGCGCTGGAACTCGGACAGAACGCCCATGGGGGCTAGTGCGACGGCACTCCAGTCGGCTGCACCGACGACAAGGACGGGTGTAAACAAAATGTGTCCGACTATGCGCCCATCCAGCTCTGCGACCAAAGAAAGAAACGGATCCACGCACTGATCGCGGAGGGCGTCGACGAGTTTTGCTTCTGCGTCGGATTCGAACGCAGCAGCGTTCACTGCATGAATGCCGCGTACGTCAGCCGTGGTTTCATTGCGGATGGTTGCCATTCAGGGGCCTTCCGGGCTGAGCAATGTGGAACCATTACAAGCGCTGTGCGATGCCGATTTTGTTGCCCTCGGGGTCAGCCATCAGGAAGTCGCGCAGCCCGTAATCCTGGTCGCTGATCGGGTGAATGATGGTCGCGCGGTCTTTCACGCCCTCAAAGATTTCGTCCACGCCCTCGACAAAGAAGTAAGCGCTGTTGTTGCCGCCGACCATGCCGTCGCGTTCCGGGTAGAAGTGCAGCATCACTTCGTCGCGGACGAGCACTGCGTAGACGGGTGTTTTGTAAGTGGGCGTAAAGCCGAGCACATCAACGTAGAACTTCACCAGCCCGCCGAAGTCTTTGGCCGCGAAGGCCGGGGCCACCTGTTTGAAGGTCGGCATTGGTTCTCCTAGCCAGTCAGCGTATCGGCGTGGAACAGCCACGTGTGCCCGCAGTTGGTGCAGATGCCGGCCGCGAAGCTGGCGCCGGATTCGTCGGTGTCCTCGTCGCGGCTGGCCGTGAAATGCAGCGACACATAGTTCGACACAATGGCGCGCGAATCAAAGTCCGCCCCACAGGCCGGGCAGGGGCCAACGACTTTCTTCTTCTTGAAGGCCTTCTGAAGTTCCTTGAACTCCTTGGCAGGCATATCGCCGTCGTCGCTCACTGTTTCCCTTCCATCGGTATCTTCACCGGGTTGTCTGCCTTTTCATTGACGCGTTTGGCTTCGTTGTAACCAGTGTCTATGTCGGGCGACGCGGAACCATCTCTTCACCCACGACGGCGTTGCAACCAGCGGTTTACCTCACGAGAACCGTGCACAACGCCGAGGAAAAGTACGTTCTCTGCTTCGGCCTCATAGAACACGAGTTGTTGAAAGCGCTTGATTATGAACCGGCGGGTGGGGGTAGCCACGGTGCGGTAGGCGTGAGGGTTCTCAAGCACCTTGTCGATTGCCGCGTCCACGGCGGCGACGAACTCACGCCCCAAATCCCTTCGCTGTTCATCAAACCATTCAGCGGATTCAACGACGTCGATCCAGAAGTCAGGCAAGAAATTCGCCCGTATCACATCAGGCTCCGGAGTCGAGCCTTCATTTCGTCGTGGGAGATCAACTGGTCCGGGTTGTCACGTGCCCACTGGCTGCGGCGGCGCATCTCAGCCAGAACAGCGGGATCAACCGGTACATCCGCGTCTTCCTCGGCCAACGAGTCCCAGATCAGATCCAAAAGGCGCAAACGCTCGGCTACCGGCAACTCGTGAATGCGTTCGATGTCGATGGTCTTGCTCATGCAGTGATTGTACGCCTTTCGGTATGTGTGCGCCAACCCGTCGCTCGCGCTCGGGGCTCGGGTACTACAACATCGGTATCTTCACTGGGTTGTCAGTCTTCTTGTTAAAGCGTTTGGCTTCGTTGTAGCCGGCGTCTATGTGGCGGGCGATTCCCATGCCGGGGTCGTTGGTTAGGACCCTTTCGATTCTTTTGTCGGCCTCTTTAGTTCCGTCGCAGACGATTACCTGCCCCGCGTGCAGGCTGTAGCCCATGCCTACGCCGCCGCCGTGGTGGAAGCTTACCCAGGTTGCGCCGCTGGCTGTGTTCACGAGTGCGTTCAGGATTGGCCAGTCGGCTACTGCGTCCGTGCCGTCTTTCA
>JAGQRE010000126.1 GCA_020425695.1 Planctomycetota bacterium
GAGCGTTACCCGGTACGCGCCCAAGCCAGCCAAACAACAGAACCGCGACCGCAAGGGAGCGGCTAACGTGCAAACAAACCTCTCGCCAAGTCCGCAACGACCGCCATGAAAAGCAAAGGCGATCCACAGATTTCACGGATTTCTGAGCGCGAAGCGTGAGCGAGCGTCGCGAACCAACCAGTCGCGCTCCGTGGTGAAACCCGAATCTCACGCCAAGACGCTAAGGCGCCAAGAACTGCAACTGCATGTCAGGATAAGCAGGATTCGAGCGGATGCTTCAACAACGCAGCACGCGCCCGCATCCTTTAGCATCCTGACGCAGTGAATGGCGGTCATAGCGAACATGGCGAGAGGCTGAAACCCAAGCGCTCGCCATCTGACAGCAAACGGATGAACGGAACCGCGACCGCAAGGGAGCGGCTGTTGCCAGGCAGGCGGGCGTAATCAGGCACGCATGTCCACCTATGTCTACTTATGGTTGCTTTGCGATTGATCGAAAGCTCAGTGAGCGCTAGCCGCTCCCTTGCGGTCGCGGTTCTGTTTGAACGGCCATTTCCTGACGATGGGTGGGTTTGGTGGCGTTGTTGATTGTTACTCAACCAGAAAATGCGTGGCCCATTCGTCTAGTCTTGCTTGGGGGATCTTCTGGGGGATGTTGTCTAATCCCTGTCCCTCGGCGCCGGGTAGGGCGATGATCTGTAGGATGCTGGGTTGGCTCTCGTAGCCTAGCCCGGCGTTTTCCCACTCTATTTTCAGCCCGTCCGCGAGCTTCTCCTGGTCCAGTGCATACTGGGTGTCGTCGCGCCCTTGCTCCAGATGCCCGTAGAAACCGAGGCTGTTCGGGCCGTCCGTGAAGAAGATGCAGGCCACACGCCCGGAGCTTGCGTCGGCGGCGCTGTTCACGAGGTTCTGGAAACCCAGCCACCAGTCCGTGTCCGCGCCGTTGCTGCCGCCGGGGGCGTGGTTCGGCGCGGTCTTCGCAAACAGGCGTTGCAGCGGGCTTGAGCTTGAGTTGTAGCCCTTGGTCTTGAACGAGTTCTTCTCTTTCTCGACTTGCGCCTCGATGTTGAAGTCAATCACCGTCACGTCGGCCGAGTCCTGCCGCGTACCCCAGTACCAGGCGATGCTCTCGGCCGTGTGCAAGGCGATATCGCGTTTGGATGACTTCTTCAGCTTGCTAGCAGACAGGTCGAACTGCTTGTAGCTGGTCTTGATGTTCTTCTGCACCTCGTCGCCGACCTTGATGCCCGCAGCCTCGACGAATTCATCCACGCGGTCGGTTAGCACCGAATCGACCATCGTCAGCAGCACCGAGGCCGGGACTTCTTCGGTGGTGCTGCCGTCGGCCGACTTGCGCGAGAACTGCAACGAGCCCGCATAGCGCAGACTGAACAGCCAGCGCGACAGGGCCTCGAAGTCGAAGTTGTCGGTGGTGATGCGCCAGTCCATGCTTTCGCTGGAATCAATCGCGACGACGAGCAGGTCATAGTCGCCTTTGAAATATCCGGCGCGGCTGGTGTCGAAGCCCTTTTCCTCCAGTTTGCCCAGCACGGCGTACCAGCCTTCGCTTACGCCGCCGTCAACGGCGGGCAGGGGCAGGTTGCCGCTGAGTTCGGTGGGCACGCGGTCGAAGTGCTCGGCCGGGGCGTCGTGGCTGAAGCGGGGCGGCACGGTGGCGCGCGGGTAGCTTTGGATGCGCGCCAAAAAGCGGCGTTGCAGGTCAGCGAAATCCAGCCCGCCGAATGTGCGCGCGAAGGCGTTGTCTTTGTCGGTGCCCTCGCACATGAGTTTCCAGAACTCAAAGTAGAGCGCCCGCAGGTCTTCTTCGCCGCGCACGAAATCAACGAAGCAATATGCGAGTAAGTAATTCAACTCAGGGTTCTGATAGAAAGTTTCGAGTTCCTGTTGCAGGAATTCTTTCAGATTCAACTTATAGCCCTGCACAATCAGCGTGCGCAGATAACCGTAGGCCGCGCGGGCGAAGTCGGGGTGTGTGCGCAGTCCGGGGTCGGGTGCGGCCTTGTCGAGCCATTCGGCGCTGCCCTCCGCGAACCAGGGCACGAGCAGACTTTGCGGGGCCTTGTGGGCCTGCACTGCGTGGAACATCTCGTGGCGGACGACCTCGGCCAGGCTCGTGTTATCCAGCACGGGCATGCAGATGACGTCCCACTTGGCGCTGTAGAAACCGGCCGACCACGCTGGCACTTTTAAACCAAGGCGCTTGTCGGCGAACTTGAGGTAGTCGTTCAGGTCACGGAAGACGACCAGATCAAGCGGCATGCCGGATTCGCCGAAGTCAGTCGCGCCGTACTCGCCTTCGATGGCCGTTAACCAGTCAGTGATCGTGTCTACGACCAGCGCTTCCTGCAGGCGGCGGGTTGACGGGATCAGCACGCCGGGCGGGGCTTCGTCTTCGCTTTCGGGCAGCTTGACGCCCTCGCGCTGCCACAGGGCGACGCGCGGCGCGGCCTCGATGGTGTAGGCGCTTGAGGAAACATCCGGGCGCTCGAAGCTGCGTGAGCTGTCGCTTTCAAAATGGATGCGGTCGCCCGCTTCGGCCGTGCCGTGGTAGGCCAGCATGGCGTAGGGTGCGAAGCGGGATTCGAGTTGCTCAAGGGTGCTGGCGATTTCCCATAATTTTGCGGGCTCGAGGTCGGGCTGGTCGCGCAGCATGAGTGATTTGTCGGCCTCGGTCACGAGTGCGCGAAAGCGTGTCATGGCCTGCAGCGGGACGGGGTTTCTGTCCGGTTCGGGTTCGGGGTCTTTGGCTTCGGGCTCAGGTTCCGGTTCGTTGGCCCGTGGTTCTAACTCAAGCGGGTTACTGTCGTTATGGAAAGCGAGCGGGTCATCGAATGGGGTCGAATCGGTGTTGGGGCGGTTGCTGCCGGGCTGGTTGAAGAACTCCAGATAGACGAACGCGCCCGCGACAAGCAGCAGGATCAGCAGCACGCCGGCGATGGCGTAGCGGGTGTTTGACTCGTTCGATTTGGCCAAGACAGTTCCTGAAAAACAGCGCTACCCAAACTTGCCACCAGGGTTTAACACCTGTAACCCGCCGGATGATGGCAAAAAGCGGGCTGCAGGAGCCTCTGAAATGGCAGATATGCTTGAAAAGTATCGCGATGACCTGACGGATTTCGTCCGTGGGCGCCTTGATCAGGCCCGCGCGGCGGAGATCTTGCAGGCCGCGCAACAGGACGAAACCCTGAAAGCAGCCATCGAGTCTGAACGCTCGCTGGACCGCTGGCTTGAGTATTACGAGCTGCCGGAGCTTTCCGACGGTTTTGAAGGTCGCTTCTGGCGCCGCTTCCACGCTGAAAAGCTGGACGAAGCCACAACCCGCAGCACATGGATGTTCAAGCTGATCGGCCCACTCGCGGCCGGCGTGCTGATTGCGATCGGCGTGGTGCTGTTCGTCAACAACGACGACGCGCCGGTTACCGACCCGACCACAGCCGAAACGCAGGAAACTGAAGACAACGCGCCTGTCATCGAAACCGACTGGACTGACGAAGAAATCCAGTACATCACCGGCGGAACTGAAGAAGACACGAAGCTGGACAGGCTCGGCGTGGAAGAGCTTGAACTGCTGAAAGCGCTCGATGACGCGGCGTTTTTGCCGCTGGATGAACTTGAGCGCCCGGAAGACCTGCTGCTGGCCGACGACCTGGACACGATCAACAAATTGGCGGAGGACGACTAATGCGTTTTCTGTCGCCGATTCTGACTTTGCTGATTGCGTTCGCGCTGGTGGCCGGGCTGAGCTTCACGCCGGCCGCTGCACAGGATGCCGCCAAGCCCACGACCGACAGCCGTGAGGCGCAGCTTCGTGAGTGGTTCAACGCGCTGCCGAAACACCGCCAGGAAGAACTCAAGCAGCGCCTGAAGACACTCAAGCGCCTGCCGAAGGAACGCCGCGAGGAAATGCTGCAGGCCGCGAAGGAAGGTCGCCCGATCCTGAGTGACGAGCAGCGCAAGAACCTGCAGAAGCTGCGCAAGCTGAGCTATCTGGAACGCATTCGTTTGTACACGACGGCAGCCGAGATCGACGCCCTGCGCCGCGGCCCCCGCGCCCGCGAGTTTGAGCAGGCCATGAAGCTTGAAGGTCCCGAGCGCATGCGTGAGTTGCGCGGCATGATGTTTGAGCAGCGCCAGATGATGTTCGTGCGCAGCCTGCCCGCCGACAAGCGCCGCGAGATCATGAACCTGCCCGAGAACGAGCGCCGCCAGGCCGTGCGCAAACTGTTTGAAGAAGAAGGGCGCACACGCCTGCAACAGCTTGAGGGTTTCTACCCAAGGCTCGCCGAGTTGAAGGAAGCAGCCCAGGGCGGCGACAAAGAAGCCCGCAAGAGCCTGCGCCAGATGTACGCCGACCTGCGCACGCTGGATTTGTTGATCCAGCGGTTAGCACCAGAGAAGCGCGAGCAGATCATGACCGAGCTACGCGACCTGAGCATGGAAGACGCCGCCAACGCAGTGCGCAAGGCGCTACAGGATCAGTGGCAGGCCGAGCGCAAGGGACGCAACCCGGGGCGCCGAAACAACGACCGCGGAACCGTACAGCCAGAACGCAACGCCCACCGCGCCCCAGACCAACGCCGCAAACCCCGCGAGCAGTAGACAGACGCCTCAATAATCAAAGAAGCCGCGCCCCCAAAGGTCGCGGCTTTTTTTGATAGCATGGCAATCAGGCAATGAACGACAGAGTTGCCTGTGTGTATAGACGACGAATCAGGGACGATTTGTGGATTGGGAGCGAGTACTCGAAAAGACTCTGTGGTTTACGCTCTTCTTTTCAGGCCCCGCCGTTTTCCTGCTCGTCGTTTCTTTCGTTGCAGGAAAATGGAGGAAGAGACAAGACTCGCAGGGGGGTTGAATCAAAAAGTAGCCTGACCCTATTTCCGATCCCTATTTCCGATCCCATGGACAAGAACGATCACTGTGTACACGAAAGACAACACAAAATTCAGAGTCAACGGCTGGCCTGGGTTCGATCCTGACAAGGTCTATCGTGCCATCGGCTGGCTTGGGAAAGATCCGATCCCGACAGGAGACGTGCCGACCGGACTCGTACCAGCTCTAGTCAAGCTTGCCCGCTCACACAGCAGACTCCGTACGCGTGGCTATCACCATTGCTGCTATTGTGATTTGGATACGGTTGCGATTCCGTCAGAAGGAGGCAGAGAGTTCAGACTGGGCTCAGCTGAAATCTGGATATCTGGGGAACGGGGAACAGTGTATCGCGCTCCCGACCTAATAATTCATTACATTAGAGATCATCAGTACAGACCGCCACAAGAGTACATAGACGCGGTGATGGCAGTTGAGGTCGATGAGCAAGTCGAGTAAGAGCCGAAGCTTATGTTATTGATGCTACTTCTGGATGCCGCAACAGGAAGTTGCATATCTGAATGTGGCTCAAGTCAAGTAGAAGTGTCACTGAGCTCGTACGTCTTACCTGATCAATCCTCTAGATCCTTTGGTGGGTGCAGTGAGCCCGGCGTGTGCGACAATGCAGCTCCGCCTGCGAGCAATCCATGATTGAGAGGGAGGCAAGCGTGCCCGTCGAGAGATACAGGGTCCAGTTGCAAGATGGTTTTCTGGTTCAGTGGGATCTGTCGCCATCAAGTTCGAGAGATGAGTGGGAAGTCAGAGTGAGGCCAAAGCTGAAGGAGGCTGGTGCAGTTCAGTTTGGTGCCACGTCTGTGAGTATTCCCCGTGGGAGAGCGGACTTACAAGCCGTGACCAAGCTTATACAGGAACTACTAGGGCCGTCTGAAACTGCTTGGCTTGTATCCATGGAGGGCGACCAAACCAGTACATATGTGTTCGCGCATCCCAAAACCGATGATTGAACCGCCTCGCGGCAAGCCAAGGACTCCGCTACCGTTACGACGTGAGGGGAAAAGGGGTCAGGGAAGGGGTCAGGCTACTTTCCTTCTGACGGTGTTGGTTATTCTACGATGATGGCCGTTGAGTTTGTTCCCATTGAGACAGAGCGTTTGTTGCTGCGTCGGTTTGTACCCTCCGACGTTGAGCCGTTCCTTGCCTATCGCTCGGACGCGGCTTTGGCGCGGTACCAGGGCTGGGGCGTTATCACGCCCGAAGAGGCTCGGCGCTTCGTTGACGCCCAGTTGAACAGCAACCCGGGGCAGCCCGGCACCGGTGCGCAGATCGCCATTGAGCTGAAGGCAACGGCGCAGATGATCGGCGACCTGTACCTGAACTCGCCGGCCGACCGCCCGCACGAGGCCGAGATCGGCTACACACTCGCGCCCGGGCATCACGCCCACGGCTACGCAACGGAGGGCGTAACGGGCTTGCTGGGCTTTGTGTTCGGGGCGCTGGGCAGGCACCGCGTCACGGCCTTGACGTACGCCGAGAACACCCGGTCTGTCGCACTGCTGGAAAGACTCGGCATGAGAAGAGAAGCCCACTTCGTGAAGAACCAATGGTTCGAAGGGAAGTGGGTAGACGAGTACATCTACGCCATGCTGCAAAGCGAGTGGGCAAGCCTGCAATAGAACCGCGACCGCAAGGGAGCGGCTAAGGCTCACTGAGCATCCGATCAAACGCAAAGCAACCATAAGTAGACATAGGTGGACATGCGTGCCTGATTGCGCACGCGTGCCCGGTAACAGCCGCTCCCTTGCGGTCGCGGTTCTGTTCATCCGTTTGCTGTCAGATGGCGAGCGCTTGGGTTTCAGCCTCTCGCCATGTTCGCGATGTGCGCCACTAACTGCCTTTCTTGGCGGCTTGCGTCTTGGCGTGGGATTTGGGTTTGGTAGGGCCATGCTGTTGCATGGCCTGAGACGCCAACCGGCGCGCGTAGGCTTGGACACGCAGAAGCGTGTCCCTACTTAGCCACGGAGAACACTGGCTTTCACCTAGGTGTATTTCTCTGTGCTTCTCCGTGTACTTCGTGGCTGGCTTTTGCCTTGCCGTTAAGGCGGACCTGGCGAGAGGCCTGTGTTTGTGCCTTTGTGTTTGGTCGTGGGTCTGTTGCGCCACAGCCGCTCCCTTGCGGTCGCGGTTCTGTTAGCGGTGCAGGAACATGGGTGTGCTTTGGGTGGATGGTGGTTCGATTTTGGCCACTTCCCAGAAGCTCTCTACTTTGCGGAACGTTTCGATCTCTTTGCCGTCGCGGACGCGGGTGGCGACGAAGCGCTGCTTGATCTCGTCGATACGCCATTTGTCGTTTGCCTTCGACAACCCGAACAGCCACTTCGACTTGAAGAAGTTATCCGTTTTCACCAGCACGCCGACGCGCCCGCCGCCGAGGTCGCGTTCTTGCAGTTGCTCATAGCGTAACTCAAGGGGCGCTGCTTTGGCGGCCTTCTTGTTCGCGGACTCTTTCAGCTCCTTGACGAATTCCGGTGCCAGCAGCGGCTCGAGCGCAGCCAGATGCGCGTCCAGCACGCGAATCATTAGTTTCGTTCTAAGTGTCAGCCGGTTCAGCAGCAGGTCTTCGAAGAATGAGCGTACGTGCTTGTTCGCGTCGCCCTCCACGTTGACGGTCGGGTTGTTTAGTGAGGCCTGCAAGTTGGCGCGTGTGGTGAAGCCGGGGTCGTAGTCCTGAAACGTTCCCCGGAACAGGGCTTCAAGTTCCGGGCGCGGCGGCTGTGGTGACGGATTTGACGGAACGATGGTGGCGTCAGATCTTTCCGAAACGAATGCGGTCTGCAGCCCGCCGACTTCCCACAAGTCTGCGTCATCTTCCACGCGTAGGCATTCGAATCGGTAGGCCCTGTGAAACCCGTCCGCTTTGGGCTCGACCTTCACGAACGTGGTCTGGCCTTTGGGGCGGTCCGTTGTGCCTTTCTTCTTTAGCACCCATTTCTCGGGGGGCTCCACTTCGAGTTTCCAGTTGTCGCCGAAGGTTTTCTGATGTCCGTCGGCCGCCGGGAGTTCCTGCAGCGATTCCGCAAGCAGGTCAAAGGCCGCCGCCATCTCCGCGCGTTCGACTTTGACAATCTCTGCTTCAAGCCCAGCCAGCCCGGGGGTTAGGCTGTCGCGTCCGTCAGCAAGGGCCATGAACGTTTTCACCAGCGCTTCCGGGCTGGTGCGGTCGATCATGATGTTGGGCTCGAGGCTGACCTTGAAGGTTTCGGCCGTGTCGCCTTCGGTCTTCCATGTAAACGGCGCGGCGGCCGGTTTGTCCTGTGCTTGGACGGACACAGCGGCGAACAGTAACAGCGCGGGCAGTAGTTTCCGAATTTGCATAGGCTGGCTCGCGAAGGGGATCACAACGGGAAAACCAGTCTAGCATCCGGCGAGGCGAGCGTTCAAACAGAACCGCGACCGCAAGGGAGCGGCTAAGGCTCACTGAGCTTTCGATCAATCACAATGCAACCATAGGTAGACATAGGTGGACATGCGTGCCTGATTGCGCACGCATGCCCGGAAACAGCCGCTCCCTTGCGGTCGCGGTTCTGTGAAATCTACACAATCTGTGGACGGCTTTTGCCTTTTATGGCGGGTTTGGCGGACTTGGCGAGAGGCCTGTGTTTGTGCCTTTGCGCTTGATCGAATGCTCAGTCAGCTTTAGCCGCGCCCTTGCGGTTGCGGTTCTGTTGGTTTGCGCTTGCGGGGTGTTTTTGGGTGCCTATACTCTTCTTTTGCCCCGGCGGGGACGCCTCTGACGTCTCCGCCGATTGCATTTGGGAGAGTTAATCATGGCGGCTCACGAACACGTCGTCATCCTTGATATGGGCTCGCAGTACACCCAGCTTATCGCACGCCGCACGCGTGAACTGGGCGTCTACAGCGAGATCCAGGCGCACACCACACCGCTCGACAAGCTGCTTGAGGGTAAGCCGAAGGGCATCATCCTCAGTGGCGGGCCGGCCAGCGTCTACGGCGACGATTCGCCCAAAGTTGACCCGGCCATCTTCACCTGCGGGCTGCCTGTGCTGGGCATCTGCTACGGCATGCAACTTGGCAGCACGGCCCTTGGCGGCAAAGTTGAAGGCGGGCACAAGCGCGAGTTCGGGCATGCTGATCTCGAAATCAAACACGAAGACGTGCTGCTGGCCGGTCTGAACCGCAGCCTCAGCGAGAACAAAGACGCCCTGCGCGTCTGGATGTCCCACGGCGACAAAGTCACGGACCTGCCGGACAGCTTTGAAGTACTCGCGACGACCACAAGCTGCGAATACGCGGCCGTGAAACACAAAGAGCACCCGTTCTATGGCGTGCAGTTCCACCCGGAAGTCAAGCACACCTCGCAGGGCAAACTGGTGCTGAAGAACTTCCTGTTCAATGCCTGCCACTGCGCGGGCGACTGGCAGATGTCGAGTTTCATCGACGAACAGTGCGAGCGGATTCAGAAACAGGTCGGCGACGGCCACGTCATATGCGGGCTATCGGGCGGCGTGGATTCAAGCGTGGTTGCGGCGCTGATCAGCAAGGCTATCCCCGGCCAGATCACCTGCATCATGGTCGACAACGGGCTGCTTCGATCCGGCGAAGTCGAAGAAGTCCGCAAGGCCTTTGAGGGTCACTTCAAAGTCAACCTGATCGTGGCCGACGCGGGCGAGCGCTTCCTGACCAAACTGGCCGGCGTCACCGACCCGGACAAGAAGCGCATCATCATCGGCGAAGAGTTCATTCGTGTCTTTGAAGTCGAAGCGCGCAAGGTGAGGGACGCCAAGTTCCTGGCGCAGGGCACTCTGTACCCGGACGTGATCGAGTCAGTCGCGGCCCACGGTGGCCCGACGGCTATGATCAAGCGTCACCACAACGTCGGTGGGCTGCCTGAGGACATGGACTTTGAACTGGTCGAGCCGCTGCGCTTTCTGTTCAAGGACGAAGTTCGCGAAGTCGGCGCGGAGATCGGGCTGCCGGAAGAGCTGGTCTGGCGTCAGCCGTTTCCGGGGCCGGGGCTGGCTGTGCGCTGCCTGGGCGAAATCACGGAAGAACGACTTCGTATTCTCCGCGACGCCGACTCAATCGTTAGAGAAGAGATCAAGGCGGCCGGGCTTGAAAAGCAGATCTGGCAGTCGTTTGCCGTGCTGCTGCCGGTGAAAAGCATCGGCGTGATGGGTGATGAGCGGACGCATGAGTTTACGTGCGCGATCCGGGCCGTCGAAAGCGTGGACGGCATGACGGCCGACTGGGCGCGTATCGACTACGACCTGTTGCGGAAGATGTCGAATCGCATCATCAACGAAGTGCGTGGTTTCAACCGCGTGGTGTATGACATCAGCAGCAAGCCGCCGGCCACGATTGAGTGGGAATAGGCGGCTTCAGGGAAAAAGTGAAAAGTAAAAAGGCAAAAGTGAACTGCCCAACCGCGCGCATGCGTGCAGGCATCACTTTTGCCTTTTGCCTTTTTACTTTTGCCTTGGCCGCCGCCGGCTGCGGCAGCGGTGACAACGTTGCTGCGAATGCGGGGCCTCAGGTTGCTTCGCTTGAGGGTGACCGCAACGATGGCCCGATTTTTGAAGACGCCGTTGACGTAAAAAGCGCGCCCAGCGAAGCCCACGCGCTGCTGGCGAAGCTGCTGCCGAAGTCGGCTTTGCTGAAGGGCTCCGTCGAATACGGCAACTGGAACGCCGAGACGGCTGGCTACTCAACCAAAGACCCGGGCAACGCAGCGCTGCCGATGATCGCAGCGGACTATCGCTCGACCGGTTTCACGATTGTCACGGACACGGAGTCAGAGTCGGGCTCGGCGAATCAGGAATATGTGCAGTCCTGCAAGCTGTTCGTGATTCGCGCGCCCGAAGCGATTGCCGCGCAGCCGATCGCCGACAAGATTGTCGCTGCGCTGAAGGCCAAAGAGTTCAGCCCGCTTGATGACATGCAGTTCGCGCTGGGTGTCGAGAAGACTGAAAACATAACGCGCATGGGGCTGATTGTCGGGCAGGGCGAAACGGACGACGTCTACATCGCCTATGTGAAGGTAGTTGGCGACCTCGTGATCTACGCGCTTGAAAGCGAAGCCGCACCCGCGCAACCGGGCCCCGGCGACACCCAGCTTTCTAGCCTGAACGAGGGCGGACGCGGCACACGCGTCGGTGCGCAGCTGATCTCGCTGGTGCTGATGCGTCTGCAATCGCAGTAGTTGCGGAACGGTCGAAACTAGAAGCGGCGCGCCCGAAGGCGCGCCGCTTTGTTTGCTGGTGCTTGCTTATGCGCCTTCGCTGCGGACGCCCTTGCGGAAGGGTTGCAGCCCGTGGGTGACTTCGGGGCCGCAGCCGTCCGGGCTTAATGGGTAGCTGCCGTCTTTGTCTTTGCCGCTGCGGGCGAGCCCGAGGCTTTCCATGAACTCGTCGTTGTTCTTCAGCAGGCGCTCGCGGTCAAAGATGAAGTCGCTGCGCTTGGTGCCGACCTGGTTGTAGGTCGTGCTCATGGCGATGGCGTCTTTCGGGCAGGCCTCAACGCACATGCCGCAGTAGATGCACTTCAGCATGTCGATTTCGAACACCTGCGGCGCCTTGAAGCGTTGCGCGCCGAATTCGTCCACGTCGGTTTCATCGCCGACGATCGTGATGC
>JAGQRE010000127.1 GCA_020425695.1 Planctomycetota bacterium
CCTAACGCTGGAAACTTACAAGCGGGTCCTTCGAGTTGTCGACGACGTCAAGGCCAGGCTTTCGGATTGGCGGCCAAGGGACAACATCGACATCCACAACTTCTTCTGGATTTCGCTGGGCGCACTCGACGAGGAAGAATACGACCCAACGGTTTGGCTGGAGACCACGAGTTCAAAGAAGCGACTTGAGCATCCCGATTGGGCAGTCGGCCGAGCCCTCGTATCTGCAACGGCGGCAAAAGACGGATCGGACTGGTACCGTGCAATGCGGGAAGTGAAGCCGCTCGACATCGTGATCCACTTGGTCGACGGGAAGTTCGCTGGAACATCGGTCGCTTCCGCGGCAGTTCGTGTCGTGCCAGCTGCAGATGTTCCCAAGGATACGGATCGTGACTACTACTACGTCCCCTTGACGGACTTCGCACCGCTCGACAGCGAACTCGACGTGGCAGACTTCATCACCGAGTACGAAGACGACATTCGTCAGGAGTTGGATGATCGCCCGACTGGGTACCCGTTCATCCTATATGCTGGCGGAGGCCCAAGGGAGCGCATCCAGTTAGCCCAAGGTCACTATCTTTGCGAAGTCACGCCCACACTTATCGATGCACTGCAGGACTTCCTGGACATCAGCCTAACGGACTTCGAACCGGGGGCGACTGGTACTGATGAAGCCCAAACAACGACGATGTGGCTCATTGCAACTGCCGGCGGCCACATGAAAGACCGGTTCATCGAAGAAGGCACTGCAAGAATTGGGTGGGAAGAACTTGGCGACCTGAGCCAGTACGACTCCCGCGAAGAAATGCACGACTTCGCGGAGCTCTCGAGCCAGGACAGTCTGGGATGCTTCAACTTCGCGAACGCTATCCATCCGGGAGACATCGTTCTATCAAAGACATACCAGGACCGAATCGATGCTATTGGCATCGTCACGTCGGGCTATGAGTACGACGCCAGCCCCGGCGAATCGTGGCCTCAGGTCATCGGAGTAGACTGGTTGATTCGCGACGAGATCGCTGTACCCGCCGGTGAAAAGCGCCTGCCCATCAAGACGGTTACGGAGTTCTCGGGACGCCCAAAGATGAAGCGACTGATTCTGGAGGCTTTGGAGCGAACGAAGGGCAGCCGGAAACCCGCACAGCCTCCAGCACCACCAGCAACCGCCTACACGCTGGACCATGCCATGGAAGGAGTCTTCATGGCACGAGAAGAGGTCGAGCGTATCTTGCGTAGCCTGACCGTGAAGAAGAACGTGATCCTTCAGGGACCGCCGGGTGTGGGCAAGACCTTCATTGCTAAGCGCCTGGCCTACTGCCTGATCGGAGCAAAGGACGACTCTCGCGTATCGATGGTCCAGTTCCACCAGTCCTATGCCTACGAGGATTTCATTCAGGGATATCGCCCGCGGGAAGACGGTGGCTTCAAGCTGCAGAACGGTGTGTTCTACGAATTCTGCCGAAGGGCCGAACAGGATCCCGAACAACCTTACGTCTTCATCATCGACGAAATCAATCGAGGCAACCTCAGCAAGATCTTTGGTGAGCTCATGATGCTTATCGAACCGGACAAGCGCGGCCCAAAGTTCAGCATCAACCTCACCTACTCCGATCGCACCGGCAAGCACGCCAAGTTCCACGTGCCCGAGAACGTGCATCTGATCGGCATGATGAACACCGCCGACAGGTCGCTGGCGATGGTTGACTACGCGCTTCGCCGTCGCTTCCAGTTCGTCGACCTGACTCCCAAGTTCGATTCATCTTCGTTCCACGAGTTCCTTGAAGAGCGCGGCGCGGCGCCAGGGCTGATTTCGAAGATCGTTGACCGGCTTGGGGCACTGAACAAACAGATCGAAGTAGACACGAAGAACCTCGGCTGGGGCTTCCAGATCGGCCACAGCTTCTTCTGTCCCAATGGAGTTACACCCGACGACCAATGGTACCGGGATGTCGTCGAGCACGAAATTCAGCCGCTGCTCAAGGAGTACTGGTTCGACAGGTTGAAGCAGGTCGAGGAAGAGACGAGCAAGTTGCTGGCATGACGATCCCGGTCGAGAACATCTACTACCTGTTGCTCTACGCCTGGAACCGGCTGGAAGAGCACGAGATCGTCGCCGTGCGGCCGGACGGGTCTACCGACCTGCTGAACCTACTTGCCCGCGTCCTTGTCAGCGGCGTGAACCATCTACAGCGCCGCGGGCTTGACCGTGAGTACATCCGCCGTGAAGAGAGAATCCCCGGCATTCGCTGCAAACTGGAGGTCTCAGCATCGATCAAGCAGCTCGCGTTCCCAATGGCGACGGCCGTCTGCTCGTTTGACGAGCTCAGCTATGACGTCATCCAGAATCAGATTATCCGCAGCACGATGGGCAGCCTAATCCGCATGCCGGAAGTCGACAACTCATTGCGGAACGAACTTGCCGGCATCCACCGCAAACTGGACGAAGTCAGCGAGATCGAAGTGACGGCCGACTCGTACCGGGCGGTTCGACTGCATAGGAACAACGCCTTCTACGGCTTTCTGCTGCAAGTTTGCCGCTTCATCCAGGAGAACAGCTTCCCCAGTGAAGAGTCAGGCGAGATGCTGTTCCGCGATGTCATCCGCGACCGCCTGCCCGCGATCTTCGAAGACTTCGTCCGCAACTTCTACGAACGCGAGACAGTTTGGCGCACCGGCCGAATGAAGTTCAAATGGCAAAACGTGGAGGCGGATGACTACGACCTTGCGCTGCTACCGAACCTGAATACAGACGTGACACTTGAGCACGACTCCGAGGTCATCGTTATCGACACCAAGTACTACAAGAACACGCTCGCCGAAGTATATGGCAAAGAAGTCGTCCACCCGGCTAACCTTTATCAGCTCTATGCATATATCCGCAACCTAGACCTCCTATGCCCCGGAAAGCGAGTCGGTGGAATGTTGCTTTACCCAACCGTTCAGCGCGAGCTTGACCTGACGTACACTATCCACGGCTACGCAATCCATGTGCGAACCGTGAACTTGATGCAGCCGTGGCAGAAAATCGCAGATCGGCTGCAGTCGCTCGCTCCCTTGCCAGTTCTCGTTTGAGAGTTCGCCTGGTTATTGCAATGTGACACACGAACGCAGCCACGTCTTCGCCGGGACCAGTAGACAAGTGAGCCGACAGCGGCTCCAACTACCACGCAAGTTCACTCTGGCCAAGTACCGCTAGTAGGCAACGACGCACCGCTGTACAGTTGCCGATCCTATGCTCCGCAAAGAAATGTCGTTGCGAAGAGGCTCCCAGTCCTATGCCAATCGAACTCCACATTGGGAATGTCATTCGAGGCTCGATGCTGTCTGAGCCCATGGAAGTCCTGCTGACTCAGCCGTTGGGGACCGCACTGAAGGTTGTCGGTCGAGGAGTGAAGACGGGTCTAACGCGCGATGTCATCCTAAACGCTGCTCAACTCCAGCAGATCCAGGTATCAGCGCCCTGTCCCGCGTTGGACGGGGACGCTCGACTCTTCAGGCTCGGAGTAGAGGCTCAGCGCCTGGCGCTTGCTCACGAGTACGACCCATACTTCTCTCTTTCGATCGCACGAGTGGATCCTCTTCCTCACCAGCTTGAAGCCGTATACGACTACTTTCTTCGCCTACCCCGTATTCGCTTTCTCTTAGCAGACGACCCCGGTGCCGGTAAGACAATCATGGCCGGTCTTCTGCTGAAAGAGCTGAAAGCACGTGGATTGGTGAAGCGCACACTGATCGTCACACCCGCCAATCTCACGTTTCAGTGGCAACGAGAACTAAAGGACAAGTTTCGCGAGTCTTTCGAGGTGATTCGCAGCGACGTACTCCGCGCCAACTACGGCCAAAACCCCTGGCAGGAACGAGATCAAGTGGTCACATCGGTCTCATGGGTCTCGCGCATAGAAGATGCTCGCGAGAGCTTGCTTCGTTCGCGGTGGGACTTGGTCATAGTGGACGAAGCTCACAAGATGAGTGCGTATGCGGAGGATCGCAAAACACTCGCGTATCGGCTCGGCGAGTCACTGTCCACTATGACGGATCACTTTTTGTTGATGACCGCGACCCCCCACAAAGGCGACCCCGCAAACTTCTGCCTCTTCTTGTCGCTCCTGGACAAGGACGTTTATGGAGACGTAAAGAGCCTCGAACAGGCCATGCGGCGCAACTCAGCGCCCTTCTACCTGCGCCGCATAAAGGAGGCGTTGGTTACCTTCCCAGATCCCGAGACTGGCGAAGTTCGCAAGCTTTTCACCAAACGCGAAGTGCGCACAGCTGCCTTCAATTTGGATGGAGATGAGCTTGAGTTTTACGACGCTCTGACCCGCTACGTGGAAGATCAGTCAATCCTTGCCGCACAGGACGATAGCGCGAGAGGACGAGCACTCGGCTTTACGATGGCCATGTTGCAGCGTCGCATGGCGTCTACGGTCTACGCAGTACGCCGGAGTCTGGAGCGAATGCGGGACCGCCGAGCTGCGATCCTGGAGGATCCAGCGGCGTACAAACGCAAACAAATTGAACGCCAGATACCAGACGACTTCGACGACCTAACCGAAGAAGAACAGCAACTGATCGTCGAACAGCTCGAAGAAGTTGTCGCAGACGTGGATCCTGCTGCTCTGCGCAAAGAGATTGCGAGCCTCTCTGCGCTCGTTGATCAGGCGAAGTTGCTGGAGCACCGCGAGGTGGAGTCTAAGCTCGCGCGATTGCGTGACATCCTCCATAGCGAGGGTGTTTTCACTGATCCAACGATGAAACTGCTTGTGTTCACTGAACACAAGGACTCGTTGGATTACCTAGCTGGTGACGGCAAGGACGGCCGCCCGTTGGGCAAACTACGTCAATGGGGGCTCACCGTGACGCAAATTCACGGTGGTATGAAGATTGGCGACCGCGACACACCAGGCACGCGAATTTACGCCGAGCGCGAGTTCCGCGAGTCCGCCCAGGTTCTTGTAGCAACCGAAGCCGCGGGCGAGGGGATCAACCTGCAGTTTTGCTGGCTCATGGTGAACTATGACATCCCATGGAACCCCGTGCGCCTTGAACAACGCGTCGGTCGTATACACCGCTACGGCCAGGAGCACGATTGTCTCATCTTCAATTTCGTCGCTCATAACACGCGCGAAGGTCGCGTACTCAGTAAGTTGCTAGAACGCCTGCGCGAAATTCGCAAGGAACTCGGCACCGACCAGGTCTTTGACGTCGTTGGCGAAGTCTTCCCTGCATCCATGCTCGAACGCATGTTGCGCGAGATGTATGCTCGTCGTACGGATGAGCATGTCATTCAGGATCGCATCGTCCGCGAAATCAACCCACAGCGATTTCGAGCTATCACTCAATCGGCTCTTGAAAGCTTGGCGAAGCGCGACCTCAACCTGTCTGCCATCGTTGGCCGCTCAATTGAGGCGAAGGATCGCCGGCTCGTCCCCGAAGTCGTCGAGCAGTTTTTCCGTGAGGCCGCGCCTCATGCCGGTCTCAACCCGCGTTCGGTTGCTGGCGCGCCACACACATTCCGCATCGGGAAGGTCCCCCGCAATCTCCTACCCATCGGCAACGATCTAGAGTCTCGCTTTGGTCGCCTTGGCCGCGAGTACGGTCGCATCGTGTTCGACAAAGCTCATTTGTCGAACGACGCTACTCTGGAGTGGGTTACTCCTGGCCACCCGCTCTTCGAAACTGTGCGCGCAGACCTGGTCGAACGGGCTTCAGATCATCTCAACCGAGGAGCCGTCTTTCATGACCTTCACCGCGCCACGCCGTCGTCTCTGGATGTCTTTGCCGCTTCGATCAAGGATGGCTGCGGCCGTACGCTCTACCGCCGCCTGTTCGTGGTTGAAACCGACGCTGAGGCAGTGATGACCATCCGTCAACCGACGATCTTCCACGAGATTACGCCAGCCGAACGGGTTTCGACGTCGAGCGATGTTCCCAACCCTGACCGCGCTGCTGTAGAGCACATGCTCTACGAGCGTCAGCTTGAACCTTGGTGCGCTGAAATCGGTGCTGAGCGCGAGCGTGAAATCGCAAACGTCGCCAGCCACGTTGACCTGAGCCTGAACACACTGATCGAGCGCGCGAACATGCAGCTTGCCGAGTTCTGCAGCCGTCAGGTTGAGGGTGCCACCGTACAAGGCCTCGACGGACTGATCGCGCAGGCCGAAAACCACCTCGCCGACCTGCAGAACCGACTTGAGCGCCGCCAGTTGGAACTTGAACTTGAGCGACACGTTGCAGTTGGTGACGTCACCCACATCGGTCGAGCGGTCGTGCTACCCCACCCGGAACGGCAGTCGCCCAGCTTCGCTCCCATGGTACGTGACGACGAGATTGAGCGTATCGCAATCGAGTTTGTCAAACGGCACGAAGAGGCCAGGGGCTGGGTCGTGGAGAGCGTGGAAAGCGAGAACCGCGGCTACGACTTGATCTCCCGCCGACTGCACCCGGAAGACCCCAAGACCGCGCTGGAGGCCCGTTTCATCGAAGTCAAAGGCCGCTCAGCAGTCGGCGACATCGCCATCACCGCCAACGAACACCAGGCCGCCGAGCGCCTCAGAGATGACTACTGGCTGTATGCCGTGTTCAACTGCGCCTCAACTCCAGAACTTCACAAGGTCCAAAATCCCTCAAGACTTGGGTGGCAACCAATCGTAAAGGTCGAGCACTATCGTGTTTCTGCCGGTGCCGTGCGGTCAGGAGGGTAGGGATGCGACGCCTCCAGCTTATCCACAAAAGCCGATGATGCTTGAGCTTACGCACATCGGTGGCATAGTTGGCGCAACGGCGGGCGCAGCGGTCAGAGCCATGTCGCGCGGCCCTGTAGACTTATCTGTGGAAAACTGACATGGCCAAACACGAACACGAGTTCCGTGATCCAATCCACGTGTTTATCCGCGTATCTTCGGATGAACGACGCGTTATTGATTCTCGAGCATTTCAGCGCCTGCGTCACATCCACCAACTCGCCCTGACATACTTGGTGTATCCGGGCGCCACACATCGCCGCTTCGAACATTCACTGGGAGTCATGGAACTTGCCGGCCGTGTGTTCGACGTAGTCACACACCCTGCCAACATCGTTGAAGCTGTTCGACAAGTGCTGCCCGACAGTGGAAGTTTGGCGTACTGGCGCAAGGTGCTGCGCATCGCAGCACTGATGCACGACATTGGCCACCTTCCTTTTTCCCACGCCGCAGAAGCAGACCTGTTGCCCAAGGGCTGGAATCATGAACGACTCACGGAAAAGCTGATCGACGATGTTGAACTCTCCGGCCTCTTCGGCAAGCTCACCCCGCCCGTAAAGAAGGACGACGTCAAGAAACTCGCCGTCGGTCGTAAGCACCTCAAGAAAATCACCTTCAGCGCATGGGACGAACTGCTATCGGAGATCATCACTGGCGACGTCTTCGGTGTTGACCGCATGGATTATCTGTTGCGTGACGCCTACCACTGCGGCGTAGCCTATGGCCGCTTCGATCACTACCGCCTTGTCGATTGTCTTCGTATTCTGCCCAAGCACTACGCGGGGACTGATGAACTCGCTCTAGGGATTGACGAAGGCGGCCTGCACTCGGCCGAAGCACTTCTGCTTGCGCGCTACTTCATGTTCACCCAGGTCTACCTTCACCCAGTGCGTCGGATCTACGACATCCACCTACAGGACTTCCTGAAGGACTGGCTGACCAAAGGCAAGTTCGAGACGACCGCAGCCGGGCACCTCAAGTTCACCGACAACGAGGTAACGGCTGCAATACGTGCTGCGGCAGGCAAACGAAAGGGAAAGGGCGTCGACGCGGCACGACGCATCGTCACCCGTGAGCACTTCAAGCTCTGCTATTCCCGCCACCCGGAAGACGTCAAGGTACAGCCAGAAGCGGCGAACATCATCTGCTCGGCCATTGCCAAGAAGTACGGCAAAGACAAGGTTCGCTTCGCCCCGTACGACAAGTCCGGGAAGGTCTCAGCCTTCCCGATGCTTTCCTCCAATGGCGATGTAGTGAACGGTCTTGAGGCATCGGAAGTGCTGACCCAGTTTCCGCCAACCATACTGGAACACGTTTTCGTCGCACCTGAGATCCATGACGCTGTCGTCAAATGGCTCAAGAAAGAAAAGAACAAGTTGATCGCGAACTCTACCAGCAACAAGAACGCTTCGAACAAGAAGAAGCCGGCGAAGAAGAAGGGAGCATGAACATGAAACGCATCCAAAGAGCGGCCGTTTTGGCCTCGCTTCTGAAGCACCTCGAGGAAAAGGGAAGCTGGTGCGGGGAAACCCATATGCAAAAAGCCACGTACTTTCTGCAGGGCCTCCTGGAGGTCCCACTGGGGTACGACTTTATTCTGTACAAGCACGGCCCATTCTCGTTCGACCTTTCCGACGAGCTAGGACGTCTTGAAGCGGACTACTTGATTGAGGAAGTCAGCCAACCGCGACCCTACGGTCCCAGCTACCGGCTGGCTGACGACGCCTGGAAGAAGTTGACCCACTGGGAAGGGCAGACTATTGCGAGGGCTGAAGGCTCCATCGGGTTCGTGGCTGATCACCTGGGCGACAAAAACGTTTCGGAACTGGAGCGCTTAGCCACAGCGCTGTACGCAACGATCGATGATCGCGCCGGCGCTGGCAACACCGTCGACGCCCGTGCGAAGTGGATTGTCGGCGTCAAACCGCATATCGCGCTGGCCCAGGCGCGCGACGCCGTTCGAGAGGTAGACAGCATCATGGAAGCCGCGAACCAGATGGCATGAGGTCGTCAAGTTTCGGCAGTTAGCGTGCCGGCGTTGTCCGGCACGCTTCGTCAGTTGGATGCACTCGGGACCGAACCATACCTGACCCCTTCGACGACCTCCACGCCCAGTTCGAGCCCAACAACCGGTGGGCTTGCTTTGGCAATGTGCTCATGTGGATGCAAGTCAAGGGCTTTCGGTGCCACAGGAACACGATCCTTGTCGTTACCGAAAATGCCGTCTTGGCAGGAATCGACGTCGGGCCGAAAGACCAGACGAGGGAGTGACTCAACGTGCGGACAGATTTAGCGTCACAGGAATTGCTGAGGCAGGCTATTCCCGGCTATCCGCATCGAGGCCCCAACGACAACCAGCGCGCTCATTGGCGCGCTTCTTCCTTTAATAGGGATACTCGGAACCTATCCAGCGTTCCGCCGGTACGTGTGATGCAGCCCGCCCAACCAAGGAACAGCGTAGACGCGACCTTCGGTTTCAACATCGCGAGACTCAGGGCAGTCACCATCCAAGCCGAGGTGCGTCCGTGAAGTGTTGTAGTACTCGACGTACTCCTTGAGCACCTCTCGTAGGTGGTTCTCACCTAACACGATGCAATGATCCAGGCATTCGCGCCGGATCGTGCCGATGACGCGTTCAACATATCCGTTCTGCCAAGGTGATCGCGGAGCACTGACGAGCTCTTCAATCCCCATCGCTTGAACTTGCCGCTGAAACAAGTTGCCGAAGACACCATCACGGTCCCTCTGCAAGTACGCCGGCACGTCATCCCATGGAAAGGCTTCAACGATCTGTTGAGCAGTCCATTGCGCCGTTGGGTGAGCAGTGATGTTGATGTGGACGATCCTCCTGCGACCCAACGACAGCACAACGAACACGTAGAGGATGCGAAAGTTGGCAGTGGCGACGGTGAAGAAGTCGACGGCTGCGGTCTGTTTCAGGTGCGTCCGAAGAAACGTCGCCCAGGTTGGACCGGCAGTCGGCTTGCCTTCCCGATACCGAACCATGTACTTCGCGACGGTGGACCTGGCTACCTCGATCCCGAGCTTGGCCAACTCGGATTGGATACGCGGTGCTCCCCAAAGCCGATTGGCTTGGCTCATCTCACGGATCAGGCTTCGAAGCTCTTGCGACAACTCCGGCCGGCCTCTTCCAAGCCTGCTCTTCCAACGCCAGAACAGCTTGAAACTAGTCTTCTGCCAGCCGATCACCGTTGTCGGCTGGACCAGGACAAGAGCGTCCTTCCACTCTGACCAGTGCTTTGAAAGCGATGCCCAGAACCGGCGATCCCTCGGCCTCAACTTTGGCCGGCCAGCCGATCGCTGCAGGACAGCAAGCTGATGCCGCAGAGCTGCGTTCTCCAATGCCAACGACTGTTTCCCGCGGAGAAGCAGCCTTAGCATCGCCATCGTCAGGAAAATCATCTCGTCGCCCCATCACCTTGTGGGGCCCGAGACAACCATCACCGATGGCGAAGGGTAAGCCGTGGTTTGCTCCAATCTCGACCAGTTGGGTCGAGTCCCAGGAACGCCCAGAAACGGGCTCGACGGAATTTATAGTAGGGATAGAGGATGAAGCTCAGCAACGTCCGGGGGTACCGCATGCTCTCGATCTATTCATGGGGTGGTCTGGCTCGTCTCCGCAATCAATTCAGGCGTGCGGGGTGCCGCTTCATAGTACTGACGGAAGACGTTCACTTCGCGCAGTGTGTCATGCAGGAATACTTCGTTGGCTTCACGTGCGCTGATCGTCTGGTACAGCAACTGCACTTCAACCGTGTAAGGCTGCCGTTACCGAAAATGCCGTCTTGGCAGTCTTCGCCTCAGAATCCAAGCGGGCGGCTAGTGATCATCTGGATTAACCATAGCCCTAAGCGCCTTTCCCCATCGGCTCTTACGCCGACAACCGTACTCCCGATGTCCATCTTATCTCGACTCTGTACTCAAGTGCGGATCGGGCCCCCGCTACCAAACAAAGTACGCGCTACGGTCACTCTGGATTTGCTTCGGCGTTTGGATTTGGATCGTTAGCTGACCCAGGTCTTTCTCTTTTGCATTCTCGCTCAACATGCTTTGCCTCTTCGATGATCTTGTCAGCGATGGTGGCAAGAGTCCTTTTTCGTACCAGTTCGAACTAGAGTTTCTTCCTTCATGATCGGCCGTCACGACGCTGTGGCGGCCTTGTTGTGTGATGCTGCGTAGTCTTTCGGGGTCATGTAGCCGATCCCGCTGTGGATCCGTCCTTCGTTGTACCAGCGTCGGTGTTGGCCCAGGATCACGCGGGCTTCTCTGAGGCCCGAGAAGAGCTGGCGGTTCAGAAGCTCATCTCTCAGCCGACTGTTGAAGCTCTCGATGTAGCCGTTCTCCCATGGGCTGCCCGGTTCCACGAACAAGGTTTGCGTTCCTCTTCTGGCCAGCCACTCTTTGACAGCCTTTGCTACGAACTCCGGGCCGTTATCGCTGCGGATGTGGCCTGGTGCGCCTCGTTCCTTCATGACCTTTTC
>JAGQRE010000128.1 GCA_020425695.1 Planctomycetota bacterium
AGGATGCCGGCTTGGTCCGAGCATTCGTACAGGCTGCGCAGGAAGCCATGAAGTCGGCAACGCAGGCAGGGACGACACAGTGAATATCACGACGAAAACAAAGGGACGGTTTGGCATCTACGGCGGGCAGTACGTGCCGGAAACTCTCGTTGCCAACTTGCTTGAGCTTGAGCGCGCCTTCGAATCTGCATTTGTAGATACTGACTTTCAGGCCGAGCTTCAGGCGACCATGAGGGACTTCGTCGGTCGCGAGACCCCACTCTACTTCGCAGAGCGCCTGAGTTCTGTCTGGGGCGGGCGCGTATTCCTGAAGCGTGAGGACCTGACCCATACGGGCGCGCACAAGATCAACAACGCCGTGGGGCAGGTTCTGCTGGCGCGGCGGCTGGGCAAGACTCGGATCGTCGCCGAGACAGGTGCAGGCCAGCACGGTGTCGCTACTGCTGCTGCATGCGCGCGTGAAGGCCTTGAGTGTGTCGTGTACATGGGAACGCTCGATTGTGAGCGCCAGCGTCCTAACGTCGAACGCATGAAGCTGCTGGGCGCGACTGTCATTCCTTGTGAGGCCGGGAGTCGGAACCTGAAGGTCGCAATCAACGAAGCGATTCGCGACTGGATCAGCAACCCCGACAGCACACACTATTTGATCGGCAGCGTGGTCGGCCCGCACCCGTACCCGACTATTGTACGTGAGTTCCAAAGTGTGATTGGACGCGAAGCCCGCGCGCAGTTTCTTAGTCGGTACGGCAAACTGCCAGGGGTTGCGGTCGCGTGCGTGGGTGGGGGTAGCAACGCGATGGGATTGTTCGCTGGTTTTCTTGATGATGCTGTCGAGCTTCATGGAGTAGAAGCCGGCGGCGCGGCGGGTGCTTCGGCGGACGACTCCAAGCCCCACGCCGCGCCTCTGAACTACGGCTCACCGGGTGTCCTGCACGGGGCGCTGCAATATTTGCTGCAAGATGAAGAGGGGCAGATTCAGAACACACACTCCGTCGCGGCCGGGCTCGATTATCCCGGCGTCGGCCCTGAGCACAGCCAACTCCGCGACTCCGGGCGTGCCCAGTATTTTGTCGTCAACGACGATGAGGCGTTGCAGGCATTCCGCGAACTCTGCGAACGCGAAGGGATCATTCCCGCGATCGAGAGCAGCCATGCGCTGGCTTACGCCAAGCGACTACTCAGTCAACGCCCCGGGCTGGACGTTCTTGTCAATCTGTCGGGGCGTGGAGACAAAGACTTGCCCTCATTGATGGAACGGGGGCTGCTATGACTATTGCTGACCTGAGAAACGCATTTGCTCGCGTAAGCCAAGAGTCCCGAAAGGCGCTGTTGCCCTTCCTGATGTCGGGGCATCCAACGCCGGAAGCTTTTGCCGCAAACCTCGAGGCTGCCGGCGAGTTCGCCGATGTGATTGAGGTTGGCGTGCCGTTCAGTGATCCACTCGCTGACGGACCCGTGATTCAAGAAGCGGGCGCGCAGTCGCTGAAGAACGGTACGACGCTGGCGGCAACGCTTGAGACACTGCGGGCGCGCAAGCCCGGGCCGCCGGTTGTACTGATGTTGAGCTTCAATCAGGTGCTTGCCGGCGGCATCGAGCAATTTGCCGATCGTGCTGTCGCCGCAAAGGTCAGCGGAGCAATCATCCCGGACTTGCCTTTCGACGAACAGGACGAGCTGCGCGAGATGTTCGCTCAATGCGAGATGGCATTGATCGCGATGCTGTCACCAACAACGTCTGAAGCCCGTATGCGGCAGATTCTTACCAAGGCCGAGGGGTTTGCCTATCTGATCAGCGTCGCCGGTGTAACCGGCACTCGTGATGCCTTCGGAGAAGAAACTGTCGAGTACATCCGTCGCGCCAAGAGTATCTCGCCGGTACCGCTGTGCGTCGGTTTTGGTATCAGCAAGGCGCAACACATTGAACAACTTCGTAAGTCGGCCGATGGGTTCATCGTAGGCTCAGCATTGATCCGGGGACTTGGGCAGGGCAGCAGCGTAGCAGACATACTGGGCCCTTTGCGAAAAGCCTGCGACGGCGAAGTAGTTTCCAAACACTGAACATACGAAAACGAGACCAGCCATGATCGTCACAATGCAACCCGGCGCCACACTCACTGAGATCACTGCCGTCATCCGTACGCTGGAGGGCTTCGGCGCTGCGCCGTCCATATCGAGAGATTGTGGTTGCACGCTTATTACGGCGGCCACCAGTAAGACGCCCATCGAGCAACACCTGCTGCGCGGGCTGAGTGGCGTGCGTGACGTGCTTGAAGATGTGCATCCATTCAAGAAAGTCAGTCGTGACTACCACCCGGAACACACCATTGTTGAGGCGGCGAGTGCAAAGTTCGGCGGGGGAGCGTTCAGTGTCATCGCTGGTCCTTGCGCGATTGAAAACGAAGAACAGATCAATCGAGTCGCGGCTCACGTCGCGGCACAGGGTGCCAAAGGACTTCGCGGCGGTGCCTACAAACCGCGTACTTCACCGTACGCATTTCAGGGTTTAGGCGTGCCGGGGCTGCGCATGATGCGCGCCGCCGCTGACGCGCATGGGCTGGCGGCTGTCAGCGAAGTGATGTCAATCAGTCAGGTTGCCGACGCCGTTGAGTACCTGGATGTTCTGCAGATCGGGGCGCGGAACATGCAGAATTTCGATCTTCTGCGTGAGGTTGGCCGAACGGACAAGCCAGTGTTGTTGAAACGCGGACCAAGCAGCAAGATTGAAGAGTTGCTGCTGGCGGCGGAGTACATCGTTGATGCCGGCAACCCTCGTGTCGTCTTATGCGAGCGCGGAATCCGAACCTACGAGACCGCTACGCGGAACACGCTGGATATCGCAGCCGTGCCGGTCGTGAAACAACTCTCGCATCTGCCGATCATCATTGACCCAAGCCACGCTGCGGGCAAGCGCGAGTATGTGAAGGCGTTGACGCTGGCGGCGCTTGCCGTTGGTGCTGACGGGGTAATGGTTGAAGTGCATCCAGAACCGTCGAAGGCCTTCAGCGACGGTCGTCAGAGCCTGCACTTCGACGAATTCACCGAATTGATGGCTGAAGTGCGGCGACTTAGCGAGTTCCGTGTGCCGATATCCGTGTGACTCATTGAGGGCTCAAACGTTTCACAGCCCCGTCCAAACTTTTTTCGACTACGCGTATTGACCGTTTCAAATCCGCACGTATGGTTTCGCCCCAACGACTATGAACACGAATTCAACCAAGATGTGCTGTCTGATGTGCGCCCACCCCGGTGGCGCGTGCTCGGGCATGGTTGAATAGATTCCACAACCACACCTGTACACGACGCCACCGCAAACGCGGTGGCGTTTTCTTTTTTCACAGCATTCGATACGGAGAGAAACGATGGCATCGGCAAAGGGATTCACACTCTGGTTCACTGGTCTCAGTGGGGCGGGCAAGTCCACCCTCGTAGAGATCATTTCCGCGCGACTCAACGAACACGGCGTTGGCCACGAAATTCTGGACGGCGATGTGGTGCGTACCAATCTCAGCAAAGGCCTCGGTTTCAGCAAAGAGGACCGTGACACAAACATCCGCAGGATTGGCTTCGTCGCTGAACTCTTGACGCGTCATGAGATTCCCGTGATTACAGCGGCAATCAGCCCGTACAAGAACGTGCGAAACGAAGTGGCTGCAAAGATCGGACGTCAGCGTTTTATCGAAGTGTTTGTCACGGCCTCTCTCGACGAGCTTGTCCGCCGCGACGTCAAAGGCCTGTACGAGAAAGCCCTGCACGGCGAGATCAAGAACTTCACGGGTGTCAGTGACCCGTACGAAGCACCCGATGACCCGCAAGTTACGGTCAACAGCGAAGACGAGACGGTTGAAGAGTCGGCCGACAAAATCTGGAACTACTTACTCGCCAACGAATTCATCAACGTCGAACAGCCGGTGCTGCAGGCATGAACATACGCCCCTCACAGCAGAACACTCAGAAAGCTCACATGTGCTGCATGTGCGGTAGGGGCTCGTGTTGACGCGTAGAAATACGCGATGACACGGGCCGCCCTTGAGGCGGCCCTTTTCTTTCCCGGCCAGACTATCTGTACCTGAGGATTTGACATGAACAACCAACGTGCATTCACCCGTGACTTCGCCGCCGCCATGGTGGCGCTGGTGCTGATCGCCGTCGTCAAAATCGGAATCGTCAACCTGTTGAACCTGTAACCATGTACGGACCGGCAACTACATCCGACTCAGCGCTTTCGGCCGCTCGTACCAGTAACCTGCTTGCAGGCACGCTGGTGCTGGTGGTGCTTACGCTTCTCGCAAAGCTAGCGTATGTGATGGTGCCGGTGCTGCCGGGAGCGGTGTTCGCGTTAGGGTTCGGCGTCCTTGCGGGCAGTGGTTCGGTGGGTGTCAGGCGGGCTCTCCCGGCGCTTCCGTATCAGTTGCCACTTACTGTCGGATTGATCCTGATGGGGGCGCAGCTTGACCTGAACCTGGTGCATGTGATCGGGCCTGAGGGTTTGCTGGGCGTCGCTTTCGTCTGGGTTGGCGTTGCCGCCGCGTTCTGGCTGCTGGCCAAAAGCGGTTGGGTGCCACCTCGACTGGCGGGGTTGCTGACTCTCGGCTTGATCGGTTGCGGAGTCTCCGCCGTTATTGGTGCCGCTCAGCATGACCGCAAGGCGGCCGGTATCCAGACGACTTATGCGACTCTGGCCATTCTTGTGTCCGGTGCGCTCGCGCTTCTGGTTTATCCAGTTGTGGGACGGTTGCTGGGGCTCGACGCACACGAATTCGGTTTGTTGGCGGGTTTGACAATCGCCAACAGCGCTGAGGCAGTTGCGACGGCGTCGATTCACAGCAATGAAGCGCTCGGTGTCGCGGCCGGCCTGAAGTTGATCGTGAATGCGTTGCAGGGTCTGCCGATTCTGGGCTACCTGTGGTTCTTCACGCCAAAGCGCGAGCATGCCCACGGCGCGGCCATCCCACGGTTGTTGATCAGTCGGGTGCCGTACTTCGTGTGGGGCTTTGCTGCCGTCGGGGTGGCTGCCGCACTGGGTGCTTTCTCGGCGGGTGAGCGCGAGCAGCTAGGGCAACTTACGAGGCTCGCATTCTTCGTAGCGCTCGTGGGTGTCGGATTCCAGACAAGGCTTGATGTCGTGCGTCGCGTCGGCGTGCGACCTGTGTTGATAGGCACCTCGGTGTCAGCTGCAGCAGCAGGTGCGGTGTTGCTGTGGCTGCTGACAAACTGATCAAAGAGCTGATCGAGCAGAGAAGACTAATGGAACCAGAAGTCAGGCATATCCCGAAGACAGACCTGTCGAAGCACCGAGTACTGCGTAGCAACGGCGAAGTGACCATCGACGGTGTTTACCCGGAACGCGAACAGGGCATCTACATGGTCAGAGTGCGGGTGCCGGGAGGCGTGTTGACCCTTCGGCAGGCCAACGCTTTGGCCGACCTCGCGGCCAAGTACACGAACGGTGAGTGGCACATAGATACACGTGCTAACATCGAGTTCCATGGCGTCACGGAAGCGAAGCTGGTCGCATTTGTGGAGGCAATCGAGACGACGGGGCTCACGACACGCGGCGCATGCGGCGATACTGTTCGCAACATCGTTACCGGCAGCGAGACTGGCAGCGCAGGCATCGCCCGGATTCAGCGAGTGGTCGACGGTTTGACACGACAATTTGCCGGCAAGCCAGAGTTCGAGATCCTGCCGCGCAAGTTCAAGGTGGCATTCTATGCCGCGGATGATCGCGAGCCGTTGCACCGCATCAACGACCTGGGTTTTGTCGAAGAGCCGTCTTCGGGTGAGTTGCGTTTCAGCGTCTGGATCGGCGGTGGACTTGGGCGGGAGCCCCGGCTGGGTGACTTGCTGTTCAAGAACGTGCCGGAGCGCTCCGTCGCCGGGCTCGTTGCTGCGACAGTCCTGGTCCACAACGAATACTCAAACCGCAAGAATCGTGCGCGGGCGAGGCTGAAGTTCGTCCTCAACGACCTTGGTCTGGACCGCGTTCGTAAACTGATTCTCGAGAAGTGGGTGCCGCCGACCGAGGTCGAGCAGTCACCGCGACTTTCCCTCACGCCGCCTGCAACCAGATTCTCCGTCGATGGTGTTCACGCGCAGGAGGACGGTGGTTTCCGCGTTCGCGTACCAATTGTTGCCGGCGACCTTACCTGGCAACACGCCAAGGCCATTGTCTCGGTTGCGGAGCGGGCCGGTGCGTCGCGCATTGACTTGAGCGTGCGGCAGAATCTGTCCATCCCGGACGTCGCGCCCGAACAGGTTCCTGCGCTGGTTGCCAAGTTGGAAGCGCTCGGTTATCCGCCCTCCGGCTGGTTTGGCGCTCGTGACATTGTTGCTTGCCCCGGCGCAACGTCATGCCGGAAAGGCTTTGTCGAAACCCATGAGTTTGCGCAGGTACTGTCTGATGCGCTGGAAGCTGTCAGCGCACCGTCGTGGGCGAAGCGTCTGCGCATCAGCGTCAGCGGCTGCCCGAACAGTTGCTCGCAACCGCAGTTGTATGACATCGGCTTCCGTGGAAATGCGGGCAAGGCAAACGGCCAAGTTGTGAAGGGCTATGATCTGCTCATCGGCGGTCGTCTGTACGGGCGCACGCTTCTCGGGCAGCAGTTTGCCAGTCTGCTGAGTCAGCATGACGTGCTCGCCGTGTCGACTGCAGCTGTCCGGGTATATGCCGAACTTGCCTTGCTTGAAGAGCCATTTGATGCACTGGTTGATCGTGTCGGGTTGCACGCGTTTGCAGCCGCATTGAAACGGAGTGTCGAACTGAGTCAGGGTGAGTGGGCGGAAGGGTCGGCGGTTCCGGCACCTCGAACAGCCCTCGAAGCCGAAGACGCATCCGCAGCGCTTGAGCTACTCTCGCCAAGAGAAGTCCTGAAGTGGGCGCTAGAGACCTACGGGGATGCGTTGCTTGTGACAAGCGCACTCGGTGCCGGTGGTGTGTTACTCGCCCAGTACATGAAAGAGATCGCGCCGACGCACCCGGTGTTCTTGATCAATACCGGCCAGCTCTTCGACGAGACGATTGAGTACTACCGGCAGCTTCGTGACGAATTCGGACTGAACCTTGTGAGTGTCGGGACAGGACTTGATGAACGCGAGTTCTCTGAAAGTTACGGCGAGCGTTTATGGGAGCGCGACCCGGACCTTTGCTGCCAGCTTCGCAAGGTAAGAGTCCTAACCGAGCTCCGCCGCGGTAAGCGTGCGTGGGTGGCCGGGCTGCGTCGAGACCAGGGCGGCGAGCGCCAGTCGATCGGCATACTCGAGCACGAGTTTGACGGCGTCATCAAAGTGCAGCCGCTGGCACTCGTATCGCGCGAGTGGATCGACACCGAACTACTGACTTACGGTCTGCCACAACACCCGTTGCGGAAACAGGGCTACCGAAGCCTGGGTTGCGAGCCGTGCACCGCTCCCGTGGATGGGCGACAGGGTGAACGCGAGGGACGCTGGGCAGGGCAAACGAAGACCGAATGCGGATTACACGGCAGAGACCGAGTTGGAGCACAGAAATGAGTGGACAGAACACAGGCATCGTAACACTGGTTGGCGCCGGCCCCGGCGACCCGGACTTGTTGACTATCGGCGCATTGCGAGCGCTTGAGCGGGCAGAGGTTGTCGTATTCGATAATCTGATTTGCCCGGAGATCCTGGAACATGCGTCTGCGGCCGAGTTGATCGACGTCGGCAAGCTTCCGTTCGGGAAACAGACGGCGCAGGAGACCATCAACGGGATTCTGGTGCGTGAAGGCTCCCTCGGTCGGAACGTAGTGCGGCTCAAGGGCGGTGACCCGTTTATCTTCGGACGCGGGACGGAAGAAATCGAGGCGCTTCATCGTGCAGGTGTGCCGTTCCGTGTGATCCCCGGCGTTACTTCGCTCAACGGGGTTCTCGGCTCAGCCGGTGTCGCGTTGACGTCCCGAGGTCGAAATCGCGGCTTTGCCGTGTTTACCGGGGCAGGCGTGAGTGACGCCAGTGAGTTCAAACTGTGGGCCGAGTACCCGGGCCCCGTGGTTGTGTACATGGGGATTCACCGCGCACAGGAGATTGCGACGCAGTTCATCGCGTCGGGACGCAGCCCTTCAGAGCCGGTAACGATTGTCGTCCGCGGCGGAACCCCCCGCGAAGTTATCGCGGAGACAACTCTCGCAGAACTTCCGACAACGCTTAGTGATCCTTCCGAATGGACACCCGGCATCATCGCGATCGGCGTATCCCGAGAACACGCGTTTCGGGCCCGCCCACTTGATGGAAAGCTGGTCGTACTCGGGAAGGAACCATTGGACGGCCCTGCGTCGGACACACTGCGTGCATTGGGTGCGCGACCCGTTCGTGGGGTCAATCATGTGCCCGTGCACCCCTTCGCGCGTGAGATTGAGTTGCCGGCGCGGATCGAGGGACGTTAGCCCAGATTGAAGGAGAGCGGCGCCGGTGCTTACTCGGACCGGCCCGTGCCGAGCCGGCCACAGAGGGTGGCCGGAAGCAGCGGCGCCGCCTCCGAATCCGGCTCGTTTGACGAACACTGGCGCGCTAGAATCGCCACATGAAATGGACTCGTCGGCGATTCCTGCAGGCGTCTTTTGTCGGTGTCGCCGGGCTGATCGTCGGTTGCACACGACACGAGTTGCCTGACTATGTTGCCCCGCGCCTTCGCAAGAAACCGCCTGACATTGCAGACGAGTTACGTCTGGCGATTGTCGGCGATTGGGGGTCCGGACAGATCGAACAATGGGAAGTCGCCCAGGGCTGCGAGGCGGCCGCTGCTGAGTTGGGCGGCTTTCACGCCGGCATCTTTCTCGGGGACAATTTCTATCCGGCCGGTGTGGACAGCGTCGGCGATCCACTGTGGGAAGAATACTTCGAACAGGTATACGACACGGAGCACCTCGGAGGGCTGACCTGGCACGCGATCCTCGGCAATCATGACCACGCTGGGAATCCTCAGGCCCAGATCGATTACAGCCGGATTTCCAACGGTCGCTGGAACATGCCGGACTACTTCTACAGGCAGGACTTCGGTCCCCGAGGCGGCGACCCGTTGCTGACGATGATCGGTATCGACACCGATCGCAATCTGGAGCGCCAGCACGAGCAGTTGCATTTCTTGCAGCAGGAGATCGATGCATTGCAGGTTGCGCGTTGGCCGGTGATTATCTGCGGGCACCACCCCTTCCACTCGAATGGCAATCACGAGATATCAACAGAGATGCGCCAGCAGCTTGAGCCGCTGATCCGTCAGGCTCGCCCGGTTGCCTATTTCTGCGGTCACGACCACAACCTGCAACTGATCCGTCGCGAAGACACGCTGCACGTGGTTTCCGGCGGCGGGGGTAAGGTCCTGCACAACATGCATGGCCACGTCGAGGGCACGCTATATAAGGAAAGAGCGTACGGTTTTGTGGTCATGATCGTACGGCGTGACGGAATCAGGCTGGAGTTTCGCGACAGGCGCGGCAATCTGCTGCACACTCATACGGCCAACGATACTCCTGACTAGGATCGAGCATGCGCCTTCTCATTATCTCCGCATCAGCAGGGCATGGCCATGTACGCGCAGCCCAAGCGCTTGAGGCCTACGCATGTGAGATGTACCCCGAGGCAGAAATCCGCAACGTAGACATTCTGGACTACACCGCGGCGATTTATCGCAAGGCCTACGCCGCCAGTTACCTCAAGCTTGCGGACAGGGCACCAGAACTCTGGGGTTACCTCTATAACAAAGGTGACCGTCCAAGCGCCAAGAAGCGGCAGGCTGCGATCATTCGAGCGTTTGACCGTATTGAGTTTGCCAAGTTCAGGGCCATGCTGCGCGAGTTCAACCCGGACCACGTGATCTGTTCCCACTTCCTGCCCGCACAGATTCTAAGGCCCTATGAGGGCAAAGACTGGGTGACCTTCAGCCTCAACCTTTGCGTGACGGACTACCTGAGTCACGGCTTCTGGGCACAGCCCAACGCGACACGCATCTTTGCAAACAGCGGCGAAGGAGTTGAGGAACTGATTGACAAGGGCATTGAGCGCGAGCGCGTAAGGCAGGTCGGCATACCGATCATGCCTGACTTCGGGCGGGGCTATGATAAGGAAGCGATCTGCGCGGAACTGAACCTGGACCCGCAGTTGCCAACGATCATGGTGATGAGTGGTGGTTGGGGTGCAGCCGGTTTGCCGACCCTGGTTGCTTCGCTGCTTGAGTTCGCCCCGGTTCAGGTGATCGCGATTGCCGGTCGCAACGAGCGCATGAAGCGGGATGTTACAAAACTGCCGGTGCCCGAGGGTGCCAAGCTCACCGTGTACGGGTACGTGAACAACATTCACGAACTGATGGCCGTCTCGGACCTCTGCGTGACGAAGAGTGGTGGTCTCACGACGGCGGAGTGCATGGCGATGGGATTGCCCATGCTCATTCCAAACCCAATTCCAGGCCAGGAAGAGCGCAACGCCGAGTACGTGACGGAGAACGGCTGCGCCCTGATCGCGAGAAGTCCCGGGAGCCTCAAGTACAAGGTGAAGAAGTTCCTCAGCGACCCGGCTATGAGGTCAAAAATGCAAGAGTCGGCCAGAAACAGGGGCCGACCAAAGGCCGCCGAAACAATCCTCCGAACCATCGTCAGCGAGTAGCGTCGTAAGCCAAGTGCCTGAAGTGGGTCGCAACGACAACTGCAATTCGGTAGCCCTGCCGCCGTCTCGGACCCTTCGGGTGCCTTGCCAGGTCCGAGCCCCACTGTGAGTTGTTAGCCTGTGCAATTGTGGAGATTTTGTTGCATGGAGACTTTGAAACAGGCTATCCTGAACGGTACTCACTCTTGGTCGTGAATCAAAATTGCTACGGCGGTGTAGCAAGGGGCGAGAGTCTAGTAGGGGGTAACTACTATGATCAGGCAGTTCTTGCTGCTGGCGTTGATCTGCGCCGGTATGGCTGGCGTCGCGTCGGCCCAGATGTCCGGCACGTACACGGTAAACAATGCGGGTGGGGCAAACTTCACCAGTTTGGGCGCGGCGTTCACGGCCCTTGAAACACAGGGTGTAAACGGTGCGGTTGTCATCGAAATCTACGATGATGGCGGTACGTACACCACAACGAATGAATACGCACTGGGTACAGGCAACGGTACAACTACCGCGGCAGCTGTGTCTGGTCTCAGCGCGACGAACACGTTGACAATTCGAGCCGCCTCAGGCGAGAACCCAGTGTTCTCTGGGTCGTCAGCCATCAGTAAGTTCGGCACGAGCTACACTGGGACAAT
>JAGQRE010000129.1 GCA_020425695.1 Planctomycetota bacterium
GAAGGCTACCTCGACGAAACCCAGATCAACGGCATGGCCATGAGCGCCGACCCGAACCTTGACCCGGATATGCTGATGATCAACGGCGGAAGCTGCGGATCAATGCTGTCAGGTCTTCCATTCGACGGCCCTGTTGGCGCGGTTCGCATGGGGCGTGTTGATGGCGAATTCATCGTCAACCCGACATACGAGCAAGTTGACTTCGGCGATCTGAACATGGTTGTCGCGGGTACGCTCAACGGCATCAGCATGGTGGAAGCCGGCGCCAACGAGCTGACCGAAGCCGAAATCATCGAAGCGCTTGAAATCGCCCACAAAAGCATCGTCAAGCTGTGCAACGCGCAGCTTGAACTGGTCAAGCTGGTCGGCGTCGAACGCATGGACTTCACGCCACCGGAGCCGATTGACCCGGCACTCGTTGAAGAAGTGCGCGGCAAGTACTACGCGGACTACAAAGAGAAGATTCGCATCAAGGGCAAGCACGAGCGCACTGCCGCACTTAAGGAAATCAAGAAGGCCGCCGTTGCCGCCTATGACGGCGACGACGATGACGCGAAGGCCAAGGCCAAGCTTGTCGGGCAGATCATCGGCGGATTCAAGTACGACGCGTTGCGCGACATCATCCTGAACGAGAACAAGCGCATCGATGGGCGCGAACTGAATGAAGTCCGCGACATCATCATTGAGATGTCGCCGTTCCCGCGTAATCACGGCAGCGTGACCTTCACCCGTGGCGAAACCCAGGCCTTCGTCACGTGCACACTGGGTACCGCCCAGGACACGCAGTTGATCGACGGTCTGCGCGAAAGCCGTGAAGAAGCGTTCCTGCTGCACTACAACTTCCCACCGTACTGCACGGGTGAAGCCAAGCCGATCCGTGGCGTCTCACGCCGCGAAATCGGTCACGGCGCGTTGGCGGAGAGGGCCATTCGCCCGATGCTGCCGGCCGAGGACGAGTTCCCGTACACCATTCGCGTGGTCAGCGACATCCTTGAGTCAAACGGTAGCTCCAGCATGGCCAGCGTCTGCGGCGCGACCCTGTCGTGCTTCGATGCCGGCGTCCCGCTGCGCAAATCGGTCGCGGGTGTTGCGATGGGCCTTGTCAGCGAAGGCGACAAGTTCCAGGTGCTGACCGACATCCTCGGTGATGAGGACCACGCCGGCGACATGGACTTCAAGGTCTGTGGCACCAAGGATGGCATCACGGCGTTGCAGATGGACATCAAGGTCAAGAACCTGTCCGCTGATCTTCTGAACAAGGCACTCGGCCAGGCCCGCGACGCACGCCTGCACATCCTCGGCAAGATGGACGAAGCGCTGGGTGGCCCGCGTGAAGACATCAGTAAGTGGGCGCCACGCTACGAAGTGGTGAAGATCGCCCAGGACCAGATCGGCATGATCATCGGCCCCGGCGGCAAGACCATTCGCGGCATGCAGGAAGAGTTCGGCACGACGATCTCGGTTGAAGAAGACGGAACGATCAAGATCTTCGGCGAAGACGGCGAAGCAGCCCTCGCGAACAAGACACGCATCGAGCAGATGACACTGAAGCCGGTGGTCGGCTCACGCGTGTTGGGCAAGGTCGGCAGCATTCGTGAGTTCGGCGCTTTCGTCGAATTCAACGGCGGCGCACAGGAGGCCCTGATCCACGTGTCGGAACTGTCTGACGAATACGTCGAAAACCCGGACGATGCAGTGAAGGTCGGCGATGAGTTCGAATTCGAGATCATCAACGTTGACCCGACCGGCAAGGTCAAGGGCAGCCGCAAGGCCGTGATTCTCAAGGACCGTGGCGAAGAGTACAAGCCACCAGCACCGCGCACCGGTGGTGGACGCGGTGGTGATCGTGGCGGTCGCAGCGGCGGAGGCCGAGGCGGCGATCGTGGCGGACGCGGCGGTCGCAAGCGCGACTAGCCGATATCAGCAAGCAAACCCAACAGAGCCCCCGCGGTAACGCGGGGGTTTCTGCGTACGTTCCACCAGCGATCCACATTCGGCAGAAGTCGCGCAGCTGCATACAATCCGAGACATGGCGGACTATCAGATACGCTTGAAAGACGAAGGCGAGTGGAAGCAAGTCACGCGCTGGGAGTTACGCCGCCGCTTGTCCAAGTGTGTGCTCGATGTCGAAGGTACGATCGGCGAACTGGATGCAGGCAAACTCTTCCGAAGCGGCTTTGGCACATTCCGAAAACGCCCCGCCAAACGCAAAGGCAGCGCAACGCGCAAGCTGTTCTGATTTTGACAACAAACTCACAATGGCGTCAGCTAGACTGGACTTGTGAAAACAGCGAACAGATTTTTGCAGACTGGGGCAGAACTGAACTTTTCGTTGTGGTTCGTAAACGTCTGTGGTGCGGCAGTAAGCCTGTTGACGGTAGTTACCATCTCATCCTTGCTCGGGTATTGGTATTGGGGCCTCAAAAGAGGGTTCAACTCTGGGGCTGTACTGACCGTAGGGGCAACTTCGTTCTTCGTGTTTTCGTTCGTCGTGTTCAGTCTGGAAGCTCGGAAGTACCGAGGCGTGACCGTCCGAGAGGACGGACTTGAAGTGGGAGGCGCCTTGATCAGATTCTCTAGTATCATCGAAGTCAGCCTACGGAACCGTCACAGTGTTCGCGTGGTCTATGAAGTGGAGAGTGGCACGCGCACACTAGCGATTGGCGAGCCAACGTATCGTACTCGCAACCTCTCTGGGCTCGCAGACGAACTCATGCAGGCCGCAGGTTTGGATGCGCAGGCGTCCCCGGAAGCGTAAGAGGAGCTAGACGCGAAACTTGTTCTGAGCGGCCGGGGCGACGGTTGACGTGTTACTCTGCTGAGTCCAATCACGACAGGGATGTATGCGGTTATGAAGCGTCGCGCGACAGAGCCGGGGAAGCGGTATCCAGCGTTCTCGCCTGATGGGAAACGCTCGATCTGGCTTTCGGCTGGAACCTTTGTGTTTTGTGCCGCCCTTTGCGGTGTCCTGTGGTACTTAAAGCTGGTGGGTGACAAGAACACCGCTGTGCTTATTGCGGTTTCGGTGATGGCGGTGGTGCTGCCGTATCTTCTGGTGCATAGAATTCGTGCGCACTTGGATCCGATCACAATTGAGTCTTCTGGATTTCGCTGGCGAGGTTCGGTGCATTCATGGTCATCCTTGGACAGCGTCAACGAGCGCGAAATGAGCAACGGTCTGTATTCTGTGGACATTCAGTTCCTGCACAACGGCTCACCTTTAGTCCGTTCAATTTGGCTTCACGAAAAGCAGGCGTATGTTCTGGCGGCCGAACTACGTTCACTTAGAGATGCATGAAATCAAATATTGGCTAACATGCTGGCGGCGAATGTGACGGGTTAGCAAACCCTAGCTAACTTCAACGTGCTGGAGATAGAGTTATGAGTGGTGTTGATCGTCTGAACGTACCTGAGTTTGAGCGACCGATCGTTGAGCTTGAGATGAAGATCGAAGGCCGACGTATGGACTTGGCCGACGCGTCAAGCGACGAAGACCGCAAATCCATCCAGTCCGAAATCGACGAGCTTGAGAAAGACGTCAAGAAACACCTGGATTCGGTTTTCGGTAACCTCGACCCGTGGGACCGCGTGCAACTCTCGCGCCACCCGAATCGCCCGCTGGCGACTGACTACATCGCCACCCTGTTCGACGACTTCCAGGAACTTCAGGGCGACGGCAACTTCAAAGATGACCCGGCCATCGTTACCGGCTTCGCCACGTTTGAAGGCATCAAGTGCATGGTGATGGGCCACCGCAAAGGGCGCACACTGCAAGAGCGCCTGCGCTGTAACTTCGGTTGCGCCCACCCGGAAGGCTACCGTAAGGCCCTGCGCAAAATGAAGATCGCGCAGAAGTTCAAACTGCCGATCATCAGCTTCATCAACACGCCGGGCGCTTACCCAGGCATCGAGGCTGAAGAGCGTGGCCAAAGCCAGGCGATTGCCGAGGCGATTCGTGAGATGTCAGGGCTGCGCGTACCGATCATCACCCTGACCATCGGCGAAGGCGGCAGTGGCGGCGCGCTCGGCATTGGTGTCGGCGACCGCTACCTGATCATGGAGAACGCCTATTACAGCGTGATCTCGCCCGAAGGCTGCGCGGCGATTTTGTGGCACGACGCGAAGAAGGCAGCGGATGCTGCACGCGTGTTGCGCCTGACACCGAACGACCTGCTCGAACTGGGCATCATGGACGAAATCGTGCCCGAGCCATACGGCGGCGCGCACCGTGACCCACGCCGTACGTATGACACCGTACGGACGCATTTGCTTAAGCACCTGAAAGAGTTGATGGCGCTTGAGACGGACGAGCTGATGGAAAAGCGCTACCAGAAGCTGCGCGGCATGGGCAAGTACATCGAAGTTGCGGCCTAGAAGGCTGCGAGGGGGTCTGACCCCTTTAAGAGCGCCCTAGAGCCAGCGGCGCACGGAGGCACGCACTAGCTGCGCGCGCCCGTGAAAGTAGACCGCCGTGTAGGCAATCAGTGGCGCGAACGTTAGCGCCAGGAGGAAGAACGCGGCACCTGCCTGGATGTTTGCGGCGTCACCGTGCAACACAGTGTTTGCGCCAATCGCCCCGGCCGTTGCGGTGCCGATCAACAGGATCAGGCAACCAAAGAACAGCCCAACCCAACGGCTGTGTTTGCGCTGGGCATCTTCGAGAATCAGCAGGCGTCGAGACTCCAGCAACTCGCGGGCGTCGAAAGCGACGTTGTCCGAGCGCTGGCGCGGGTCTGAGTACGGGACGATGTGGTCCACGTTTGGCAACAGCGCTAGCCCGCGCACGCCACCCTCATTCAGCATGAGCAGTTCGGCGTCGCAATTGTTGCAGCGCATGGCGTTCAATGACTGCGGAACCCGCAGGTGTGCGGCGCAGCAGGGGCAGAGATGAAGCTCGAAATTCATGAACGCTCCCGTCAGAATTATAACGACAAACGTGCATGAAATGCTTCGCGGAAATGCGTCATTTGCCCGTCGAAACGAATGGGGCAACCTCCAGCGTTCCGTCTGCTCCCAACTCAAACGTCACGGCGCCGGCCTGCCACGTCTTCCAGACGTGGGGCACCGATGCCTGGTAGGCGTCCATCGCATCCTCGGCCGGGAAAGTCTCGCGGGCAGACAATAGCACGTGCGCCGGTCTCAAGCGTTGCAGGATGCTGGGAAGCCCGTCGACATGGCTGCCCTGATGGGGGGCGAACAGGATGTCAACCGGCTTGTCGCCAAGCAGGGGCATTACGCCCGCCAATCCGTCGGACTCGACGTCAGACGGCAGCAGCACACGGCGTGTACCCGCCTGCAGCAACAACACCAGACCACCGTCATTTCGTTGCGTGCTTTCAGGGATGATGTCCGAGACGTAGTTGGCGTCGGGCCAGAGGCACTGGATGTCGAGATCGTCGCCCAAGGTTACGTTGTCGCCGCGCTTCAGCAGGCGTACTTCGGTGCGTTTGCTTAGCCAGTCAATCAGTTGGCGCCCCGTGTCGTCGTTTGAAAGCACTTCGGAAACGTAGACGCAGCCGACCGGAAAGCGATCAAACAACTGGGGCAAGCCGTTCACGTGGTCAGCGTCCGCGTGGCTGATGAAAAGTACGTCGATGTGGTCTCGACCGCGCTCCCACAAGTAGGGTGCAAGTACGCGCTCACCGACACCGCCGAGGCTGGTGCTGCCGCAATCAAGCACGATGCAGGGCCCCGCTGTCACTTCCAGAACCACGCACTGCCCCTGGCCGACATCGAGTGCCGTGAGTCGGGCAGGCCCGGGCTCTTCGGCAGATGCCAGAGTAAGCAGCGGAAGCACGCACAACCACGCCAACCAGGCGCAGCCCCCGCTTATCCGGGGCAAACGCAATCTCGGCGCGAGCACGATCAAGCAAAGGGCAACGTAGTAGCCCACAAGCCACCAGACCGGCGGTGAAGGCAGGAACAGATGGCCGAAAGGTACCTCGGCAAACACGCCCGCCAGAAGCTCCAGCAGACCGGCAAGCAACGACAACATCCAGGACAGGGCGCCCGCAACGAACGGAACCACGGCCAGCGGAGTAAACAAGGCAATCCCGAGCATCAGCGTAAGCAACGGTCCGACCAGCAGGTTCGTGACCAGCATACTCGGGCTGACAACATGCACGGAGTATGCCAGCAGCGGCCATGTGCATAGCCCGACGCCCAGCGAGATTCGCATTGACGCACCCAGCCAGTCGCCAAAAACTGCATGCGGCCTGCGGTTCACGCGTTCGGAGTTGGTGAGGGGGCGACGCAATCGAAGCACAGGTGCGATCAGCAGAATGCCGAGTACGGCCAAATAGCTTAGTTGAAAACCGAGTTCCGCCACGTCGCCTGGATTGATCGCAAGCGCGACCAACGCACTCGCGCCGATGACGTTCAGTGCGTCCGGGCGTCGCAGCAGCATGCGCCCCAGCGCATAGATCACGACCATCACCGTCGCGCGAAGCACGCTGGGCTGTACGCCCGTGACAAGCAGGTAGGCCAACGCCGCCAGCCCCGCGAAACCCCACGCCCAACGAGGCGGCACACCGAAGATGCGCAAAAACAACAACACCGCGGCCGCCAGTAGCCCCACGTGCAGCCCGCTGACGACAAGCAAATGAACCGTCCCTGACCTTACGAATTTGGACCGTTGCTCGTTTGTGAGGTTTCCGCGTTCACCGAGGAGTGTTGCGCCCAGAACGGCAGCCCTTTCTTTGGGCATGCGAGAGCCGATCAATTCATGGAACTTTTCATGTACCCATGGGGCGATACTGCGCACGTCATGCGTCGGCGGCTCTTCCAGCAGCGTAATCTGGGCGGCGGACTTTAGTGCAAGCGTGTGCGTGATGTCCTGCTGCGCATAGCGTGCCCGGCTGTCGAGTTCACCCGGATTGCCTGCGCGTCGTGGTCTGCGTAGCTTCCCGATCATGCTGACTCGCGAGTTGAGTGTGAATTCTGTTTCCGGTGGCGCGTAGACTTTGAGGAGACCGGTAGCGTTGGTGTTGAGGTCCGGCAGGCGCTCGACTCGCAGGAGGAACGAAATGTTTCTGCGAGGGTCGGCACTGATCGGGAATCCTGTTTGAGGCTCAGGGCTCTCGGGGTATTCGAAGGCAGCCGGGTCGCGCTTGACAAAGTCGCCGCCTTCGATGATCTGTCCTTCGACTCGGACAAGCTCGGCGTCTTCCGGAAAGTGTCGAAGTAGCCCTTCATTCGCCTGAACACTGGAAGTTGTCGAGTATGCAAGAAACAGGCATGCAACCGATATGAAGGTCAGTGCTGCCGCCCACGAGAAGCGCCGACTTCGTGATACACCTACGGCGGCAACTCCCGTGATTAGCCCGGCAGCGATGGTCGTCCATGCAAGCCAACCCGGGACATGAGCCAGCGCACCAACCCCACAGCCGAACACAGCGGCAACGCCCGCCAGCAGTGCGGGACGTCTGGGTTTCTCCAACGGTTTCTCAAGGACGCTCATGCATGGCGTACTCTAGCTTGCGACTCTTAGTTCGGAAAACTTGAACCCTTCGCCACATGACATGGACTCAAGAGATACCCCGGTTCTCAACGGCAAGGAAACGGCATGTCCAGGCTTTGTATCTGCATGGTACTGATCAGTGTGCTGACAGGTTGCGCGACCTACGGTGCGGTAGACGAGCCGCAGCCGCTGCGGGTCGACACCGAAACGAGAGACGTCGCACCGCAGGCGGACAGGTCTGCCGGGCTAAAGGGAAGTTTCGACGAAGCGCCGCTTGAAGACGCCGAGTTACGGATTTCGCGCAACGGCTGGATCCGGGTCGATGTAGGCGAAGAGATGGCCGCGTCAAAGCGCCTGCGCAAGGCGGCCGACAAGTTTGAAGCAACGGTCATGGCGTTCAACGACCGCAGCGTGACCTTCAAGATGCCATCAGATCGCCTTGAGTCGCTGCTGGATGTTATCGACGGAACGGAAGGCTGGGAGATCGACGAGTTCGACTTCAGCGCCTGGGACCGGACGGGTGAATTCTATTCGGTCGAAGCCCGGGTGAAATCAACGCAAGCCGTGAAAGACCGCATGCTCAAGCTGCTGGAAAGCGCGAACACAGTAGAAGAAGTGCTGAGCATCAGCAGAAAGCTGGAAGACCTTCAGGTCACACTCGATGGGTTCGAGACGTCAATCCGCGACATCAAGCTGCACGCGGGGCGCGTAGACGTAACCGTAACCTTCGACTGAATGAACACCGGCCGCCCGATAAGGGGCGGCCGGTTGAACGTGCAACCGAGTTTACAGTTCGTATGTCCGCCAAGTGCCCGGCACGAATGTCGCGGTCACATTGTAGGCGCGAAGGAAGAACGGCGGAGTCGTGCTTTGCAAACGCCAGTCCCAATCATAGTGGCGAGGATTGAACGAACCACCGAAGCCGGTGTTGTTGTAAGCCGTGTTGATTAGCCCACCGCAGACCCAGAGTTCACTGGAGCTGTAGCCTGTTGGAGGCGTTGTGTTGATGTACGCCCGGTAAGTGCCCAAAAACACGGCATCCAGTGTGTACTGGTTCGTGTTTCCGCTTGTGTTCCAGCCGAAGCTGCTTGAAGTCAGAGGTGAAAAGCTGCCGAAGTCGAAGCGAACCTCGTCCTCGGCACAGATCCCCAGCATCTCTTTGAAGCCCAGCGCATTCGCGGACTGCTTGTTGGCTGGCTCGCGAAGTGTTGGATCATTCAGAAGGCTGTAGTAGGAGACGTTGTTGACAATGTGAACGTCCTTCTCGGCGTATACAGTTATCCGTGCGTTTCGGATCGTCCCGGAAATGTTGACCTGCGATGTCGCCGGGTAGTAGTTACGTTGTCCTGCTGAGTAGGAGTCGGTGCCGGTCGGTGCCTGATCGGTGTCGATGTAAAGGCAGATCTCTTCATTCTGCGGCAAAGTGATTGTCTCGGACGCCAGCGAGTACTGAGACGATGTGTAGCCGTTGTTCGTGCCGCTGTTGCGACGGTAGAACGTACGCACAACCTGCGTGCCGTTCACTCCGCCAGAGCTGAACGAGTTGAAAGTGAGGGACACGGTGTTTCGATAAAACAGGAACCCCGAAGCCGGCACATTCCAGTTGGGGAAGCTGCTTGATCCTGCATACGCCGTGTTCAGTTCCTGGGCGCGAGTCTTGATTGGCGCTGAGCCGAACGCGGCGGGCGGAACATCAATCACCGGTGAGTTGATGTCGAGGTCGGCCTTGAAAATATCGGCTTGCGTTTCGGTGCCGGGGTAATTGGTCACAATGCCGGATGTCGACGCATCACCAAAGAATCGAATTCCGGTGTTGCCCAGAAGATTGATGTTTCCGCGCGAATAGAACGTGCCGACCATGTTGAAATTTGCACCGATCGGCGCGTCGCCAGTGGAGCCGGAGTACAGCGCGTAATCGCTGAATGAAGCGACTTTGATCGTTTGCTCGACGGCACGAGTACGCCCGGAGGCTGTTGCGATGCCGCGGATACGAGCTGAGGGAACTGAGTTGCCGGAGAGTAGATTGGCCTGAAGAGTGACGGGCGTTCCGTTAACGGAAACAGTGCTCAGCGTAGTCCAAGTACCTGTCGTTAGCCAACTCCAGTCGTCCTGGACGCCGGCGACCAGAGTGAACCGCCCGCGGATGGTTTCCATACCAGCTTCCGCGGCGATGAGCAGGCGTACGTCGGCACCACTGCGTACTGTCTTAAGACGTGTGATGGTTGACATGGAAAGCAGGGCCGCGCCTGCCACGGCCACCATTACGAAGAACAGCACTGCCATGCCCAGGATGCTGCCGCGTCGGGCGTTTCTGGCTACAGGACTCGCTGGATTGACCATTGGATATCCCCGTGTATGTGTTTCGTTGGTAAGAATATTACACGAGGCGTATGATCTGTCAAATTAATGTGCGATAAGTGTAAGGGCAATCTTACGCGTGCATCGCGCTGATGGTCGCCGTAAAAACGCTGAAAAATGCAACCGGCGGGCCGTAAGGCCCGCCAGTTCGAAGTTCTGCCACCAAAATGCTGAGTTAGCTCTCCCAGGTTCGCCATGTGCCCGGTACGAATGTAGCCGAGACGTTGTACGAACTCAGGAAGAACGGCGGCGTCGTTTCCTGCATGCGCCAGTCCCAGTCGTAATGCACGTAGGACCAGCAGTTCTCGGTGTAGTAGGTCGTGTAAAGCGAGATCAAACCGCCTGCAAACCAGACCTCCTGCGTCGGTGGTGAACTGTGGTAATTGTTGTCACCGCATGAGCGCGTACCTAAGTAAACACCGTCCAGCGCGTTCTGATTGGTCAGGTGTCCGGTGTCACCGGCAATGTTCGTCACCGTGGCCGAACTTGGCAGCAGGTTCCAGTAGCGGTAAGCCATGTTGATGTCGCCGCCGCCAAGATAGGTGCCCGACTTCGTTGACTGGTTCTGCCAGCGTTCACGGGAGATCACGCCCAGCATCTCAGGGACGGCCACGGCGGCTGCACTGGTCTTGTTGGCCTCACGGCGCAGGTTCGGGTTGTTGAACAAGGTGTTGTAGGTGACGTTATCGCGAATGACGACGTTTACGCCGTCGCCACAGATTGTTACGCGACGGTCCGTAAGGCGCCCACTCAACAGCACGATCGGGGTGCGACCGCTATCGTTTCTGCTCCATGGCGTGTTGCGCTGCAAGTCGCCGTGGTTGATGTCACGCTGCGTGAAGCGGTTGCGGCCGCTGCCCGGCAAGGCCGTGTCGTCATCAGACGAGTACGCCGACGGTGAGCCCAGCTTAATGTAAATCACGCCGTTGTTCGGGATATCCAGTGTCTCCCAAGCCAGGTCGTACCAAGTGTTATCAAGCAGACTTGAAGCCGTGCCACTTGGGGTGGACGTGTACCAGTTCGGCGGGGCACCGGGGATATTCAGAGCGCCGCGAGCGAATGAGTTGCTTGAGTTACCCAGACCGCCGGTGTTGATCCAGCCGCTGCCGGCGGAAACGTTAGATGACGGTACCCGTGCAGTTGTGGCTGAGATGCCGGGATACCCGGCCGGTGAGGTCGTTCCCACACTCCAGCTAGGCGGAATCTCGCCGGCAGTCGTGCTGCCGTTGCGGCGAACGTAGATGCGGCGGTACTGCGTGCCCATCAGCTGAATTTCCAGGGTGTTTTCGTAGTAGACGTGGTCGCTGGTCAGATATGGGGTGGTAGCCCCATTTTCGATCGCGGCGTAATTGGCAATGTCGTCGGGCATTGAGATGACCGGCAGACCTTCGCTCGTTCCTTTATGGAACGTGCAGTTGG
>JAGQRE010000012.1 GCA_020425695.1 Planctomycetota bacterium
ACTTCATGGATGAAGGCGTATGCGGGGTTGATGCGGGCATGGGGCAAAGCGGAACAGGCCGTTCCAGTCTTTGAAGAGGGGCTGCGAGAACTGGAGGGTCAGGTGCCCCAGCAGACTTATCAGATGCTGTGCACCGAGTTGGAAAGCCTGCGTCGTGGTGCGCCATAGGCAGCAAAAGCTGCGCCTTGCTTTTGTTTGCCGCCGGGCGGGTCGCGGCTAACATGTCCGTCAGGATTCCCGGAGATCAATCGTGCTGAAGGGCCTGAAATGGCCATTGCTGATTCTGTCCATCGGGCTGCTGTTACTGGCGGTCGTTGGGCAGGAGCTTTGGCTGCCGTGGGCCAGTGGGCTATTCGGAGGGGAAGATCGAGTGGCGAATGGCTCAGCTCTGACCGGATCGGTTCAACCGAAGCTGGATGACGAGACTGAGGAAGGCTCCAACGAAGTTGCGACTTCCCTCCGGGACAACGACTTGGAGGCAGCAGCGCGCCGAAACAGCGGTTCCGAAGCGGGGATAGACTCCGAGGCTGGCGGCGGGCGCGACACGAGCGCTGACCCCGCCTCCGTCGATATGGGCAAGGACAAGCGAGCAGACGAAGCTGCGGAGAAAGCGGCCAAAGAAGCCACACAGGAAACCGCAGAGGAAGTCGTCGAGGAAGAGCCGCCCGTACCCATTGAGACGGTTGAGGGACAGCAGATCAACCCGAACCTCGGCGGTGCACTTGGCGAGGTCAGCAACAAGCGCATTCACGGGTGGGTGCAGGACAAGTTCGAGCCAGAAGCTGACATGTTCGTCGAGATTCAGATTGATGACGTAACAGTCTACGAGTTGCGGGCAAGCAAACGCGTTGACCACAAGAAGTTGGGCGTTATCTGGTACTTTGAGCAGAAGCAGCCCGAGCAGTTACAGGATGCAGAGAAGCATGTCGTGCGCGCGCTTGTCTATCGCAAGGACCAGCATGGCAAGACCGAGTTGCGTGGCTCTCCCCGGGCCAAGACGGTGGGCGCTTACCCGCGCGGCAAACTGGAGGAAGCCACGCCTGAAAAGGGCATCAGTGGCTACGCGTGGGACCCGGACACGAAGGACAAGCCGGTGCAGGTCGTCGTGCGCATCGATGGCGAGACCATTGCCGAGCTAACGGCAAACGTGAAGAACGAGGAGTTGAAGAAACGAAAGATCGCACCGACGGAAGCCTGTGCTTTCAACACGACGTGGCCGGGGTTACTCGATGACGGACTTGATCACACGGTACAGGTGTTTGCCGTAGATACGGATGACGGCACCGAGCATGAACTCGATGGCAGCCCCCGCGTGGTGAATGCGCGCAGCGGGCTCGCCAACGAGGCACCGTTCGGCGGCTTCGATATCTGCAACAAAGTCGTGCTGGCGGGCTGGGCCTGGGATCCGGACGTAGCGACCGGAAGCATCGACGTAGAGGTCTGGATCGACAATGAGTTGTTCGCGCAGGTACCGGCAAACTCGAAGCGGGATACGTTGCGCAACAGCAAGGTGACGCCGGACCCTTACCACGGGTTTGTGACGACAACACCCACGGCCCTGTTGGACGGCGGTACCCACACGGTTCGTGTGTACGCCGTGAACTACCCGAGCGGTGTCAAGGTTGAGCTGAACGGTTCGCCGAAGCAGTACCGCCTCGAGGAAAACACTCCGCCCATGGGCGGTTTCTGGCGCGCCGACGACAACACACTACGCGGCTGGGCAGCGGACCCTGACCTCAACAGTGAACCCTGCGACATCGAAATCTACATCGACGGCAAACTCTGGGAGAAGCAGAAGGCCGACCGCCGTGAAGACTGGCTGATCGGCAGCGGTTTCGCGCCCAACGCCGAGCACGGCTTCGCAATCAAGCCGCCGGACTTCGTGAAAGACGGCGAAGAGCACGAAGTACGGATCCTCGCGATCAACTATCCAGATGGCGCGCCGAAAGACCTTGGCACGCGAACCATCGGCGTCAGCAGTACTTTCCCCGGTTTCTGGACAAGCGACAAACTGCTCGATACCCGGGTCAGCAAGGGGCTGTACGTGTCCGGCGTCAGCCCGTGGTACGACGCCTACCACAAAGACGTGAAAGTCGGCGACGTATTGCTTGAGTACGACGGCATCGAGGCCGGCACCGCTGAGAAGAAAGACAAGGACGGCAAGGTCACGCAGGAAGGAACGATGACCACGCACTTCCGTGTCTGGCTGAACACAAACAAGCAGAAGAACGACGTTGTCCGGTTCAAGTTCTGGCGCGATGGCGAGACCTACGAAGTCGACATCAAGATGGGCGAGATCATCGGAAAGTAGTGAGGGCTCGAATGCCGGATGATGTTTCGTCGATTCTTCAGCAGGTAGCCGCCGTGGTTTCCGCGTGCGACTTCCAGCAGGGCTTTTCGCTGCTGCACCCAGTACTGAGGTTCCCTTCCGAGCTGGACGACTCTCAACTTGCACAGGGGCTGGAAGCGCTGGCGGATATCTCGACTGGGCTGGGTGGCGACAAGTTGGCCAGAGCTTTGAAGCCCGCGTCGGAAGACCCGGGCGACGCACGGAAGCTCTATGACGCCGGTTTCGAGTGCATTGAGGAAGGACTAAGTGGTATCGCGGCCACGCTGCTTGCCCGTGCCAACGTCAGTCATCCGAACCAGCCGGGAATCCTGGCAGAACTGTCCTCGGCGCTGGAGGGCGAAATGCTCTACGCCGAGGCCGCCGATTTCATTGAAAGCGCGTCGCCGAGTGTGCTGGATGATCCGTTGTGCTGCTATCTGCTGGCGTTCGACAGCCTGATGTGCGGACGGATTGAGCGCTTTCTTGAGATGACGCAACGGCTAAGGCCGAACGGCGATGAGAACATTGAGTTCATGAAAGCCCGCCTCGAACGCGTTGCTGGGCGAATCGACGCGCTTCAGCCGATCACCAGGCTCGACAGCAGGGACTTGCGAGGCTGGCATTTCGCCTTGCAGGGTGCATTGCTAACGCACGTGGCATCGGCAGGTTTTGAGGAAGGCATGACCGGGCGCTATGCCTGGCTTCAAGACAGCTACACGCTTTGCCGGCAAGGGCTGCAGCACTTGCAGGAAGCGCTGGCAGCGATCGAGTTTCGACCGACACGGGTCGTTGCATTGGGCGACAGAAGCAGCCGTATCCTCGCGACAGCAGCCGCGAAGCTGCTGAACCTGCCATTGCATGATTGGGCCGAGCACCCACAAGGGGATGAGCTGGTTGTCGCCTACGACCTTGCGCAGGGCCCCGACGATCAGGTTGCTGCACTCAGAGCAGTGCAGCCCGGGCGATTGGTCTTCGCACACGCGAGCGTCTGGACCAGCGTTCTGCCGTTTGTCGCGGATATCACGACGTTGCTCTATCAGTCCAACGTCGCACCCTGGGACGGCGGGCTTCGTAGCGGCGAAGGCGGAGGTGTTGAGAAAACACCGCCCGATGAGTCGCCCGAAGCGGAGCTTGCCGACAAACTGTTGGGGACAAGTTTCGAACCGGACAACGCGGTGCCATTTGCACAGGTAACCGACCTGATCCGTGCCGGCTGGGGCTTGAGCAGCTTTGCCAACGGTGCGCAGCGTGAGCGCTACTTCCCCGGCGGCCCGGTACCGAGCAGCCGCTTTCTATAGTGATTGACCTGTCGGCATTACCAGCGCTTCATCGGGGATACGTGTTGCAGCCAGATAGGTGACCCCTGAGGGTTTGCCGTCGGGTGTCAGCGGGTCGGTTGCTGCAACGCGGAAACCGCTGCCCTCAAGCCGTTTGCGGAGGTTTTTGAATCGTTCCTGCAAGTCCGGACTGTCAAACAGGTGATACTCCATGCGAATACGCTGGATACGCGCGAGCACACTTTCCGGGACGTTCTCGAAGGCGTCGTACTCGCCACCTTCGATGTCGCACTTGAGCAGGTCGCAAACATCGACGTCGTGCTTTCGGAACAGGTCTTCGATTGAAATGGTCGGCACGCGTATCTCCTCTGACTCGCCGAATCGGTCCTTGTGGTCAGCGAGTGCAGAGTTGTTTCCCTGGGCGTCCTTGTAGACTTTCAGCGTGAGTGTCCCTGCGCTGTCCGCGCCTAGCGCGGCCTCCTCGAAGCCGGCCTTCTCCGTAACGTCAGCCAACTCAAGGTTCTTTCTCGCCAAGCGCAGGTTGTCGGCAACTGGTTCAAGCAGGACTACCCGCCGCGCCCGAGCACCGACACAGGCCGAGAAAACCCCGATATTGGCGCCACAATCTACGACGGTGTCGAGGTTTGATGGCAGCGACGCAAGAGAGTACTCGTCATGGACTAGAATCTCGTTCGCCACGTACCAGTCCGTCATGGAGCCCGCCCTGACCACTACCTGCTGGTCGGCGATTGCAATCCGGATCAAGCCCTCGTCCCAAGTCACCGAGGTAGCGCTTGGCAGATGTTGTCCGACTGCCGTCGCGGTGGAGATTGCCTCGTCCGATACGGGCAGGTCGAAGTCAGTGTTACCAATACGAAAGCGTAGTTGCCCGTCTTGCAGCCCGGCGCAAGAGTTTGGCGTCAGCACGTGATCCCAGAACCAGTGACTCAAGTATGGGCGTTGCAGGCGGAAGGCTTGCCCGCCAGAGAGTTCCAGCTCAAGCGACTTCGTGTAGTGGCGCATGAAGGCGAGGTTCCACATCGCGCGTGCCGGATGCTTGAACAGCGACCGGCACATCGCGAAACGAGACGGCGAGAGAATTCGCGTGGGTCGCATGGCAACAAGATAGGTTCAACCAGCAAACCGAGCGAGTGGCCGACGCTGGTCGCTTACTCTCACCTAGGCTATTTGCTGTGGAGCGGCAAACGCTATCTTCACGGCATGGCGAAAACGGCGTTCATCACAGGCATCACCGGGCAGGACGGGAGCTACCTGGCCGAGCTTTTGCTCAGCAAGGGCTACACCGTCTATGGTTTGATCCGTCGCGCGAGTACGTTCAATACGGACCGAATCGATCACCTGTACCAGGACCCGCACGAGAAGAATTATCGACTTCACCTCGTGTACGGTGACCTCACTGACAGCAGCAACATGCTTCGCTTGCTGCACGAGGCAAAGCCCGACGAGATCTACAACCTGGGTGCGCAGAGCCATGTGAAGGTCAGTTTCGACATGCCGGAGTACACCGGTGACACCGTTGCTCTGGGATCTGTCCGTCTGCTTGAAGCCGTCCGCGACCTGGGCCTGAAGTGCCGCTACTACCAGGCCAGCAGCAGCGAAATGTTTGGCAGTGCAAACCCGCCGCAGAATGAAGCGACAGTTTTTGAGCCTCGTAGCCCGTACGCGGTGGCAAAGATTTACGGGCACTACATGACGATCAATTACCGTGAGGCCTATGACCTGTTTGCGGTAAGCGGAATCCTGTTCAACCACGAAAGCCCGCGCCGTGGCGGCACGTTCGTAACGCGCAAGATCACCCGGGCCGTGGCTGCGATCAAGGCCGGCAAGCAGGATAAGCTGTTTCTCGGTAATCTGGACGCCAAGCGTGACTGGGGCTTTGCGCCGGACTTCGTCGAGGGCATGTGGATGATGCTGCAAGCCGACGAGCCCGATGACTACGTGCTGGCCACAGGCGAAACCCACACTGTGCGCGAGTTCTGCCAGCACGCGTTTGAACGCGTTGGCTTGGACTACGAGAAGTACGTCGAAATCGACCCACGCTACTTCCGCCCCAGTGAAGTGGACGCATTGCTGGGCGATGCAACCAAGGCGCGCGAGAAGCTGGGCTGGAAGCCCAAGGTCACTTTCGAGCAACTGGTGCAGATCATGGTTGATGCAGACGTGCAGGCTCTCGAAGATGGGCGCGGCGAGTTCGAAGTGCGCGAACGCTACTTCAAGTAAAGCAGCAGCACCGTCGTTTGCGCAACTTGTATGCCCAACAACAGCCGCCCGATGGAACTGGCCAACGTCATTATCTTCAGCAAGGACCGCGCGGCCCAACTGGATGCGCTGCTCAGAAGCGTTCGTGAAAAAGTCGAAGACTGGCAGCGGCGCGGATGCTGGACCGTGATCTACAAGGCGTCGTCGCCGGAGTTCGCGGCCGCCTACGAACAATTGAAGCAGGAACACTACTCACCTGCACTTGAGTTCATCGATGAATCCACGTCCGACAGTGCTTTCAAGTCAATTGTCGTGAACACACTGAAACAACAGCACCAGCGTAATGCAGCCCAGTGGTGCACGTTTTTGGTAGACGACATGATCTTCAAGTCGCCTTGGCCTGTGGCAGACAGCAAGGCAATGCAGCGCCTGAAAGACGACGCGAGAGTGCTGTGCTTCAGTATGCGACTTTGCCCACGCTATCGCTTCTGCTATGCGGAAAATCGCCGCGTGCGCCCGCCCTTCATGGCGCGCTACGGGTGCTGGAACTGGCGTCGGGCGTCGGGCGATTGGGGCTACCCGATGTCGGTTGACGGTCACGTCTTTCGTTATGCCGACTTGATACCACTGGTTGAGCAGATCGAGTTTCGCCACCCAAACAGCTTCGAGGACGAACTCAGCAAGCGTCCGCTAATGCAACGACCGCTGATGACGTGCAACCCCGAGGCGATAGTCGTGAATCTGCCGATCAACCGCGTGCAGCACGAGTTCAAGAATCGCGCCGGCGAAGAACACGGCATCAGTGCGGAAACCCTGAACGCCGCATACCTTAACGGAAAAAGAGTGAATCTTGAGCCGGTCTATGCACTGACGGACAATCGCGGCTGCCACCACGAAATGCCGATCCAACTGATCTAGGCCGGCTTGCGGAACAGAAAGCAACCGCACCCGTAATTTTGCGCAGAACAGAGTTCCGGCGACGCGTTAAAGACGAGATGCCCGTCTTGGGCTTTGTCGGGGATGAGAGCGAATTCAGCCAGTTTAAACCCGCTGAACTGCTTGCGGACATGTTCGAACGAGTAGATGCGGTGGGCGTTGAACTGAACCCGTGGCCGTCCGATCGGCACGACAAACAGAAGTTGGCCGCCGGGTGCGAGAACTCGTTTGAGTTCGGCTATCGCTTTCATGTCGCCGTCGGCATCCATCTGGTCGCCGTAGCGCCCTAGTCCGACGTGCTCAATGACGTGCATGCAGGACAGTGAATGAACGCTGCTGTCCGTCACTGGCAGATTGAGCAGGTCGCCCTGCATGACTTGCAGCTGGTCGAGTACTAAATCGGGTTGTCTGTACTCAAACAACTGGACCGGCACGATAGCCGACGCCAGTGCTGCAAAATCTAGACGCGAAGAAACATCGACGTGAAGTTCCGGCATGGTTCGGGTGAGAACGCGCATTGCCCAGGCCATGTGGTAGACGTAGTGGCGGTCGAAATCGAGACCATCCGTCTCATCGTCAAGGCACGGGAAGCGATCATCCCATTCCACGGGCATGCGATTCCCGGCCTCTGTAGCGAGCCTGCGAAAGGTATCGAACCGAGTTTTGAATTCAGAGTTCGTTCGGGACTTCTCGCGCAGGTATTTCAGGAACCGAAGGATCCTCATGTCAGCGCCCCAGCAGGCGTCGAACGAAACCTGTGTTGTGCTGGCCGCTCTGTTTCTCCAACCAGCGACTCCACGCCTGATCGTTCAAGGCGACGCACCAGTCCTCCAACAACAGGCGGTGAGTGGCGGGTACTGCGATGATGGTGTCCGCGATCACCACGATATGCGGGTTACCTTTCAGCTTTCGAAGCGCGTCAATGACGTCGATAAGTGATGGCCAGTCGCCGCGTTTGTGCGCGCTCGGCGGAGTCGAGAGAAACAGGCGCGCGTCATCGACAAACACAAAGTGTTGATGGGCTGATTTGCTGATGGCGGCGATCTCGTCAATGGCCGGGCATTCGTTGTCGGCGCCGGCCGTTTCGTCGCCGCTGAAGTGCCCGTCGAGCCAGAAGACGCTCGGCCCGCTCAACTTGCTGACCACGCCGGGCATCACCTCGCTTGAATCGCCGAGCAGGTAGTCAACGTTTGGCTGATGCGTCCCTTCAGCCTTGGCTGCTGCGTGCAGCTGCGGGCTCTTCTCGATGGTAAAGACCTGGTCGAATTGCTCGCCCGCCCAGCGTGCTGTGCCGCCCTTGTAGGTCCCCGTCTCAACAAACGTCCCCGCGCCGGACGCACTGCGCAGCGCAAGTACAAGGTCGCGCGGAATACCACGCGACACAAACAGATAGTCAACGTTGTCGTTCACGCGTCCTCGATTTACTCGCATAGCTGCGGGTGTTCGTCGTTGATTCTGCCAATCGTCGGCCACTGCCGGAACCGCCTCTACGTCGTTGTCCGAGGCGGACTCCAGTCCTACTTGTCTTGGTACGGACAGCATCTACAGTAATGCCTTCAAGTCAATCAACCTGCCAAGAGCCGGCCGAGTGCGCCGAACGGGTACAGTCCAGCATGTGCGGCATCGCAGGCATCCTTCGGTTTGATGGGCAGGCGGTCGACCCCTCACAGATCCAGTCAATGCTGGATGCCATAGCTCACCGGGGGCCGGACGGCGAAGGAAAGATCGTCGAGAAGACCTACGGACTGGGGCACCGCAGACTTGCCATTATCGATGTCGGGGGTGGTGCCCAACCTATGGTCACGCCCGACGGCACGGCGTTGATCACCTTCAACGGTGAAATCTACAACTTTAGGGAACTCCGCGCCGAGTTGGAGCAAGCGGGTGTCGAGTTCAGGACGCAGAGCGACACTGAGGTCATTCTGCAAGCCTGGCGGGCTTGGGGCGTTGATTGCCTGCTTCGATTCCGCGGCATGTTTGCTTTCTGCCTCGTTGATGTAGAGCGGGGCAAGTACTTGCTCGCGCGTGATCACTTCGGCATCAAGCCCCTGTTGTACTCGGTGCGGAAGGAGTTCCTGGCATTTGGTTCAGAGTTCGCAGCGTTGCATCGGGTCGCGGAACTGAAACTTACAGGCTCTCTGCAATCGATGGAGTACTTCCTGCGCTTTCAGTACATCCCGGCGCCGGACACGATCTACAACGAGATCCGGAAACTGCCGCAGGGCCACTATTTGACGGGTGATCTGGGAAAAGCGCCGAGCGCGCCGGTCGCGTACTGGAAGACAGACTTTGTCCCGGAAGTTGGGAGAACCTCGGAAGAGTGGCTGGAGCGCCTGGATGCAACTCTCAATGGCAGTGTGAGGGCGCACCTGATTGCCGACGTTCCCGTAGGTGCATTCCTTTCGGGCGGCGTTGATTCAACAGCGGTAGTAAGCGCGATGAGCAAGATTGCTGATGGCTTTCGGGCTTTCTCGATCGGGTTTGAAGATGAGCGCTACTCTGAGCTGTCGTATGCACAGGAGGCGGCCGACAAGCTTGGGGTTCCGCTAAGAACTGAAGTAGTTCGTGACGACGGCTGGGACGACTTCCCGAAGCTGGTGGCACACTACGGAGAGCCCTTTGGCGACACGTCGATGATCCCGACCTGGCGTCTTGCCGCGCTGGCGCGGTCCGAGGTAACCGTGGCGGTGAGCGGTGATGGCGGTGACGAGGGTTTCGGAGGCTACGGCACTTACGGTATCTATCAGGATGTTCCAAAGGTGAAGGAATACTGGCGTCGCCTGCGACGGCGGTTCTCCAAAACCGAGCTTCAGGCATTCTTCTGGGCGATAGGACGCAGGTGGTTTGGTCGCAATCAGCCGTTGTTGGCGCCGTGGGTCGATACTGCCTTGTACACATCTCGTGATCGCCGGGCCAAGCTGTGGCGTCCTGAGTATCAGCACTTGATGGACGTCAGGAACACGGCATTTCTGGAGGCGGATCGCGAGGCAAGCCGCTGTGACCTGGTGGCCTATGCCCAGAGTATGGATTTCCGTACGAGTTTGCCCGGGATCATGCTGAACAAGGTCGACATCGCGGCGATGTACCATGGCCTCGAAGTGCGCACGCCACTGCTGGATGTCGAAGTCATGAAGGTCGCCATGGCACTTCCAGCCGAGATGCGCTATCGCACGGGTGAGGGTGGCTTTGTCGGGAAGGCGATTCTCAAGGACTGGTTGTCGAAGCGATTGTCGAGCGAGTTCGTTCATAGACCCAAACAGGGCTTTGGTGCACCTCGCCGTGTTTGGTTTGAAGCGGGACGTCCCGGGAGAGAGTTCTATGAATCAACAATTTCGAGAATGTCAGCGAAACTTGCTGACTGGTTTCGCCCGGAAGCGATTCGTGAAATGAGCGAACAGCACGGCGAGAAGCGCGATCGTTCTTCCGGCATGTGGCTTATGCTGGTTTTGGGACTCTGGCTTGAGCAGAACCCGGGTCTCACATTTCGCTAGGTGAAGTTGGGTCCAGTGTTCGGCAGGATGGGCATGCAGCCATTGGTTTCAATCATTATCCCGACATACAACCGGAGCGGGCTTCTGAAGCGCGCGATCCGGTCTGTGCTGGAACAGGACTACCGGCCGCTGGAACTCGTAGTCGTTGATGATGGAGGGACAGACGATACACCGGCTGTGTTGCAAGGACTCCGGCCTTCTGTTGTCGAAGCGGGTGTGGCCCCAGTGTTCGTTCGCAAGGAGAACGGCGGTTTGGGGCGAGCCAGACAGGCGGGAGTGGAGGCTTCTCACGGTGAGTTGTTTGGTTGGCTCGATGACGACGACACGTTTGAAGTGGCCAAAACACGGAAGCAGGTGGCCCGCCTGCAGGAAACCGGGGCTGACGTCTGCTGCTGCTATCTGACCAAAGTGACCCCTACGGGAAATGAGCGACACCCGGCAGGCAAGAAACGCCTGATGACGGGTTTTGACCCCGGGGCATACGTCAGTGGTGCTGCCTACGCGCACATCAACAGCATGCTGATCCGACGCGGGAAGTTTGATGAAGTCGGAGAGTTTGATCCCGAGCTAAAGCTGTCGCAGGACGTGGAGTGGTGCGCCCGGCTGGCCCATCTGGCGACCTTCTGCGCCGTTGAGGAAGAACTCGGAACGTGGGACTTCAACCCGGCTGCGGCTACTCGTGTCAATTCGATGGAAGACTTGATTCGAAGGGACGAGTATGAAGAACTCGTGCGTCTCAAGATGCGTGAGCGCAACCACAAGCGCTCGAATTGGGATCAGCAGGCATGGGTGGAAAGAGTCGCCCGCGACTATGACCAGTTTGTCAAACACTTGCTGTACGCTGGGCGCGTGAAGGACGCACGAAAGAAATGGGAACTGGGCATGGAGCTGACAGGCGGCTACTCGCCCTTACCACGTCTGCGAAGCAAGTTGCGGCGAGCCATAGTACTTGCTTTGTTTGGCAGGAAGTTGAAGCACCCAAAGTTCGATACGGCTGAAGAGATTAGTATGTGACGTGCTGAATCGATCGCACTTGAAGCGGTTCAGCTCGCACAGTGGATTTTCAGCAGGCGGAGTGAGATATTGTCGGAATCAACCAAAGAGCCGTCGAACCGATCGACCCGATTGGGTGAGTACAAGTCCGAGTTGATCATCGGCTACCCTCCTCATCCGTTCTCGCCGTTCGACTTTCATGCGCCTTTCTCGCATGTTCCGACTCGCATCTGGATGGATGACTACGGCGACACGACAAGCGATCCCGGTACCATGCGCGTTCTCTTTCTGTTTGAGCCGAACGCGGTCACACACGTAGCCAACACAATCTGCAAAGACCCGAACCGTTGGGACTACATTCTCGCGCACAACCGTCGTGTGCTGCTACGGTGCCCTAACGCGGTCCGATTCCTTCACGGAACGACGTGGATCGGCGACTACGCGTCGCCGCCGAAGGAGTTTGGAGTCAGCCTCCTGGTTACACACGTCAACTGCACGAACGGGCACAACTTGCGCAGGAAGATCTGGAACCGGCGTGACGAGATCAAGATTCCCAAACGATGCTTTGTGAATGATCTGGTTCAGGACGTTAAGTCTGAGGGATACAAACTAGGTGACAGCAAGGACCCATTGTTTGACACCCAGTTCCACTTCGCGATCGAAAACTGCCGAACCAAGAACTACTTCACCGAGAAACTGATCGACTGTTTTCAGACCCGCACAGTACCCATCTATTACGGCGCAAAGAACGTGCGACGCTGGTTCAACACTCGTGGGATGATCATCGTACGTGATGTCGAAGAAGCCATTGCCGCATGCAACAGCCTGACGCCAAACACATATGAGTCAATGAAAGACGCCATTGAGGACAATTACCGACGTTCGCTTGACTGGCTGGATATGAATCCACGCCTTCAGAGTGTGATCTCGGAGCTTAGTCTCCTTTGGCCCAAACGACGCAGGTTTGGCTATCTGTCGCGCCGCTGGCGGGACCTACACTGATACCTGTTTGCGTTTGCCCAACAACTCGGTCAGCTTCTCAGCGAGTCTATCACCCACGCTGGTGTACTGTTGTGCTCGCTCACGGTTTTCCTGAATCGCGGGTTTCATCCTTTCGTACGTGTCGGGGGTGACGTTGTTACACGCGTGGATCAATGCCCCGAGGCTCTTGCAGACGATCATGCCTTCCGGGTTGAAGTACTCTTCGATGTTCGTGCAACCCCAATATATCGGGACGGTTTCGGTGACAAAGCAATCCATGATCTTCTCGGTGAAGTAGTCCGGCATGCGGCAGTTTTCAATTGCCACATGGAACCGTGACGCGAAGACGACGGATTTGTCTTCCCCCAGCCTCAGGCTTTCGGCCGGAAGAGGCACTCCGTCCTCTGCGAACTGGCGGCTGAAAAACAACTTCAAGGGCGTTCTGACTTTGCCGGATTTCTTCCAGAACTTCTGTCGCATACGGTGCCCGACTGTGATCCTTTTCGTACCGATCACCGAAGAAATGCTGAACTCTCTTTGGGCGGGCGCCTTGTCGGCCCATGTGGTTCCGTAAACGAATTTGTGCGCATGGGGGTAGCGCTTCAGCACCCACGGATCGAACGTAAGGATGTAATCGAACTCATGGGCGAACTTTCGAATCTTCTTGTGCAGGGGCTTGATGACTGGTGGTTCGCACAGGTAGAGCACACGGACAACGCCTTCAACGCGAGGTTCTTTGGGAAACTTGTCCTGATACAACTCGACCTGTGGCTCGCTATCCAACGGGATTTCCGAACCGTAATCGGAGTGAACGATCGCTTTGGCCATGACATCCCCATCCGTCCGTGAAGTACACGACGGAAGCGTGATAAACGTGTCCGCCACAATAGACGAGCACTTTGTGTCGAGGCAAGAGCAGCCGGCTCACAGGCTTGCTGCGAACATCGTCAGCGCTTAGTGTTCAGTTGGCCGATGCGCGGCCTTGGCGCTACGCGGGAACTCCAGCGATGTCAGAAACGAAACCGCTCGTCTCTGTGATCATTCCGACCTTCAATCGAGCGGACATACTTCGGCGAACGCTGCCGAGAGTAGCGGATCAGACGTGGCGCCCGCTCGAGCTCGTGGTTGTGGACGATGGTAGCGCGGATGCCACGGCAAAGGTCCTGGCCGAGCTTCGCCCCGAGGTCGAAGCCGCTGGTGTGCGGGCGACTTTTATTCGGCAGAAGAACGCTGGCGTCGCGGCCGCTCGTAATCTAGGGCTAGCGGAGGCGTCAGGTGAATACATCGCGTTCATAGACGACGACGACGCTTGGTTCCCGGAGAAACTGACTCGGCAAATGGGGGTCTTGCTCGCCACTGGGGCCGATGCATGCACTTGCCTCATTCACAACCGCGGCGGCACGGCCACTGTGCCCAGAAGCCCTGACCTGCTCCCTGAGGGCCACTGCCCGGGGCTACTGCTTGAGCGCAAGAAGGCCTTCCACATCATCAGCCTTGTCTTGACTGCGGAAGCTGCCCGAGCGGCCGGCGACTTCGAGACAACACTGCGTACAGCTGAGGATACGGAGTGGATCATGCGCCTGGCGCATCACGCCAGCTTCGTTGCCGTGCCGGAGGTTCTTGCGACCTACAACGAGACAGCCGGGTCGCTGACGGACGGGAGTTCGCTTGAGAAGCTGGTTGAACAAGACCAAGGCCCGCGCAAGGCACTGGAACTGATTCGCGAGCGCTGTCAAGAATTGCCCGGCTGGGACGAGCAAGCCTGGCGCAATCGCGTTGCCCAGGACTACGACCAGTTCGTCAAGCACTTGTTGTATGTAGGCGAAGTTCAAGCCGCGCGGCAGACATTCAATGAAGGCATGCGCCTCAGTCACGGTGCTCACCCGTTGCCGAAAGTCCGGAGTAAGCTGCGAAAAGCCCGCTGGCTGAAGCTGATTGGCAGACGCTTGCGACACCCCAAATTGAAGTCTTAGCACTGGACGGTTTGTGGTGGCCGGTTTCTAGTACTCGGAATGACCCACGCTCCAACGGTTCTTGTTACGGGTGCGGCCGGCTATGTCGGGTTGAGCCTGTGTCGCCATCTGTCTGACGCAGGCTGGCATGTGATCGGTGTTGACCGCAGGACTGAGCCGCCAGGCTTCCCAGGTACCTACCGACAGGTCGACCTTGCGCAGCCTGACGTGATCTCGAACCTGCTTGCTGGCGTAACTCACGTTGCTCATCTGGCAGCGCTGGCGAGTGTCGAAGCGTGTCAGCAAGACCCGGAACAGAGCGAAGCCGACAATTTGAAAATCACCCGGCACGTATACGAGGCTGCGGAGCGGGCAGGTGTCCGGCGTTTTGTGTTTACGTCGTCCGCGGCCGTTTACCCCCATGAAGCGCCGCTGCCGCAATCGGAAGATAGCGCGCAGTCATCGGGTCAGGTGTACGCGGACCACAAACTGGCGAGCGAGTCCGTGCTCAGAAACGATCGACACGGCCCCGATGCGGTCAGCCTTCGTTTCTTCAACATCTACGGGCCGGGACAATGCGCGGGGATCATCGCTCATGTCGTCAACAGCGCGACTACGGGTAAAGAGCTGCTGATTCAAGGCGACGGCGAGCAGACACGTGACTTCGTGAACATCCGAGATGCCTGTCGAGCGCTGGAGCTGGCGCTTGAGCGTAAGCGTGATTTTCAGGGGCTGGCCATTAACATCGGTGCGGGGGTAGAGACTTCGGTTAACGCGCTATTACGGCTTGCGACGGAATCGGCTGGGCATGAGTTTCCCGTTCGGCACATTGGCGCACGGCCGGGCGATCTTCGACGTTCGTGCGCTGACGTCAGGCGCGCCGAAAGCGAGCTTGGCTTCCGTTGCGAAGTCTCGCTTCAGGAAGGGATGGCGGAGATTCTCCGCAAGGTTGGGGATGCATGAGCAGCGAGCTTGTCACCGCGATCGTCCCGACTTACCAGCGTCCGCAGCTGCTTGAGCGCTCGCTGGGTAGCGTACTGCGGCAGACCTGGCGCCCGCTTGAGTTGGTAGTCGTTGACGATGGCAGCGGTGACGCAACACAAGAGGTTCTTGCCGCTTTTACAGATAAAGCGAAAGCCGCGGGTGTTGAGTATCGCTACTTCGAGAAGCCCAACGGCGGCCCCGGACCTGCCAAGAACTTCGGTATGGAGCAAGCCCGAGGTGAACTGTTCGCCTTTCTTGACGACGACGACCGCTGGTATCCCCAGAAGCTTGAGACGCAGTTGGCGCTGATGCAGACACATCGTGAAGCGGGCGTGTCGTTCACGCGCTACCTGCATGAAGGGAAAGAGGAAACCCCCAAGCCGAAGCCCGAACAGATGCGTGACGGCTGGGTTTTCGAAACCCTTTGCAGCGGCGAGACCCGCGCCCACCTTCAAACACTCGTGATTCGACGCAGCGTGTTCGAGAACTGCGGTGGCTTCTCGAGCAACCGAAATTGGGAAGACACTGAGTATGAACTGCGCTTGTCGCTGGAGACACAGTTTCTGGCGGTACATGAGCCGCTGACTGTGATCTCGACGGTCGAGAACAGCATCAGCAGACAGGCCGGGCTGCAAGGCGACATCGTACGAGACGAAGAGAAGCTGGGTATCCTTGACCAGTTGATTCAGAGTCACGGCGACCACCCTCGCTTCGATCACGCTGCGGCCAAGGTGCTGCGAGCGCGCATCTACGACGAATACGTGAAGCATCTGCTTTGGTTGGGCAGCGTTACCGAAGCACGCACGACGTGGGAGCGCGCGCTCAGCGAATGCGGTGACCAGCCGATGCTGATTAAGTTGAAGGGGAAGCTGGCAAGGGCCAGAGTCGCAGGGTGGTTCGGGAAGTCGCTCAAAAAACCCTAGCGTTCGACGACTTCCACTTCGTTGCGGCGCATTCGCGCTTCCAGCCGGGCAATCAGCGACATTGCTTCCAGTCGTTGGCAATCGTCGTCAGCCAGTTGCTTGGCGTTCGCGCGCTCGAAAGCGAGCGTGGCGTGATACAGGGCGGCTTCGTTCAGACCATCGCGCTCCAGTCTGCGGGCAAATCCGCAGTGGGACGAAATGGGAATGCAGGACTCAGTCCGCTCGGCAAGTTGCAGGCATTCGTTCGTGTCCAGCAGAAGGGTTTCACAGCTTGCGCGTGCACCCTCGACCGGCTCTGAGTCCAGCGAGTAGCTCGTCTCTTCGATCAGCTTCAGCTTACCCTGAGCTCGGACGAGTTTTCGCGTTGTCGCACGTTTATAGCGTCCGTCATCCCAACTTCGTTCCTCGCTGCTTAGCCAGGTGAGGCAGCATTGCAGCTTGTCGTTGTGAAGGCGCAGCAGGCGCGTGCGCACTGGCGAGGCTTCGTCGTTCGCCGTATCGACAGCGCATCGGATGGCCACGAACTCGCCCTGAATGCGTGCCTCTGCGCTTACGCGGCTTTCCACTGCAATGAAGCAGTGTGCTCCCGGCCTATCACCGTCTTTCGTCGTTTCAATCAGTACGCCAGCGCACTTGTTGCCAAGACGAAGGACGACCATTTCCTTTGCCTGTCCCAGAGCGACGTCAACGCGGATGGCTTGATCAAGTGCTTCGAAGTCGCCGATCTTGAGATCGAAGTGCTTTCGTACGTCATCTTTCAGCAGGGCGATACGAACGTAACGCAGCGTATCGCGATCGACTTCCGTCATGTCGATCGCGGACAGGCCTGGTGCAAACAGCAGAAGTACGATCAGTAGGCGCATAGAGTTCTCACGCCGTGTCGGCGCACTCTAGGCTTCGTCATCACGTGGTGTGGAACTTCAGGAATCCTGCGATTTGCCGCGTTGCCCGTTCAGCAGGGCGTAGATTGGCGTGGCGTTCGGCATGTTGCAGTGGGGGCAGACGGCCAGCTTGTCGTCTAGTTCCTCTGGGCATATCTCGACCTCTTCACCACAACCGGAACAGTGGATGACGTAGCGAAGCGGGATGCGAGTGATGGGGCGAGGTTCGTTCAAGAAGCGTTCTTTCTCTGGAGCAGGCGATCCACTGTGGACTTCAGGTCTTCCTGCGAGAAGGGGCGTTTCAACAGGGCGTCGGCTGGTTGAAGATCGGTTTCGGTGACCTCAGCGTATGTGCAGATCAGTATGGGTATCTCGCGAGTGTCTTCGTTCGCACGAATCTTCTCGGCTACTTCGCGCCCGGACATTCCGGGCATCTCGTAATCGGTAACAATCAGGTCCGGCTTTTGTCGATTTGCTCGGCGCAGTGCTTCCGTGCCTGAACCGGCCGTTTCCGTGCCGAACCCCTCGGCGCGAAGCATGGCGCCGGTGAGTGCGCAGTTGGCCGGCTCGTCGTCGACGACGAGGATGTGGCGCGCCACCCGTTTGGGCTTTTTGAAGGACCCGGTGGCGTGCTTGGAGGCCGTGAGGAAAGTCGGCAAGCCCGCGAGTTTCCAGCCCGACTCAATGCTGAGCTTTACGGCATAGTTGCGGCTGCGCAGTTCTTTCCAGACTTCAATATCGGACGTTACCGGTGCTAAAGCATCGTCGTGGCAATCCGCCAGAAAGTAGAAATCGCCGCCACAGATGCACTGTTCGACGGCGAACTTCATGTGGGGATAGAGATGATTGCCAAGACGTAATACGTAGCGCTGGCAGGCGTAGGTGCTTTTCTCGGATTCGTCGGTGAATCGTTCAAGAATCTGAGGCAGCTTCAGCTCGCTCCAGTCGGGCAATGCGGGACAGACGCCTGACGTGGCGGGCCATGCGTGCTTCCAGTAAATGCGCAACGCCTGCAAAACTTCGTCGCGCGTGATGTTGAATGTTCCAGCCATCGCGCTGCCGCCTCTACTAATAGAACGACTGTGCAGGTGCGGTTACTTCACTAAAAATGCGCGAATTGGGCGATTTGCGGGTCATTTGACGCCGGGTGGTCTTTACCAGCCTGCGGCGCATCCGTCCTTGCGCGGGTCCGAACCACCCGTCAGCACACCAGTTTCCGCGTCACGCACGATGACCTGACCGCCTCCCATGTGGATGCGCTCAAAGCCGTCGAGGGTCCGGATGTTGTAACCGCGGCTTTCAAGGTCGCGCACGATGTCCCTATCAAAACCCGGTTCCAGCCATAACTTTGCGTCATGTCCGACGAGTTGCCAGCGTGGTGCGTCCAAGGCCTGCTGCGGGTTCAGCCCATTGAGCAGATGCGTCAAAACCTGAAAGTGCGCCTGCGGTTGCATGTGCCCCCCCATGATGCCGAAACATGCATGCAGGTCGTCGCCGCGTGTCGTCATGGCGGGGATGATAGTGTGGTAGGGGCGTTTCTTGGGCTCAAGATAGTTCGGGTGGTCCTTATCCAGTGAGAACCCGGCGCCGCGGTTCTGCAGACTGACGCCGGTACCCGGCACAACCAGCCCCGTGCCCACGCCCATGTAGCAACTCTGAATCCACGAGCAGGCGTTGCCTTCGCCGTCTACGACACTCAGGTAGATTGTGTCGTTGCCGGTGCGCCCGAACACATGCCCCTTGTTAGCCGTTGACGCGTCAATGTCAACGAGGCGCGAGATCCCGTAGGCGCGTTCGGTCAGGTGCTTCTTGTCCACCTTCGCCCACTTGGGGTCGTAGACTTCCTTCTGGGCCACGTCGAAACCCACGCGCATGAACTCAATCATGTGAGCCAGCCTGTCTGCGTCGTCGTACCGATCCAGGTTTCCGGCATTGGCGATGTTGCACGCGATTAGCGCAGCGAGCCCCTGGCCGTTCGGCGGGCACTCATACAGGCGTACGCCGTGATACTCCGTGCTTAGGGGCTCGACCCATTCGCCTTCGTGCTGCGCGAAGTCTTCGGGCGTCAGCCAGCCGCCGTAGCTCTGCACGTGGTTGGCGGCCTTGGTGGCGAATTCGCCTTCGTATATGTAAGCGGCACCTTCATCGGCGATGCCTTGCAGCGTTTCCGCCATAGTTGGCAACGCGATGACCTCACCGGCAACGGGGGCTCGTCCGTCCTTCAGAAGCTCGGCCCCGCTTGGTTGCTCGGCACCGTTGTCTTTGTCGCCACTGTTCCAGTCGGGGCTGCGCAGGAGTTTCTTTTCACTGAGCCGCCATGCCTGCGAGATCCATTCCGTGACCGGAAAGCCGTGCTTCGCTGTCTCAATCGCGGGCTGAATCAACTCACGCAATGACTGGGTGCCGTGCTTCTCAAGCAGGTCGCTCCAGCCGCGCACGACACCGGGTACCGTCACAGCAGCGCCCGTGTACAGCGGCATTTGCTTCAGTCCCTGCTTTCGAAGCGAGGGCGCATCGCTGGCGGCGGCGCTGCGCCCAGAGCCGTTAAGCGCTGTCACCTGTTTGGTCTTCGCGTCGAAGTACAGGGCAAAACAGTCACCCCCGATGCCGTTGCTGACGGGTTCAACGACACACATCATGGCCGCGGTGGCGATTGCAGCGTCGGCCGCGTTCCCACCGCGCTTGAGAACGTCCAGGCCAGCCTGCGCCGCCAGCGATTGGCTTGTGGCCACCATGCCGTTTCGTGCGAGAACGCAACTACGGCGTGAGTTGAACTCAAAGTTGTATTCCATAGTTCGCCCTTGTTGCTCGTTCGGCCAACGAATTCCGTTCAACATACTTCGTTGCTTTGTCTTGTCGCGATTCTCGGGCATAATGGCAATCATGGCTGATCAACTACCACTGCCTGATTTTCTGGCCTCTCTGGGCAAGACCGAATTGAAGCCGGGCGGGGCCTATGCTACGGGCGCGTTGTTGCGGATGCTCGACATGAACGGGCATGAGCATGCGCTGGTGGTTGGCCCACACGCGGCAAACACGGCCTTGTTCGCCAGCATGACGACACAGGCCACAACGGAAGCGCTGGTCAGTGCCGAGGCCGAAAAACTCACCGAGAACGACCCCGCCCTGAAGCGGCGTTCCACCGCCAAGATCGGCAAAGTCGAGGAACTGCCGTTTGACGACGCCCACTTTGACGTTGCAGTCATTGAGGCGACGCTGAGCTACCAGAGTCCTGAGCGTCAATTGCTTACTCTCAAAGAGATTCACCGCGTGCTGAAACCGGGCGGACGAATCGGGCTGCATGAACTTGCCTGGCGTCAGCCCTCGACACCGGAAGTCGAGCGCCGGCTGGCGGACGTATGGCAGGGCAGCGTGAACCCGGCAGTCGTCCGCGGCTGGTGGGATATCCTCGAGCAGGCCGGATTCAGCGACGTCCAGAATGAGATGGCAGTCGTCAGTTACTTCACACGGGCCGGGCTCAACAGCGACGAAGGTGACACGGCGATCGATATCTTTCACGCGGCGTTCGCCAACGAAGAAACACTGGACCGGTTTTACGCGGCCTATCGTGAGTTCACTGAAAACCGGCACTATTACGGCGTGATCCTCGCGACTGCCACGAAAGCCTGAAGCGCTCGACGGATTCACTCAAGAAGCAAATAGATACATGCCGATGTCGACGTGGGGAGTGTCCGATGGACCCACGTGCGACAATTGAACGGTTTCTTGAGCACCTCGACGTTGAACGTAATTTCAGCGAGCAGAGCCTGCGTGCCTACAAGACCGACCTGCGTCAGTTCGCGGAGTTCCTGGACCAGCGCGAGATCACCGACCTGACCCGCATCGACAACCTGAACCTGCGGGCCTATCTGGCGGGCATGTCGGAGTCCAACTATGGGCGCCGCAGTATCGCGAGAAAACTGGCGAGCATCCGTTCGCTGTTTCGCTTCCTGCATCGTCGCGGCGAAATCAAAGAAAACCCGACCAAGATGCTGCGTACGCCGAAACTCGCGCGCAATCTGCCCAGCTTTCTGGATGAGAATCAAGTTACGGTCCTGCTGACCACACCGGACCCGAACACATGGAGCGGCACACGCGACAAGGCAATTCTCGAGTTGCTGTACGCCACAGGCCTGCGTGTGTCTGAGCTGGTGAAGCTGAAACTGCAAGATCTTGAACTGACCAAAGGCTCTCTACGTACGCTGGGCAAAGGGCGCAAGGAACGCATTCTGCCGTTGCTGCCGTCTGCCATCGAAGGGTTGCAGATCTGGTTCAAGGTTCGCGGCAACCCGCCGCGCTCGCGTACGGGTGGCATCAAGCCCGGCACGGAGAACGTCTTCATCAACCAGCGTGGAACAGCGCTGACAGACCGCAGTGTGCGACGACTGATCGATCAGTACGTCAAGCAGGCCGCCATCAACTGCAAAGTTACTCCGCATACGCTGCGACACAGCTTTGCCACGCACCTGCTGAATCACGGCGCAGACCTGCGCGATGTTCAGGAATTGCTCGGGCATGCGCATCTTGCGACTACGCAGGTCTACACCCACGTTACGACTGCCCGCATGCTGGATGTTTATGAGCGTGCACATCCGAGCGCGGCTGATAAAAAGTCGGCATGATCGAAGTCGATGTCACTTCCACAATTCGAAGCAAAGTTGACCGCAAGCTGATTGAGACGGCCGTGCGTACGGCACTTGGGCGGCTCAAGGCCAGTGTCAGCGTCGTCGTGATCGGCGACCAGCGCATGCGCAGCTTGAATCGCGACGCACTGGGGCACGACTACGTGACGGACGTGCTGAGCTTCGACCACGGCGACAGCCCCGAGGGGCGCGTCTTCGAGATCATCGTCTGCGCACCGCACGCCGCCCGTGAGGCCAAACGCTATGGCGTGCCCGAGAAACAGGAAGTCGCGCGCTACGTGATTCACGGCTGCCTGCACTGCGTAGGCCATGACGACCACAGCGAGTCAGATAGAGCGGCCATGTGGAAGCTGCAAGAGAAGCACGTCCGCAAACTCTTCGGGGCGTCCTACCGCCAACCCAACTAGGGATTTCGTCCACATTCGTTGACTTGCATTAGAACGCGGACATACTGCGCCCGTCACGACATTTGGGTGATCGATCGAATACGATCACCCAGGAACCTGGTGGAATTCCAGGACGGCCCCGCCGCTGTGACCGGGAACGAAACCGCAAATGCCATTGCCCACGGGCGAGAAGGCGCGGAAGTAGGTAGCCCGGAAGTCAGAAGACCTGTCGCGACGCTGCATGGTTGCCCTCGTGGAACGGGGCTGAATGCGCGCGCTTCTGCCGCTATTCATTCCCATTCCCGATGCCCGGCGACCATGGTTCGGTACGGCGAGGGTCCGTGCAGAACGCGCGTCAAAGCGCCGAGTGGGCGAGTACCGGGAGTTTACCATGTTGTCACGTTTCATGATGGCGCTGCTGTTTATAGCAGCGGCCGCACCTGTGTTTGCGTTTTACGCGCAACCTGCGGGGTACACACTTTCCGAAGTACCGAACACACCGTCTGGGGAAATCGTATGGGATCCGGCCACGTCGGCGACGGATTTCTACGCCCACAGCAACGGCGGTTTGCGTCGCTTCGATACTGCGGGCGGGGCGTTCTCAAGCACGCTGTTGTTCGCCGAACCGGGCGTGATTGGCGCCTATGGGCCGTACTTTGATGCACTGGCCATTGACCCGAATTCGCCGAATGATTTCTACGTCAGCTACAGCGGCAGCTACAGCCGTCTCCACAAGTTGACACGTACCGGGGCAGACTCATCGACGCTTGTGGGCTCAACTGAATACAGCACAAACGGCGAGTTTATTTATCAGCTCGAGTTCGTGCCTGACAACGCGAATGTCCCTGCCGCACTACGGGGTCAACTGCTTGCCGTGGCCGCCGTGGGCTTCAGCGGTGTATCGGCCATTTACGTGGTAGATACGACGACACTGGCGCTTACGAAGATTATCGATGTAACGGCGACGCAAGCCAGCGGCCCGTTCACGGTGGACGAATACGGTAACGTCTACGCTGTTGTGCCGACTTCATACGGCACGCCGACCGGCGCGCTGCTGTACAAGTTCAGTGCGGCGGGTGTTGCGGCGGCCCTTACCTCTACTCCCGTGCAGCCTTCGCAGGGCGAGGTTTTGATCGAGGCCAGCGACAACGAGTGGAACATCCCGGCCATCACCGCACGCGAAGAAAACGGCAGCACTTTCCTTTACTACTCAACCCAGGAGCACGCGTCGGTGTTTCGCATGTGTGTGCAGACCGGCGAATCGAAGCAGTTCATGCAGGGCTTCGGCGGTGTGGCGGACGGCTATCCGGCATACGCGGCCGGTGGGGGCAGCATTGCGTTCACCAGTCGGACGGGTGATTTCAACCCGGCCGGGGGCGGGTCGGTCCGGTTGGCGATTCCCTACAGCCTCAGCACGGTCGGTTACGGCAGCTACCGCAGCGTCTATTTTCTGGACGTCGAGGCAGTGAATACGCTGGTGGCCAGTCTGAACATTGCGCAGCAACCCACCGCCATCAACGCCGGCGTGCCATTCTCTGTATCACTGGAGGCGCTGAACGGCAGCAGCGGGACGATTCTTTCCAACGTGGCAGTTGTCGCGAGTGCAACCGGCAGCGGCGAGTTGCACGGCTTCACGGTGACATCAAAGCCCGGAAACGCGCTTGTAGTTGATGGGCTGGTCTACAGCACGTCAACGATCCCTGAAAACATCACGTTGACTTTCTCGGTATCCGGTAACTCGGGCGTGAATGCCACGACGGCAGTGATTCCCGTGATCGCACCGGCTGCGGCAATTGCGCTTGTAAGCCCACCATCGGAGGGGCTTACGAATTCGGTAATGCAGGTCAGTGTCGAGTTGCAGAACGCTTCCGGGCAAATCGTGACAGGCGGGACCGACAGCTCGCGGGAAGTTTCAGTCGCGCTGACCAGCGGCCCGGGAAACCTCTGGGGCGTCACGACGGTGGCGGCGAGCAATGGTGTCGCGGATTTCAGCGTGCTTCTGATTGATGCAGCCGGCAGCTACACCCTTGAGTTCACCTCGCCCGGTCTTGCGCCACAGACCATGAACGTGACGATTTCGGCGCCCACAGCTTCAACTTCCAGCGATGACAGCTCCGACAACGGCAGTTGCACCGCAGCCGGCGGGTCCGGGGCAATATGGATTCTGCTGCTGGCTTTGCTGGTTGCCGGCGGCGTGACGCGGCGGTTGCGCAGGTTGGCGGCGTAAGTTTCGTTCGGGTAACCGTTTGCCCAGGGCGGCCTGTCGCAGGCCGCCCTGAAGTACTTAAATGGCCGGAACTCGCCTTTGGAACCGTATTTGCATAGCCTATGGGGTAGAGGAGGCAGCCTTGATACGAAGCCGTACCATCCGCACTTTTCTGGCGTTTATGTTGCTGACCGCAATTTTCATCTGCGGCTGCAGTGCCGCGTTGGTGACCATTTCGAGCGCGCAGGAATCGGGCAAGCAAGCTGGTTCCGAGCCGGAGCAAGAAGGCAGCGAAGAAGGCAACAAAACAGACGTTGAGAAGGACTCAACGCCAACGGGCAAAGAGCCGAATGCCGAACCGACCATCCCCGAAAAGGACCTCACCCCAACCGGTCCCGATGAGTTGTTCACGCCGCTGCCGGACGACGGCATCTTTGCGGGCACGGTACCCAGCCAGATGTGGAAGGCTGTCGTACTGACCGTGCCCAACGCGGAAAGCCCGAACGACTTTCCGCAAGAAGACCTGCCATCAAACGCGAGCTACTCGGCGGAGGGGCTGTTGCTGATGCTTGGGCAGCAGCTTGAGTATCTGCCCCAGATTCACACCGAAACGAATCAAGAGCGCACGCGTCGTTATGCAGCGCTGCTGCGGAGCGGCGATGCTCCTCGCGCCGATAGCGGAGCCGAACTCGGGCAGCGTTCCGTGTCGCTGGATCAAGCTGCGGATGCCTTCAACGCCGACATCGTGTTTGCGGTCAGTTTTGTGCCGGGTGAAGGTGAAGCACCCTCGATCGGCGCGGCCTACCGATATGAGAAAACCGGCGGGATCATCCGCAGCGTACACTGGCAGTTCGGCAAGCTCGCGACGCCGGAGCCCGACAGCATGGTTGCGCTGCTTGAGAGCCGTGTGAATGAACTGTGCGCAGGTATCGGTGCGACGAAAGATGAGGCCGGCAACACGCTCCAGGTTCCCCATGCGCCAATTCCCCGACTGGCGACCGACGACAAGGCGATGCGAGAGTTCGTCAAGTTGCAGCGGGGGCTTGAGGCCGGCGAGCCTGCAAAGGCTTGGATTGCCTTTGATTCGCTGATGAAGCGTGACCCGCGCTGCGGGCGGGCCGCCCTGTTCGGCATGGAAGTCTTCCGCGCACTTTCGAGTTCCCAAAGCAGTCATGAGGAAAGCGCCAAGTACCTGGAACGTGCCGTTGAAGTCGGCCGGGCGGGTGTCGCACTGGCGCCGAACGACGTGTTGCTGCGCGGGCGCTTGTGCTGGATCGCAACAAGCCATTTCAACCGATTCGAGTGGGCGCAGGCGGGGCTCAAGCAGGCCCGCCGGGTACAGCCGGCCAACTTCGAACTGATCGGCTGGTGGATGACCTGCTACGAGGTCGCTGACCGCGAGAAGCAGGCTCAATGGCTGATTGAGCACGCCCTGCCGATCATTAAGGACGGGCGCATTGAGCTGATCCTCGGCAACACCTACTACGGCGGCGGCAACTACGCCAAGGGCGTGGAGTGGTACCTCAAGGGTGTCGAGATCGCGCCGCTTGACCATGAGCTTCAGATGAGCCTCGGGTTGTGCGCGAACTATCTGGGTGAGCGTCTGGCCAAACAGAGGAAGCGTGAAGAGTCGAGCGATGCATTCGCTATCAGCACCGAGGCGCTGGCGGCGGCCCAGGACATAGACCCGCAAGCCATGCGCTGGGTTTATGAGTACTACGTGCGTGCCTGTACGCACAAATTCAAGCGCCTGCCGACCAACCCGAACACACTTGAGCGTCTGTTTCTAACCCAGGCGGCTTTGACCGGGCTTACATCCAACAGTCGCACCGGCGAGTGGGATCGGCTTGTCGTGGATGTGATCAGGCTGCAACGCGACCTGGTACACGACCTTTGTCGTGAGGCCAAACCGGACGACCCGCTTTACACCATGAAGTTGATCGCGCGACTCCAGTTCGACCTCGTTGAGGATGACCCCGACGACCTGGTGTACACGCTGTGGCTGATGAAGAACGCAGGCCTGCGCCCCGAGATCTACACGAACCTGATGCTGACCTATGGCCCACTCGTAAACGATTACAAGCCACCGCAGGATGACGACGAGCAGGGCTGATCCGCATTGCGCGATTCGAGCGACGCAAGCATAGTGCGGGCATGAGCACGACCACAGAACGCCAACCACTGCTGCACGACGCGACGGTCACTCGACGTGTCGATTTCGGGCATGGTTACTTTGAGCTGTTCCTCGAAGCACCCGAACTTGCGGCAAGTATGCAGGCCGGCCAGTTTTTCAATATTCGTGTGCGCAACGAGCTGTTTCCGTTGCTGCGTCGTCCGTTCTCAAGTTTTGACTTGATCAAAGACGTGCGCGGCAGGCCTACAGGCGTGAGTGTTCTCGGGCATGTCGTGGGGCAGGGAACGCGGATGCTGGCACAGATGGATGAAGGCGATCGTATTCATCTTAACGGTCCGCTTGGTCACGCGTTTGAGCTGCCCGAAGACCCGAACACCCGCATTTTCATGGTCGGTGGGGGAATCGGGCTGGCGCCTTTCCTGCATAGTGTTCGGCAGTGGGGCGGCGGTGAGCCCGCACGCGACCTTGTTTTGCTAGCGGGTGCACGCAGCCAGCGCGACTTGGGCTTCATGAAGCGCTTCGCGAATGCGGGCGCAAACGTGCTGATCGCGACGGAAGATGGCAGCGTTGGTGTGAAGGGGCGCGTCACGGTGCTGCTTGAGGCTGAGTTGGCAGCGCTCAAGGGTAAGCCCGCCATGGTGCTGACCTGCGGCCCGTGGGCGATGATGGATGCCGTGGCGCAGATCTGCATTCAGGCCGGCGTGCCAAGCTACGCAAGCCTTGAAAGCATCATGGCCTGCGGCTACGGCGTGTGTAACGGCTGTGTTGCGCGCGTGAAGGCTGACACCGACGAGGGCTTCCGCTACGCGAAGACGTGCGTCGAAGGCACGGTGATGGATTGCAGCAAGCTGATCTGGTAGCGCGTCCTATGCCCGAGCGTGCGAGCGCTTGTAGTTCTTCTTCATCGTGTCGAGATCTTTGCGCAGCTTCACGAACTCGGCCGGCTCAAGGTCCTGGACAAACAGGTTGCCATCGAGGTGGTCGCGCTCATGCAACAATGCGCGGGCCAGCAACTTCTCACCGGTGACTTCAAACCACTCACCTTTGACGTTCTGGGCGCGCATCGTGACCTTCATGGGTCGCATTTTTTTGGCGAACATGCCGGGGAATGACAGGCAGCCTTCGTCGCCCCACTGCTCGCCGTCTACGCTCACGACTTCCGGATTGATCAGGGCGATTTCAGTTTCGGGTGGCTGGTCTTCGCCACAGTTAACCACGAAGATGCGCTTGCCGATGCCCACTTGCGGCGCGGCCAGCCCCACGCCGCGCTCCTGGTACATGGTCAGGAACATCTCTTCGACGATTTGCTCAAGACGCGGCCCGAACTCAGTGACGGGCTCGGCCGGCGTGCTGAGTATCGGGTCGGGATATTTGACAATCTTTAGCAACGAATCGCCTTTCTTCCGGCAGTCAGCCCGGAAAGCCCAATTTTAGCGGCTTTAAGTCGGCAGACAAGAAGCGGCCTGCCCTTGCAACAATCAACGCCAATGGACACAATAAATAGTCCGGAACGGTTTATAGAAATAGGGAACAGCCCCCAGAGGAAGCCCTTATGGCGGATGTAAGTAAATTCATCGCGAAAGCCGACGAAGCGCTCAAGAAGCGTAACTACGATTACGCGATCCAAATGTACCAGTCGGCCATGGAGGCTGATCCGAGCAACCCTGAGGCACGTCGAAACTATCGCCTGGCGCTGATACGCAAGTATGACGCGCAGGGTTATCCGAAGGGTTTTGGGTTTGGCGGACTGAAGACCATCGCCATCTCAAAGAACCCTGAAAAGCTGCTGGTGGAGTACGAGAAGCTGGTCGAAAAGGACCCGAAGGGCATCAAGTACAACCTGCGCGTGGCTGAAACGCTCGCTGCCATGGGCCACCATGAAGGCGCCTGCGCGGTACTTGAGTTCGCAGCCAAAGCGGGCGACGTGAAGGGTGAAAAGCTTGCCCCTCAGCTGTTCATGCTTCTGGCCAAGGAATACGGCGAAGTCGGCAAGGGGCAGGAAGCGACCAAGATTCTTGCCCGGGCCGCGAAACTCGCTCCCAACGACAAGCAGATTCAGACCCTGCAAAAAGAGCTTGCCGCCAAGAACTACAACGCGGGCGTGTCAGGCGCGAAGTCGTCCTACGACCTCGTTCGCAACCGCGATGAGGCGACATTGCTTGAAAAGATGCGCTCAGGCCAGATCACAGAAGAAGACGCCGAGCTTCTGCTTGCCGAAGAAGAAAAGAAGTTGCAGGAAAACCCGCTGGACCGTCGCGCCATTCGCTCTGTGGGCGAGATCCTGGTGAAGCGCAAGAAGTACCTCGAAGCTTACAAGCGCTTGATGGACTTCATGAAGGTTGACCCAAGTGCCTCAGAAGTTGGTGAACTGGCGTCAAAGTACAAGAATCAGTACTACGACGGCATGATCCAGCTGTGCATCAAGAAGGCCCACGCTGAGCCTGCGAAGGCTGCTGCCTATCAGGCCAAAGCTAACGAGTTCCGGGAAGAGCGGAAGAAATTCCAGCTTGAGGATTGGGGCATGCAGGTTCAGGCCGCCCCGACCGACCTGGATAAGCGCTTCCACTACGGGCAGGCGCTGTTCGATGCGGGCAATGAGTCTGAAGCCTTCAAGCAGTTCCAGAAGGCCGTGAAGAGCCCCAAGTTCTCCAAGAAGGCCGGGCTGATGATGGGCCAGTGCCTGCTGACGATGGGTCGGATCGAGATGGCCGAGATGGCTTTCCAGCAGGTTGAGAAGCAGCTGACGGACGGCGACGAAGATCTGCAGAAGGACCTGATGTACTTCGAAGCCGAACTGATGGAAAAGAAGGGCGATGTACCGGGCGCCCTCGACAAGTTCCGCGAGTTGTACATGCAGGATATGGAGTTCCGCGATGTTGAAGCGCGGATTGAGCACTTGAAGGGCGGCACCCCGGCTTAAGCGGATGCGATAGGCGGTACACGTGACCGAGATCGACAAAGGCAAAGACGAATTTGAAACGGGGCGTTGGTCGAAGGCCTACGCCCTGTTTCAAAAGTCACTCGAAGGGCGGAACGCTTCCGAGCGCCAGGTTGCTGAAGTTCGCCTGCTGATGGCCAGATGCCTCGTGCAAATGGGTGAGCCCGATCAGGCCGAGACCGAACTCAGGGACGTGAAGCCAAAGCTTAGCCCGACAGATGCTGAGCTGGTGAAAGAGTTTGAACGCGCCTGGACTGAGGTTGAAGACACGCGCAAGCTGGGCAAAGCCGAGATCGAAAAGCGCCGCGCAGCCGCCAAGGCCGAGCAAAACTAGCCCTGAACCTGCGTAAAGCTCGCACGGAAAACGCTGACTGGATTTCCGACTGCCCCGTTGCAGGGGTACCCGGAATTACTACACTTCTCCGCCTGTCTTGAAAGGCTTGAGGAAGCAATGGCACACACAAACCAGGCAAAGAAACGCATTCGTCAGGCGGAGAAGCAGCGCCTGCATAACCGTACCGTTCGCTCTGAGTTGCGCACCAGCATCAAGCGCTTCCGTACCGCGGCGACCAAGAACGACGAAGGCACCGGCAAGCTTCTTTCAGCAGTCGAGTCGAAGCTGGACAAAGCCGCCAAGCGCAACGTGATTCCGACGAGCCGCGCGAATCGCATCAAGTCGCGCCTCAAGAAGTTGACGACCAAGTCAGCCTAGCCACGGGCTAGTTATGTTGAAGCAACCAACAGCACGAGTGCTCGCAACGGCGGCACTCGTGCTGCTTGTTTTGGGCGCTTGTAGCCCCGCTGAGCCTTACCCGCCGCCAGCGCCACGGACACTCGCATCGGCCGAACGAGCCATGCGAATTGGCGATATCGATCGATTGCGCAGTGACTTGAACAAAGACGCCGGTTTGGCGGCGCGAGCGGTGAAGCTGGCGTCGTACTTGGACCCGGAGGCGTGGCTTGTCGCGACGGGTACCGTCACACGTGAGCATGATCTCGGGCGTGCATACAAGGCGATGCTGGCGGGGAACGATGCGGAGTTGGCCGTGATGATGGGCTTCGGCGACCAGGCCCTGACCGCCGATATTCTTGACGGCGGCTCAAGTATCTATGCGCGACGGGCCAACGGGCGGAACTACTTCGATTCCGGGCCGCAGCCGCTCGATCTGATGAACGACGTGCTGCTGCCGCAGCTACCCGAAAGCTGCCTCGCGATGCACCTGTCGTTTTGGGGACGTCTGAAAGGTCGCAGTTATCGCTTACGATACGGGTTTGATGGCGGCGGCGTGACAACCTTGCAGGCGGCGTACGAGCTGGCCCGCGAGGAGTTTGAAATAGCCGCTGACGCGACACGCCACGGCGATGCTATCGGGGCGATACCGGTCGCGTTCCGGAGTTGGGGCCTGGATGTCACGTGTCTGAACGACGAATGCTGGTTCGGTGCGGAGTTCCGCTTGCTGCGCCCCGACGGGACGCTCCTTCATCTGAAGCTCGCCCGTGATCAGCACGGCTGGGCGCTGACGGAGAGCGCTGTGTCGACCCGGGACGAGCGACTGAGCGCCAAGCGCGACGAACGCCTGCGTATCATCCAGAAGCGTCTCAAAGACTATGTGCGGGCACTCGGAAGTTGGCCGGACACGCTGGGCAAGATTTCCTCGGAGTGGCTGAACGTGAAAGACCCGACCGGTGAACAAGGGTTGTTCGGCTGGATAGACCATAGCGACAAGCGAGTAATCATGCTCGAACTCGCCCCGGGGGCCGATTCCGGCTATGCCGCGCGCAGCACGTCAGTAACCGATAAGGGGCAGCGGGCGATCACAATGGACGGCAAGTTCATCTGGCTGAAGCCGTAACCCGTATCACTCACAAATCTTGCGCACAGTACGCCCGAATTATCGGTATACTTCGGGTTGGTCTCTATTTCGGTTGCCATGCCGCGCGAACTGGGAAAAGCGAAGCGAACAGACCTCTCGGGGCACTTCCCCGGTGAGCAGGCCGAGTATGGCTCTGCGCTGGCGCGATTTCTTGAGGGCGCTGGGCAGCTGAAACCCGTCAGTGATGGCACGTATCTGGACACTGTTTCCGGTAACGGAAATGGCAACGGCGCCTCGACCGAGATCCCGCGAAACCAGACGGAAGTCCCGACCCGCAGCAGCGATACTGAAGTTGCACCGGCACCGGAAAGCACCAAGGCCGGAGGCAACGGGCAGCATTCGGACAACGGTTCAGACACTCTATTCGACACGGCTTTCGATCAGGACGACATGTTCCCTGAACCGGCCTTCGAGCCCGAGCCGCTGCAGGCCGAGCTGCTTGAACCGGCTGGGGACGAACTGCAGCCGGTGAGCTTCGAGCCGTCGGCGGCAACGCTACACCCGGACGCCGTAGAGCCTGAGGCGCTCGACAGCGTGCCCGACCTGACTTCGCCAGAGTTGGATACGTCCTACGAAGACTCCGGCGACGAAGGCGATGGGGAAGAGTACGAGGACGATGAAGACGAGGAGGAGGAAGTCGATACCGACATCCTCGAGCGAAAGTCTTCTCTGCCGACCGTAAGTCCGCACACCGATGAGCTTCCGGTTCGTCAGAGTGTGATTCCGCAAAGCTCGGGCGACACGGGAATCCTTGAGCCCGAGGACATTCATCGCGTCTCCGACGAAGACCGCATCAACTTTGACGAACTCTCGCCGTCTGACGAAGAGGAAACCGGCGTTCTTCCCGAAGAAGCTGAGTCGGAGCGAATCACAAGCAAGGTTGAACCCCGTCGTGACGTCGACCCCCGTGCCGCCGATCCAAACGCTGTCGTTCGCGACACAGTGAATTTCTACAACCAGACCCAGAGCCTTTACGAAAAGAAGAAAGACTCGGGTGGTTTCCCGACAATCTCGCCCAAGGTCGTGAACAGCACGCAGCCTCTCGGGCTTCGTCCCGACAGCCTGGAGCAGCAGGAAGACACCATCGCACCCGACCTCTTCAGCGAGGACGAGTCGGAGACAGACACACTGAAGCCCGGCCCGGCGTCGGAAATCTTTTCTGAACAGGGTGATTCCCTAAGTCTGGATCCAGTCCCTGCCTTTGGTGAGGAGGCTGAACCTGCGTTGACATCTGTCGGGTCCGAGGCTGAGACTCGCATTGTCCATGCGCTACCGCTGGAAGCTGAGTCCGACCTGGATGACGCCGATAAGCGTGAGACGGACAAGTTCAACGAAGACGATCGCCGACCACCGCCGTTGCCGCAGCCGGAGGGCACTGACAAGCTCGACAAAGACCAAATGGCGATCGAGAAGGCAGCAACGGTGGCGGGCGAGCCCCAGGGGCTGGAGCCACTCGGCGACGAGAAGGTCGCGTCAGGTAAGGATACGCAACGCTTCTACGTGGCTGAAATCCTGGCCAAGAGCGATAGTCATACAGGTGATACCACGGCCGAGTTGCAGCCGGCCCAGGAGGGCCCGCCCCAGCTTGAAGCGCCGTCAGACACAAGTCTCGACTACCCGACGGGTACGGAGCGAAAGTCGGTTGAAACCCGCCGCGAGCCCAAACCCGAGCCGTTGCCGAGTCCCTCAGAAGTAAACACCGACTTCAAACTGAAGCCTGAGCCGCGGGCATCGGAACGAATTGTTCCCGAGATTGAGTCAGACCAGTTTGCTGAGGAGTTCGAGGCAGGTTTCGAACCAGGGCCTGACTTTGAGCCATCGCTTCTCGGAAGCTCTGAAGAAGACGAGCGTGATGGCGACGATACGGTAGACGAAGAAGCGACGTCAGCACTGGAGGACGAGCCGGAAGCTGTTTTGGATGTCGCGGAAGACGTGGAAGAGCGCAAGATTACCGAAAAGGTGAAACGCGACACGCGCGAGCGGCGTGCGCGTGACACTGACGAGTACCCAAGCGTACCCGAACCGGTACGCGCCAGTCGTCGGGCGGAGACTGCCTCCAGCGCTCGCGTTCAGCGGATCACTGACTCGCTGTCCCAACGACTGAAACAGGAGCGCGAAGAGACGCTGCGGCTGATCGAGCAAGCCGAATCAGTGGCTTTGAAGTTGCGGGAAGCATCTGAGCAGTCGCGTACAGATTTGGTTGCCCTGAGTGCGCGCCGCTCTGCCGTTCGCAACGAAATGTCCGAAGCGATTGATGACCCGCAGGACGATCATGCAGGAACGGACCTCGAAGAGCTTCCACAGGCTTCCGAGTCGGAATCGACGCTGGCAAAGGTCACGCCGCTAAGCGCGCATCGAACTGAGTCCGAAGACGTTTCAGTGCATCCGCGCCAATCACGGCGGGCGGCCAATCGTGTCCCGACAAGCGCGATCGGCGAGCTGATCGCGGAGTTGGAGCGTACGGCCCAGAGCGCGCCGGTTTCTCTTACGGAGCTGCTGAACGAGGTTTCGCGTCGCCAGGAAGCGACCGTAACCGACGCGTCAGATGAAGAAGAAGACGTTGATGTGCTGGTCGCGGCCTCGTCACGCTGGCGTGAGATACTGGCCGACGATCATGCCGACGATCACGATGAAGAAGATCTGGAAGCCGAGCATGACGATGACGACCGCCCGTCTCGCGCTTCGTCAGTTCGCGTAGCAAAATACTCGCGACGCAGTGGCCGCGCCCGCCTCAATGAGTCGGAGTTTGACACAGAGCCTGCACCGGAACCCGAACGTGAGCCCGAACCAACTTCTCGACCGGCCGCAAGTTCAACACTCGCGTCCGACCTTGACCGCCTGTGGGAGGTGCTGGATAGTCGGCGCACGGCCACGGTGGTAATGCCGGCCTCTGAGAGAACGCGAGTCGCGCCCCAAGAGAACGAGATATGGGAAGGCTGGACCCAGGAAATGTTGTGGCCAACGCTGGCGGGAATCGCAGGCGTGACCTTCGCGCTGGGCGCCCTCTTTATCTGGGTACTGATGAAGTGGGCGGCGTGATTCGATTCATTCTTCTGCTGCTGTTCGGCCTCCTCAGCGCTGCGCCTTTGCTGGCGCAAGCGGCGCTGGACGACAGTGAGGAAGAGCTTCGCCAGCGCATCACTCGTCTTGAAACCGAACTTGCCAATCTGCGTGACCGCGTCGAAGACCGCGAGCGCGACGCCCTCGATGCGGAACTGCGTGATCAATCGCTGGTTCAGGTCTACGGTGACATCGGGTTGCGCTACCACATGCTGTTCGAAAGCCAGACGGAAACATTCAACCGTCCGGAGTTTCGGCTTCATCTTGGCGTCTTCGGCACGGCGTTCCAGCAGGACGAACAGCTTCTGCGCTACGACATGCGCCTGACAACTTCGGTGCTGGATATGAATGGCAAGCCCGCGCCGACACTTTCGTGGCTGCCGTTTCCGGGGTACGGCTCGCGCGTCGGTGTCTCGTTTGATCGCTTTCTGGTAGATCTTGAATTGAACCGCACCTTGCAGGTGACACTGGGACGCTTTCCAAACCCGTGGAACGGCACGGACATTCTGTTTGACCGCGATTATCACTTTCAGGGGCTGGCCGAGAGCGTGCGTTTCGACCGGTTCCTGCCCGATGCCGCCGCACGACTTGTGCCACGGATCCAGATCACGAGCGTCCAGGGTTACCTTGCGCAGAACAATCTTGGGCTACCGTCGCCGACTGCGGAGACACAACCCATCTATGTCGGCGGGCAGTTTCGAATTGACCTGGCGCCGTTTGAGCAGCCGACCCTCACACCGGAAGGGACCATCGCGCCGGAAGTGAACAGCGAGTTTGAACTTCGGTTGATGGCCGGCTTGCACTGGTTTGATGGTGAAGAAGGCATCGCCAGTAACCTCGGTGTTGGCTATCTCGACAAGACGACAAACGTTCTGGGTGCCGATGGACTGGTGCATTCCGAGTTTCTGGTGGCCGAGGTCTACACCGAGCTCGTGATCCTGCGCACGCGTCGCGCACGGGTGAAGGCCTGGTTTCACGGGCTGCTGAACCTGCATGCCAATGAGCAGTTTGAAGGAACTTCCGAGCGCAACGACCAAGCCTTCGACGCGGGCATTAGCTGGGGAATGGAGCGCTTCGAGAACCGCTGGGACTTCAAGTTCAGCTTTCACTACTTCTACATCGAAGCTGATTCGGTCATCCCTGAGTTCAACAGCGAAGTACTGAACACGAACATCAAGGGCTACGAGTTTGCATTGGCTGTGAGAGTGTTCCCGACACTGACGGTCTTCGGCGAATTCACGGTCAGCGAGCGCGAAAACTATGATCTCAACGGCTTTGGGCGCGTAAGTAAGAGCGACCCGAATTACGCCAGCGGGCAAAGCACCCGCATACGCATCGGCATCTATCTCGACTTCTAATGAGTGACGCCGCCAATCTTCCGAAGCAACTTCCGCGCTGGTTCCAGTGGTACATGTACGTCGTCGGGATCGGCGGCAACCTGTTCTTCTATATTCAGGCCTATGAGATCTTCAGCAGGGGCAGCGCAAACGACGTTAGCCTGCCGGCATTCATCGTCGCGTTCTGGGCTGTCGCGAGCTGGTTTGCGTACGGCATCGCGCTTCGCAACTGGGTGCTGATAAGCGCGAACATAGTCGCCATGATCGGCAGTGGCCTGGTTGTAGTTGGCAAACTAGTTCACGGCATGTAACAGACTTGTCTGCTCGCGGGAACCAGTTTCGCGCCCTCTCCACCACAACCACAGCTTGTGCAACTCGACGACTACCAGCACGCTCAAGCTGATCGCGAACATAGCCAGCCAGCTACCAACACTTACAGGTTCAATGCCCAGCAGCCTTTGTGTCGGCCCCCAGTTCATTGCCAACAGGTGAACACCCTGAGCCGTCACAGCAGCGCCAAGCAGCCAGGGGTTTCGCAGGGGCGAGTTCGCAAAGCCGGACCGACGCTCGTTGCGGCAGTTGCCGATGTGGATGTTCTCGATCAGTACCAGCAGCAACAGCACCATGTTGCTGGCAGCGAAGACATTGAAATTCGCCACTTCCAGCAGGTACCAGTGTGTGCTTGTAATCGAAACGCCAATCACCACTGACACAAGAATCGTGCGCACGATCATCATCCGGTTAAAGATTCGTTCATCCGGCGGTCGGGGTGGTCGCTTCAGAATCCCCGGCGAGCCGGGCTCTAGGGCCAGCCCGACGACTTGCAGCCCTTCCGTGGCAAGGTTTGCCCAAAGCAGTTGCACGGCCGTGAGTGGCATCGGCAGCCCGATCACGATCGCGAACAGGATCGCGAACACCTCACCGAGGCCTGTCATTACCAGTAGCGCTACTACGTTGCGAACGTTCTCGTGGACTATTCGCCCTTCTTCAATACCGGCCACGATGCTGGCGAAGTTGTCGTCAGTGATCACAACTCGCGCGGCCTCTTTCGCGACGTCTGTGCCGCGCAGTCCCATAGCGACGCCTATGTTTGCAGCTTTCAACGCACCGGCATCATTTGCGCCGTCGCCGGTCATGGCAACCAACTCGCCCTGTTCCTTGAGTGCATTCACAAGTCGAAGCTTGTGCGATGGCGTGACGCGGGCGAACACATTTGTGTCGCGGACGACTTGGTGGAATTCCTCGTCACTCATTGCCTCGATGTCCTGGCCGGTTATCGAATTCGCGCCTTCCTCAACGACGCCGAGCTCGATGGCAACGGCGACCGCTGTCAGTGCGTGGTCGCCGGTTGCCACGATGACGCGAATGCTGGCGTCGTGACAGGCGCGAATCGCAGTCTGAGCCTCAAGGCGCGGCGCATCTCTCATGGCGATCAGCCCCAGATACGACAGCTTCTCAGGCACAACGGGGACGGAGCTGTGCGCAACGTCCGATGACGCGACACCGCGGGCAATGGCAAGCACACGTAGTCCACCGGCGGACAACTCCGCTATCTGTCGTCGGACGTTTTCTACATCCAGTGGCGCGTCGCCTGCATCGGTGCACATGGCCAGGATTCGTTCCGGCGCTCCTTTCAGGTGCGCGACGACGGTGTCTTCCTGCTGATTGAAACTGGCGGCGAATTGACGCTCACTCTCAAATGGAAGCGTTGCGACTTCCGGATGATGCTCAATGAGCTTCTCCCGCTTGAGTCCGCGTTTTCGCCCGGCGACCAGCAGTGCAATGTCTGTCGGGTCACCGGATACTTGCGCCTTGCCCGTCTGTTCATCGCGGGCAAGCGTTGCCTCGTTGGCGAAACAGGCGCTTTCGAGTACGGAGTCCAGCCCGGGGTCCTCCTGTTTACCTTCCAGCACACGGAACTCGCCGCTTAGTGAATAGCCCGCGCCGGTCACTTCGTGAAGTCCGCGCGGCGTAGCGATGCGGTTCACGGTCAGCTCGTTCATTGTCAGTGTGCCGGTCTTGTCCGTGCAGATTACCGTGCACGAGCCAAGCCCTTCGACGGCTTCAAGGCGACGTACCAATACTTTGCGCGATGCCATGCGTTTCAGCCCGACAGCCAGCGCCAACGTAATCGCGACCGGAAGCCCTTCGGGAATCGCGGCTACAGCCAGCGCCACGCCCATGAGGAAGGTCTCGGCGACCGGGAAGCCTCGGGCGACGCCGACGCCGAAAACCAGCAGACATCCGCCAACCGTGCCGATGGCGACCTGTTTGCTCAACTTTTCGATTCGGGTGACAAGCGGCGGTTTGCCGCGAAGCGTTGACTCAAGCTCACGGGCGACCTCGCCCAACTCCGTGTTGGTGGCGGTTGCGGTCACGACACCCACGGCACGACCACGGGTGATGCTGGTACCTGCAAACAGCATGTTGTGTTGCTCGGCCGGAATTGCCTTAGGGTCGCTGCCGGGAGCGGTCGTCTTGCTTACGGACAGGCTTTCGCCGGTGAGCGCTGATTCGTCCACATTGACATCGCGTTCTTGAACGACGCGAATGTCGGCCGGCACTCGCGCGCCGCTTTCGAGCCATACGATATCGCCGCACACGAGTTCGGCGGCGTCGATTTCTCGCAGTTCATCGTCACGCTCAACGCGTACGGTTGTGCGCATCAGTGTGAACAGCCGGATGATCTCGCGTTCTGCTTTTACTTCCTGAAAGAAGCCGAGTAGCGCGTTGAACACCAGCACCACGGCAATGAAGCCGGCGTCACCGTACTCTCTCAGCACAACAGACACGACGGCCGCGGCAATCAGTACGGCGATCAGGGGCCCAGCGAACTGGCGCGCAAGTATCACCAACCACGATGTGCGCTTGGGCGGGGGAAGCACGTTGCGCCCGTCGCGGGTGAGGCGCGCTGCAGCGTCTGCGTCGCTGAGCCCGTCTAGTGACGACTCAAGCTTCGTCAGTGTCTCGGCAACTGTCAGCGTATGAAACGCGTTCGCCATGCACGTGATGCTAGCGCGTAGCAAGTGCCTAACAATAGAACACGCCCACCGGTTGGCGGGCGTGCTTGAGAATTCAGTTCGCTAGCTTGCTACGGCTACTTTGGTGAAGTGTTCGATCAACATGTCGCGGGCGCGGTCGATCAGCCAGTTCGGCGTGCTGGCGCCGGCGAGGATGCCGATTCTCTTCGCTTCTTTCAGCTCGGCGAAATCGATCTCCTGCGGCTTCTCAATCAACTGTGCCTTGGCGCCGAAACTCTCCGCCACGATCGCCAGCTTCTTGGTGTTACTGCTGGCCTTGCCGCCGATCACGATCACGTGGTCGTTCTGCTTGGCTATGGTTTCGGCGTCTTCCTGGCGTTCGGTCGTTACGTAGCAGATCGTGTTGAACACGCGGACTTCCTGAGCACGCGCCAGCAGCGCGTTCACAATCTCGTTCACTTTCTTGAGAATCAGCGTGCTCTGCACCACGACGCCCAACCGGCGCTTGTTTTTGGGAATCTTGTCGATGTCCTGCATGCCCTTGATGACCGTGCCCTCGCCCTTTGCGTAGGCGAGAATGCTGATCACTTCCGGGTGCTTCGGGTCGCCGATGATTACCACGTGGTACTTCTGCTTGTGCAGCAGTTGGGCGTAGTTCTGCGTCACACGCACGTACGGGCACGTTGCGTCGATTACCTCGGCGCCCTTGTCGCGGAACTGGTCCTGCACCTCGGGCGGCACACCGTGCGTACGGATGATGACGGTGCTGCCTTCCTGCGCGCGCTCGTCGTCGACTTCCTCAATATAGTCAACGCCGTACTTGCTGTTCAGCAGGTCGATCGTCTGTGGGTTATGAATCAACGGCCCGAAGGTATAGACCGGGCCATCCTTGGTGTTCGCCGTAGCGACAGTCTGCTCATAAGCGCGGTCAACGCCCCAGCAGTAACCGCTGTGCTTTGCGATGTTGATTTGCACATTGCCGGCCGTGTACCGCGTTACATCGCGGAGGTCGCCGGTATATTTGTTATGGCCCATTTCGGTCCTTATGCCTGTCATCTTCGGGCTCCGCTAAGCTGCGGTCGCCCCCCACACGTAATTCATCGTATCAATTGGTCCGTCACTGTTGAACTTTCCAGCGAAAAAAGTGGATAGATTTAGTCCAAATTAGACGACCGCGCATTTCATCCGTTACATAGAGGGTTGCAGAGGGCGCAATCGGCTATAATACGCCCTCGGAGAACGCATGAGGCTTGCCCAAAGGCTGAATTCCTTCCCGGTGATTGTTGTCGCAGCGCTGCTGTTGGCGGCACTGTTCGGGCTTGGGGTAGGCTTCGTTACGTCAAGCAGCTCCGCGACAGCGCTTCCGCAGACGGCGGTGGGTGGCAACGCCGTCGATCCTGAAAGTTCGTTCGGTGCTCCTCTGGCAGGCGATGGGACGGACGGAACAACGCGCAGCACTGGTACGTCAATCCGCGAGAAGGTCGACCGCAGCAACCCCCGCGGAACTAAAACCGACAACGGCAACGAGACCCATACCGGCCCCAACCCGCGTGACCCGGACGGCGAACGCTTGCCACCGGTAAAGCCCGGAGTGATGCGCACGCTGGCCGAAGGGCGCGTGGATGAACTGGAAACGCTTGAACCGAAAGAAGTCGCCACACCGGGCTGCAGCATTGAAGTCTCAGTCGCTGACACGCGTGGGACAATCCTGCCGTTTGCGCTGCTGGCACTGGACGTGAAATCCGGCCCGCTGGGGTGGCATCTGGTGCCGTCGCAACCTCAGGCCGTACCTGAGCAACGCGGGCTGTTTCGCTTCGCCAATCTGTACCCGGGCGAGTACCGTCTGCGCTCACTGGCCAGCAACTACCAGCCGGCCGAGGAAATGGTCCGTCTGCAAGGTGCAACCGACGTCGAGCACGTCTCGCTCGTGTTGCAGCCGCTTGAGTATGCGCAGGTAGAGTTCTTCATCTACTTCCCCGACAGCACCTCGCCCGAGGAAGTTGAGCTCAGCATCCAGAAGCCCGGCCAGGAGGACACCAGCACCGGCGGCCGTTTCCACGAGTACGAAGTTGACCTGACTGCAACCACACGCGCCATGGGCGTGATACCGGCCACTCGCATGCGTCAACGCACCGGCACGGGCGGCATGATTCGTCTGACACTGCCGAAGGATCAGCAAACAGTCGTGGCCTTTGCCGCCAACCGTGACTCGCAGCGCTATGAAGGTTCTGCATCAGTGAAGCCGACCGGCGGCATCTCGCAGGAAAGCGTCACCCTGCAGCCGACCGAGAGCGACAACAAAAGCGTACTGCCGAACAACCCGCGATCACTCGGGAACCTGAACGTCACGCTGACGCTGGCTGGCAAAGAGGCCGAGTTCACGGCCATCAACCTGCGCCAAAGTGTCGAAGACTTTCAGTACCGTCCGCCCCAGACAACCGACGGCAACAAGTACACGTGGCAGAATGTGTATGACGGCAAGTGGTTTCTGGTGGCGGAATCAGCGGCCTTTCACGCGCCCTATGTCGCTGAAGTGGACGTCTCGGGTGAGACTTCCCTTGCGCTGGATATTCGCACCGGGCACCTGCGTGTGACCGCCGTGCGCGCTTCAGGCACACCCGACCCGACCAACGGTGAAGCGCGTTATCGTGTGCGCTTGCGCCCACGCGGCAGCGGAACTATCGAGCGCGCCTACAACGGCAACCTGACAGGCAAGCAGACCGACTTCATCGACTTCTTTGTGCCGGTGGGTGATTACGACGTGCGCGTCGAGTCACCCGAGAACTACCCGAAGCTGTCAGTAGCGCCCGTGGCCCAAAGCTTTGCGATGACGGACGACGGCGACGTGAAACTGAGCTACACGCTGAGCGCCGCCACAAAACTGATCTTCCAGTGTGTTGATGCAACGGGCGCGCCAATCCAGAACGCAGAGTTTCTCGTGACGTTTCACCCGGCCGGGCAGGTGCCGGAAAGCGAGCGCGAGAACGTAATGAAGGCCGGCTACAACGGAATCTGCGAAACAGACATGGCGCCCTCAGGCCCGGTCTACATCATGATCTGGGCAGAAGGCAGCGACTGGGCCAACCCCGACAAAGTCTTCCAGGTAGACCTGCCCCCATACACCGAAAAGAACCTCGGCGCAGTAGTGGTGACCGAATAGTGATTGCCGTTGTTTGCCGATGCGAACGACGAAAACTAGCGGGAAGTAGCAGTCTCGTGCTTTTGGTCCGCTTAGCCTATCCAAGTCGACGGTTCTACGTTTTGCCAGAGAATTAGGCGATCATTGACATTTGCGAGAAGCTTCGCACCGCCGTCTTGTGATACTACAAGCGCCATGGAGCCTTTTAGTGATGCAACGAATCTCGCTGCTGACCGATGTCTAGTACCGTATCCCGTCATATTCACCGTCCGCCGATATCGTGCATCCTCACCCTGTACCAAGTCGAATTCTGGCGGTCCTTCTCCTTCGGCGATTATGATTTCTGCGCCCCACCCCCGAACCGTCAAGTGGCTGGACAATATCACTGCGCCATCAACAGCCGTAAACCCTGCAACCTCTCGAACTCCATCTCTCAATAGTCCCGCATGGGCACTTAGGTCTGCCTCGTACCTTTGGGCCATCTGCCAGTCATTTCGACTGTCCCGTTTGCGCTTCCTACGTTTAGTGAAATGTCGCCGGACCCAATCCCAAAGCACTTGGCGCTGAGAGGTATGAAAAACTCCCGACGAAAGGCCCTTGGAGGCACTTGTTTCGTACTTCACTTTCAGTCCAAGTGTCTGCCAGTTGGTGTCCCGATGCACAGGCTCCGGAACAAACAACACTGTCCCTCCGTGCCTCATCCGTTTCATGTCGGCCAGCAGGGTGTCTAATGCGATGTGAATCCAACGTTGTACTGCCGATCTGAATTGGGGTGTATCCGGGAGTCGATCTCCTTTTTGATCCCACTGGCCGGGTGTAACTATCCCAAGAATGGCTGGTTCAAAGATTGGTTCGAGGATGCTCGCCTTAAAGGGCATTACGTTGCTACGCACTACTTGTCCGTGTTGAAGTCTCGCGAGAATCCTGCGTCCAAAGGCAACTGCAATGTCCCCTGGACCGAAGACCCGAATCAACAAGGAGGATCGAATGGCATCCAAAGATGCGTCGTTCCCTCTTAGCGGATCCCAATCGTACTGACCGAGGTGCAATAGCCCTACTATGCTCTGGCCTATCCAAGGCGGCCCCGAAGACAAAATGCTGTACATGATTGCACTATTGCTCGCTTCGGCGGCCGGTGCCAAGCGGCGCAGGTTTTGCACATCAAATTCTACGGAAGGCTCGATTTTAGTTTCGGACAGGGCATGAATGAACGGACCCGCGAGTGGACCGCGTCGATACTTGAGCATCGGCACGCGGTCCACCAGCGTAAACACCGTGCTGCGCCCTTCTTCAGTGTGAGTGCTCGCTTCAAAACAAGTCGACAGAAGATTTGTAAGCCATTCGGGTTCCGGAAGAATGCTAAACTTGTCGAGCTTTCCGTAGCGCCGGTACGCGTTGGTTAGTTTATGTAGGAAGCGCGCAAAGCGGTCCGGGAACATGTACTTCGCGAACCGAATTGAGTTACGTCTGCGTCTAGGACGCACAGCGGTTGTTTCTTCGTCTGGCGCACCGGCTTCCGTCACGAGGGCATCCCTTAGTGCGCGATCCAGCAGCTCGTTTCGTTCAGCCAATCTGGCGCTTGAGTGTTTCCAGTGTGTTCTTGAACAGGATCTGCGTGGTCACGCTGCCTACGCCGCCGGGGACTGGGCTTAACCAGCCGGCCTTCTCGTTTACGCTGTCGAAGTCGCAGTCGCCCTTGTACTTGCCGTCCTCGGTTGCGATGGTTGCTACGTCTACCACCACTGCGCCGGGCTTTACGAAATCGCCGGTTACCATGCCGGGTTTGGCGCCCATGGCGGTCACCAGGATGTCGGCCTCAGCGGCGATGGCTGCCATGTTTTCTGTGCGTGAGTGACAGACCGTTACCGTGCAATGCTTATCAAGTAGCAGCAGCGCGCACGGCTTGCCTACGATGATGCTGCGCCCGAGAACGACGGCGCGCTTGCCCTTGAACTCGATGCCGCTTTCGGCCGCCAGCTCTATGGCCGCGCGGGCGGTGCAGGGGATATTGCGGTACTGGTTCATGACGATCAGACCGAGGTTGTCCGGGTCAACGCCTTCGACGTTCTTCTCGGGCGTGATCACCTTGGCCAACTCGTTGCCGTCTAGGTGTTTGGGCACAGGCAGTTGCAGGATCATGCCGGTGACTTCGGCGTTGTCGCAGATTTCGCGGATCTTGCCGGCGGCCTGCTCAAAGGTGCTGTCGGCGGGGATGCGCTCGGCGGTGTATTCCACGCCCAGTTTCTCGGCCTGCTTTTTCTGGTTGTTGACGTACCAGTCGCTGCTGTCGTCGCTGCCGATGCTGAGGCTTACAAGGTGTGCTGCGTGGCCTTTTGACTTGAGTTCAGCGAACTCCGCCGCCAACTCTTCACGCAACCGCTTCGCCATCGCCTTGCCGTCAAGAACCTGTGCCGCCATTGCCTATCTCCGTGGATTCGTTGAGCGCGAAGCGTAAGCGAGCGGCAAACCGCCAGCCCCTTACTAACGCTTCATTAGGGGGACGCAGATGCTACAAACCCAGCCCGCACAGACCAACCCGATCTGGGAGCGAGGGCCTTATACACTGCGTTCACTTGGTGAATTGCCGTGACGCTCGCCCGCTACACAGCGTTTGCGATGCAAACTGCTTCGCGCTCAGATTACTTGCCAACGAGCGCTTTGAACTTCGGGTCTTTCTTGAACGCAGCAAAGTCTGGGTCGTCTGCGAGCGCCGACAAATCTTCGCCCGCCGCCTTCGCCTGTGTCAGCGAGTTCACAATCCCATTCAACGAACCTGCGCCGTTTTCAATGGCATGCACGCGGGCGGATTCAACCAAACCTTTACCGAAGTCGCGTTCCAGCAGCCACTGCGCATCACCGTTGGCGGCCTTGAACATCTTGAGTTTGGCGTAGCAACGCAAACGGCGCGCATGCGTGCCGGCGTCGTCGGGTACTAGATCAAGCGTGCGATTCAAAGCGACCAACGCTTCTTCCCACGAGCCGGAACCCATGCGCGCATCGCTCAGCAGGCTCCAGTACCGGGCTTCGCCGGGCTGCATGGCACACAAAGTTGCCGCCGTTACGCTGGCGTTCTCAAAGTCCTGCTGTTGCAGGTACGTCCTCGCCAAACCGGCGCGGGCACCCAGATTGTTAGGGTCCAGACTGACCGCGAGTTTGAAGTGCTTCTCGGCCGCTGCCAATTCGCCTTTCGCGAGGTCGAGGTCGCCGAGCCCGACTTCACCCGCCGCAGCGAAGCCCTCAACCTTAGAGGCAGCCGCGAAATCATTGCGTGCCAGCTCAGGCCGGTTCCATCCGAACCACGTGTAGCCGCGACCGATCAGAGCCTGGGCATAGTTTTCATGGAGGCGCAGGGCCTGGCTGTAATCGCGCACGGCCTGCTCATAATCACCCATCAGGCGGGCGGCCGATGCGCGGTTTACATAGGCGCGTGCGTTCTTGGGGTCAAGCTCAAGGGCGCGGTCGAAGTCTTTGAAGGCGATATCAAACAGTTGCTTGTCGACGAAAATCAGCCCTCGGTTTTCAAAGAACGCCGGGTTCTTCGGTTGCAGGTCGATGCAGCTATTGAAGTCAAGCAATGCGCGATCGGTGTTGCCGGCGTCCTGATAGGCGATGCCGCGGTTCTGGAACATCTGGGCGCGCCCGGCGTCGTCGATGCGGCGGTCGTCGGTGCCGTAGGCGATGGCGGCGGTGTAGTCCTCAATGGCCGCGTTCAGGTCTTTGCGCAGCCAGCGAATGTAGCCGCGAGTGTTCCAGGCCAGGCTGAAGTTTGTGCTGAGTTTGACGGCCTCTTCGACATCGGACCAGGCTTCATCAAGTTTGCCCAACGCGACGTAAGCGGCCGCGCGATAGCCGAGTGCTTCGTCGTTTTTGGGTTGAGCGTTGAGTGCCTTGGTGAAGGCCGTGACGGCCTCCTGCATGCGCCCTTCGGTAAACGCGTCCTCGCCGTCTTTGAACTCGGCCTGTCCCGGCTTGGGCGCAGGACCGACAACGGGGTCGTCTTGTGCATGTAAAAACGGCGCGCAGAAAAGCGCGAGAATCAGCAATGTTCGCATGAGTGTCCTCCGCACAGAGTTTAGCAACGTGTTGCGGGCGTCTCGCCTGCAAATCGGAGGCGGGTGCATTACAAGAAAGCGTCGTGTTTTCCGCAGGCAGTAGCACAGGCATTCCTGCCTGTGGTCGCAGCTCAGTTGCTGCGACAAACCAGCCACACAGGCAGGAATGCCTGTGCTACTTTAGTTTCCAGATGCAGCAGGGCTGCCGCTTTGGACGGCCCACAACTCGGCGTAGGTGCCGCCTTTGTCTACCAGCTTGTCGTGGCTGCCTTCTTCTTCGACCCGGCCGTCCTTGATGACGATGATGCGGTCGGCCTTGCGGATCGTGCTGAGCCTGTGGGCGATTACCAGCGCCGTGCGTCCGGCCGTTAACTCTTCGAGGTTCTGCTGGATCATGCGCTCGGTTTCGGTGTCCACGCTGCTGGTAGCTTCGTCGAGAACGAGAATCGGCGCGTTCTTAAGCAGCGCCCGTGCGATACTCAGTCGCTGACGCTGCCCGCCGCTTAGCTTGATGCCGCGCTCACCGACCACCGTCTCATAGCCGCCGGGCAGGCTTTCGACGAAGTCATGAAACTGCGCATGCTTGCTGGCTTCGATCACCTGCTCGTCGCTCACGTCCACGCCCGGGTAGGCGATGTTCTCGCGGATCGTTCCGTGAAACAGAAACACGTCCTGGCTTACCAGCGCGATCTGTCGACGCAGGTCGTGTTGCGCCAGATGCCGCAGGTCAACGCCGTCGATCTTGATGGCGCCTTCGTTCACGTCGTAAAGGCGCAGCAGCAGCTTGATCAGCGTACTCTTGCCCGCGCCGGTTGTGCCCGCGATGCCGATCATCTCGCCGGCTTTGACGCGCATGGACAAACCGTTCAGCACTGGCTCGCGGTCGCGGTACTTGAAGAAGACGTCCTCGAATTCGACTTCGCCCTCGGCGCGTTTCATCGGCTGCGGCTGGGCGGGGTCCTGCACGCGGCTGGGTGTATCCAGCAGCCCGAAAATGCGCGTGGCGCTGGCTCGGGCGCGTTGGTATTCGTCGAGAGTATTCCCGAGCCGAGTCAACGGCCACAGCAGGCGTTGGATCATCATGCAGAACAGTACCAGCTCACCGGCCGAGATCTGGCGCTTGGTCACCCAGTAGCCGCCCAGAATGATCACCGCACCAAAGCCGAACGCAATCGCCATGCGGATGACCGGCACGAACACAGCCGAGAGTTTGATCGCGTGGCGGTTGGCGGCACGGTAGCTTTCGCTGGCTTCGCGCACGCGGTCCGACTCGTACTTCTCGGCCGTGAAGCTCTTG
>JAGQRE010000130.1 GCA_020425695.1 Planctomycetota bacterium
GTCGAGGTACGGCCCGGCGGGCTTGACCATCAGCATGTCGGCGCCCTCGCCTTCGTCCAGCGCGGCTTCGCGCAGCGCTTCACGCGAATTGGCGGGGTCCATCTGGTATGTCTTTTTGTCGCCTGATTTAGGTGCGGAATCGAGCGCGCCGCGGAACGGCCCGTAGAAAGCACTGGCGTACTTCGCGGTGTAGCTGAGGATGGCGACGTTCTCAAAACCTTCGGCGTCCAGAGCGTCGCGGATCTCACCAACACGTCCGTCCATCATGTCGGACGGCGCTACGATATCGGCCCCTGCCTGCGCTTGGCACACCGCTTGTTTGCAGAGAACTTCGACCGTTTCATCGTTGAGGATTTTGCCCTCGCTGACGATCCCGTCGTGGCCGTCGCTGTTGTAAGGGTCCAGCGCGACGTCGGTAATGACGGCGAGCTCGGGGATGCTCTCCTTCAGTCGTCGTATCGTCTGGGGAATCAGCCCATCTGGGTTCCAGCTCTCGTCGCCGGTTGGGTTCTTCTTGGCTTCCGGAACTTTCGGAAACAACACGACGGCACGGATTCCCAACCCGTAAGCGCGCTTAGCCTCAGCCACCAGACCGTCGGGTCCCCAGCGTGTCTGCCCGGGCAGCGATTCCAGCGCCGTGTCATCGCTATCTTCATGAACAAACAGTGGGTAGATCAACTGGCCGGCAGACAGGCGCGTTTCGCGTATCAACCCGCGAATCGCCTCGGATTGGCGGTTGCGGCGAGGTCGGATGGGTAGATCGAAGGTGCTCATGCGTTACAGGTTACAGGTTTTGGTTTACGGATACAGGGAACGCCAACCTGCGAGTTTTGGTATTCGCTGTACACTGAATGCATGAAGCACTTCGCTTTCATATTCCTGCTCATGCCGGCGCTGCTGCCTTGTGGGTCGCTCTTCGCGCACCCGCTGGACGACCGCGCGCAGATGGCAAGCGAAGTCGTGATCGTTTCTGACTCACGGCTCGAGTATGTGTTAGATTTCCGGTATGTGAGCGTCATGGCCAGCTGGTCAGAGTTCAGTGGTGGCAACGCCATGGGTGGGGGGCTGGACGCCAATGACGACGGGCTGGTTACGCGCGACGAGCTAAAACGGCGATACAACGATCTCGTTGACCAGATGGTCTTCTCGCTTGGCATCAGCCTCGACGGTTCACCCATCGACCTGGAGCCGGACTTCGACAGATTTCTGTTCGAGAACATGGACAATCCCAAGGCCACACTCGACTTGGACGAAGGTGTACCGATAGACACGTTCCGCATTCATTACCGTTTTGTGTTCTGGTGGGAATCGCCGAAGGCGCTCACCCCGGGTCGGCACGAGGTCGAATACTACTTCACCGGGCAGCAGACAGTTGTTCACACGCCTGAAGAGCAAATGATCGCCTTTGACGCCCGCGAGAATCCGCGCGAACGCCTGAAAGTCGTAACCTACGACAAAGCCATGGAGGCCTACCCGAAACTGGTGTTTGGCTGGGGTGTGGAAGGGTCAAAGGTGCCCACGATCATTGATTCTTCGCCTCCAGAGGGCTGGATGCCACCGCCAGAGAGTAACTTCAGTCCAGACACCAGTTGGCAACCGCGATTGCAGGACAAGCCGGAAACGGTCGCCGAATTGCTGCCAGCACTTTTCACACTGATCGTCGGCTGCGCGCTCGCGCTGGTTGGTCTAGTGTGTGTGCTGAGAGTGTTGGCGAAAGGTGCGCCGGAGGCCAAGTCGCGAGTCACGGGGCTGGCTTGGTCCGGGCTGCTGATGCTGGGCGGCGGTGTGATCCTGTTGGGCGCTTGTGTGCGGCTTGGGATTATCGGGCTGGGTGTTTAGCACAGCGTGGAAAGCTTTGCGTCAGCGGCGCTCTGCGGTTGAGAATTTTCATCCTTGTCGGTAGTTCACGGACACCGAAACAGGCGCTTCGCGGTCAGATGTCTTTTCACTTCTTTGGTGAAAGTTTTTTGTCATTGAACTGCGGTAGACGCCCATGTTTCTCTACATAGGCGGCGATGCAGTCATACTCACACTTCGCGACTTTGCCCATAATCTGGAGGTCCGTTGGATTACTGGACAACACATTGCACTCAAACGGCAGAACCGCCAAGTAGAGCTTGGGAATAAGATGGTCGTAACTGTGATGTTCGAAAATCACACGCGCCGCGCCACCGTGTCCTCCTTTGCCCTTGAGGGTTCTCTCAAACTGTCGGAGCCTGGACTTGAGCCCACCTCTGGAGTTGGTCATCCCAAAGTAGACGATTTCTCCAATCCAGTCATACTTCATATTGGAGAGGTCGATGTCGGTGATTGCGATGGCGTACACACCGGGGTGCTGCAGGCGGGATAGCGAATGACGGTCTTTCCAGCGGACCCAGTTGGAGAACTTCATGATCTCTCCCATCAACGGCCACCGGTACAAAAAAGCGCTCGCTTACGCTTCGCGTTCAGAAATGGTCGGGGCGAGAGGATTCGAACCTCCGGCATCCACGTCCCAAACGTGGCGCTCTACCAGGCTGAGCTACGCCCCGACGTTTCTGACACTTGCTTCATAATACTATCGTCATTCCGTCCGTTGCCAATGACGCGACGTTGTTGAAGGCGCAGCATCCCGATACAATGACCTATGTAGCACGATTCATACCCCATAGGACCCGTGCATGTCCCGCCTTGTGTCATCCATCCTCAAGCGCGACCAGATTGTCGAGCGCCTGACAGCCCACCCGCTGTCGCTGGCGCTGGGCGCGGTGATCGTGTTTGCACAGGTGGCGATTCTGGTTGGCGAGATCTCCGGCATCCCCTTCGGAACCTGGTTCTCGCTTGATCTGAACCATTTCCAGGTCGGCGGGTTGCTGTTTCCGTTCAGCCACTACGCGCCGATTGCTCCCGACGTCACAACGGGTGCGGGTTTCTCCGGGCTGGACTTTCTGGCCAGCCTGACTTTGTTCTTCGTATGTGGCATGAGCCTGCTTACCTGCGGGCCCGTGGTCGAAAGCTACTACGGCACGCGTCGCACCTTTCTGGCGCTCGTACTCTGCACCGTCGGGCACGCGGCCGTGGCGTCTGCGCTGCCGGGCAAGTTCGCGTTCAGCACGCTGGCGTTTGCCACCTTCCTTATTGTCACGTCGCTGCTGGTGCAGCTTGAGCGCCGTGAAACCCGGGTCGAGACCGAGAACGACTTGCGCATGCTCCTGCTCATGGCGGCCGTGGTGCTGGCGGCGATGACGGCCGGCTTCCTGCAGCACTCAAGCTACGACAGCCTACTTGCCGGCGTCGGTGTAGGCCCAGCGTTCGCGGTGGTGGGCTTCGTGGTGAACTGGAAGCTGCAAATGCGTGAAGTACGAATGCGCGGTGAAGGCAAGGTCGGCAACCTCTACTTTGTCGAAGAGATCGACTTGCTCACGCGTGAAGAGATTGAAGAACGTATGGATCGCCTGCTCGACAAGATTGCGAACAAGGGCATGGATAGCCTCGAGCCCGAGGAGAACCGCTTTCTCAAGAACGCCAGTCAGCGTCTCAAAGCCAGCGAATCTGAAGAGGCCAGCATCTAGGCTGCCTGCAAGTGTACAAGCGAGCCCGGCAAATGTCGGGCTCGCTGCATCTTTAGTAGTCCTTCTTGATGAACTTAAACCCGGGCGCCAGTCTTGTGATTTCAAGCCCGGGCTCGACGGTCGTCTGGCAGGCCAGAACGTTCACCTTGCGTTCTTCTCCGGCGCGCCGAATGCGGGTTTTGCAGTTCTTGCAGGTGCCCGCGATGCAGTAAAGACCAAAGTCGATACTGATCTCGCCGGTCATCAGCCCCCAGAACTGCATTCCGCGCCACAGGCTGTTGTTGTTCGGCAGTTTGATTTCGTTGCCCTCGACGATGATCGGAATCAGTTCATCGAATGGACGCAGGATGTCTTCCGCGTCACGGGCGGTGTCTTCGTCGACATTGAAGATGGTTTTCAGATCAACTGGCGGCAATTCGCTATTCCACGGCGGTTGGTAGGTTTGGTAGGCGTAGGCTACAGGTTACGTTGGAATCGAACGTGTTTCCATCCGGTGTCCTAGGCTGTCTATTGATCGGCACAAACGGGCAATTCTCACGAGTCGAAATGGTAGCAACGCCGTCCCTCTCTCCAGTGGCAGGCATCCGGAGGTGTTACCCGCTGAGGACACGTCGCCGTTGTCGTGTTTGGCACATCCCCTGCATGTGTCGACTGCAATCTAAAACCGGCCTGGAAGTTTTCTGAGGAGAGGCGACCAGGCCGGCATTTCTAACGCATCGCAACCGAGGAGGACAAGATGCGCAAGGTTCTGCATTGCCTGGCCGTAATCGTCATCGCGGCCGGAGCAGGGGTGGTAAGCGCGCAGTCGACGCTATCCAGCCCTGACTCAAACAAGACGGATGCTCACGATCGCCCGATCGGCAAGGTGAACATCCAGTTGCCGCCAAGCGCTGGCAGCACAAACCCCGGCGAGCTGCCCCCGCAGCCGCCACTTCCGCCCCCGCCCGTCACGCCACCTGAAGATGAAGACATCCCGCCGACGGAGACGTTCCCTGAGCCTCCGCCGCCCGAGAACCCGCCGACCTATTATGGCGAGCCGGTGGCAGGCAAGTTCGCTTTCCTGCTGGACGCATCAGGCAGCATGTACGGCAGTCGCATTGCGTCGGTCCGGGCCGAAACGACCAGTGTGATTGGACAACTCACGGAAGACTACGAGTTTGATTGCGTAGCTTATGGCTCGCAGTTTCCGTCGAGCCAGTCCTACAGCAAGTTCATGTGGGGGGCGCTACTTCCCGCCACGGACACGAACAAGAGCTCGGCCATCACATGGGTAAACGGACCAAGCACAAACCCAGGCGGCGGAACTCCGACCTACGCTTGCCTGAATCGAAGCTGCCAGGTCTATCCGGCTGATCTGAACAAGATGTTCCTGCTGACCGACGGCTCGCCCAACGTCAGCGGCAGCGCCAGCCAGATTCTCGCGGACTTCCCGGGCTGGTGGACGAAGTTTACGGATACGGAATTCGTAGCGATCTGCATCGGCGGATACGGTTCTGCCCAGACATTCATGCAGCAGCTCGCGGCTCTGGCAGGAGGTACGTATATCGCAGCATAAACCAAAGTAACTCCAGTGAAGTACTCCAGTGATTGAAAACCCCCGCGCAACGCGGGGGTTTTCCAATTCGCACGAGGTGATGGCCTGTTCAGGGTTTCAGATAACCCTTGCGAGTAATGGCTGCCAGTTGGTTGCCGTATACGTTTACCAGCTTCCACAATCCGTACAGCGTGGGCACGCATTTAATCGGGTGCAGGAATATCCACTTAAACAGGCGTCCATAGTACGGGCGCCCCGTCGTGTGGTTCAGCGCGCCAAAATCCGGCAGCGGGATGCTGGGCGTATCTACGCACACGCGTGCAGTTACCCACGGGATGCCCGCCTCGTTGGCGGCCTGCGCGATGCCGAACGTCTCCATGTCCACGCCGACGGCCTCGTTCGCTTTTGCCAGCTCGGCCTTCTCTTCTTCGGTGAACAACGGCACATCGCCGACGCAGATCAATCGGCCTTCAAGCCACTTCACGCCCACGGCCTCGCAACCTTCGCGCAGGCGTTTGACGTGCGCGGCATGTTGCTCGTCGTGGTTGATGTCGTCCTTCATGACTCGCTTGTCGGCGACGTCGCCCAACATGCGCGTCTGGGCGTTACACATCCACTCGTTCTGGTCGATGCCGTCAACGATCGCGCCGAAGGTGCCAGCGCTGACGATCAGGCCGGGATCACACTCGGCGATGCGCTTCTTGGTGCACTCGTAGCTGCGCTGGGTTCCGACACCAGTGCAACTGATGTAGGTCTCCGGCATGTCACCCTTGGCTTCGGCGTGCCAGTGATAGATTGAACCGTCAATGCGCCGCGCGCCGATGCCCTTTGCCACAGGCAACAGCTCGTCGGTACCTTCAATCAAGATCAGTAGTGACTTGGCCATAAGGGGCGGGAATCTATGCGCTGCCACCTTTCTGCGCAACACGCTAGTATGGCTGAATGGATCAACAGACATTCCGACGACTAGCACCAGATGCCGTGGCCGGACGCCTTGACGCGACCACCCTCGAACGCTGGAAGGCCGCTGCCGCTGCGGACCCCGAACGGGCATCGTTTGTTGTTCGTGTCGTGGAAGCAGATTCGAAAGTCAGCGGGCAGTTTGAGCCAGTCCGCGATGTGAAGGCAACCGAACCCTCGCGGAAGGTGCCGAGACGAACCGTCCTTGGGCTGGCGGTCTTTTTTGCCGTGTTCGGCGCTATGGCCGGCGGGCTTGCTATGAACTCATACTTGCGCTCACAGGCGCGCATGAACTCGCCGTCGACAGGATTGGTTGAGGACAACACCGCGCCACGGAACGCTCCGGATTCCGGACCAGCAGACAACACCACGGGCCCCGGCCCTGCTGCCAATACGCCCCGTACGAACGAACCCTCAAACGTCGAGCCAACACCGGAACCTGACTTGCCTTTCGAACCGGAGCCGGACCCGCCCCCGGTTACCCGGAACACGCCACGTAGCGGCGTCACCGTTGCGACAGGCCGAGTGCGAGGGCGCAAGGCCGGTAGCGACTGGTTCGATCTGAAGGTGGGGGATTCACTGGACGGTATTGAGCGAGTCGCCGTACTGGATGGGCGCTTTGCGTATTCTCGTGCCGGCCTGAGTATTCAAGGCGAAGGGCGGTTCGAGTTCGGATGGGAGGGAGAAACCTTATGCTTCCTGGACGGGCGCATGGTTGTGAAAGCTGACGGTGTCGACTTTACCGCCTACAAGACGGACTGGCGCGCGATCGACGCGAAGTTCGTCATAGAAGCGAAGCGGTTTGGTGGGGATCTGTACCTACTTTCGGGCACTCTGCAAATCGATGCCGGCAATGACACCATACCCATGCAGTCCGGGCGCCATCTTGGCTTGGAAACGAACAAGACGCGTCCATTGAGCGCCGATGAGACGCGGGCACTCGACCTGGAACTACTCGGGCCGCACCGCGTACTTCTGCACTGGAACATGGAATCGAGCGAGACGACGCCGAATCTAGGCGAACTGTTCTCGCCGGGCGCACTCGGCGACGGTCACGCGGTGCGTCGCAAAACAGGCGAGCCCGGCATAGGCGTGAACCCGGGTGAAACATGCTTTGTGGCTGAGGAAGGAGCACGTTTCCGCATGTGGGTGAAGACATCGGCCGAGCGCATTCGAATTGAGTTTCGGGTTGAACTGGACGATGGTTTTCGTGCCGTTGACGCGTTGATTGACGTTCCAGAACAAGACAGGTGGGTGATGGTAGAAGCTCCGTTGAAAGAGCTTGGCGCGGGGCGGTTTCGTAGTGAAGTTGGATGGCTGCCGGGGCGTGCGTACAGTGCGTTTCTTGTAGGGCCAGCAATTGACATCGATTCGCCGCTCGCTCGCCATGACCTAAGCATAGATGACGTAATGGTTTACGTTGCCGAATAAAAAGTCTGAGAGTGCGAAATCAGTTGCCTGTTCAATCCACTTAAGGCGTAGAACTAATTCAGACTGACTTTTGATTCCACAGGGAGAAGAGTATGAGTGCACGAGCATGGCTCGCAGGTGCCGCACTGTTGGGTGCAACCTTGGCCGTTTCGCCGGTTTGGGTGGCGCAAGCCCAGGACGCCGGCGAAGAGAAGCCCGCCGCTGATTCAACCGAGAAGACATCTGAGTACAGCTCAGCCCAGGAAGTGCTGGGCAGTCTTCAGGGCCTCACGAAGGATTGGAAGAATCCTCGCAATCCTTCGGAAGAAGAGATCGCTGGGTTCTTTGCGAGTGCTTTCCCGCGCTGCGCTGATTACCTCGACGCGAACAAAGAAGCGAAAGACGCCGACCTGATCTACAATTGGGCCGGTCGCCGCGCTGCGTATGCATATGGCAATGAGGGCTTTGTGCGCATCGCGAATTCATACATGGCTGCCAAGCCTGAAGCAGAAGACCTGAAGACCTGGAAGGACGCCGCGTTGTTCGCCCGCTTGGGCATTGAGGCGGACGCCGAGGCTGCCAAGAAAGAACTGGTCGACCTTGAGAAGGCTGCGAAGGATGACCCAAGCCGTCGCCTCGAGCTGGCTGATATCTGGCTGCGCTACTTCGACAAGCAATCTGATTCAGAAGGCAAGTCAAAGCTCATTGAGAAGCTCAAGTCGGACGAGAGCTTCACGAAGTCAGAAGACGAATGGGTGCAGCGCCGGCTCATGCGCACCATCTTTGCGAACAGCGACAAGCAGGAAATCACCGACGGGGAAGCATTCCCTGATTGGGCTTCGGTCATGACTGTCAACGCGCTTGACGGCAAGCCGATCAGCGTCGCTGACTACAAGGGTAAGGTCATCTTGATTGATTTCTGGGCCGTCTGGTGTGGCCCGTGCATGGGTGAGATGCCGAACGTAATCAAGCTGTACGAAGAGACCCATGAGACCGGTTTCGAAGTCATCGGCATTAGCCTCGATAACGAAAGCGGCAAGTTCGACCTTGAAGCACTCAAGAGCACGATCGCCGGCAAGGGCCGCGTCAGTGAAATGCCGTGGCGCCAGATCTATGACGGCGGCGGCTGGAGTTCAGGACTCGCCAAGTACTACGGCGTACGCAGTATTCCCAAGACGGTGCTGATCGACCAAAGCGGTACGGTCGTCGCGCAGGGGCTTCGTGGCGAAGAACTCGCTTCAAAGGTAAAGGAACTTCTGGCCAAGGATGCCGCCGAAGAGGGCGCAGACAAATAGGCTTCGAAGGTGCCTGTCGGAGTCAGTGGAAGCCCGGCCTAGAAGGCCGGGCTTCTTTTCTGCATTTGGCGGAACCTGCTTGTCAAAGCATGCGTCCCAACGGCGGATCATTCTGTGCCGAAACGGAGAACGTCATGCTGCTCACACGTAAGTACCTAAGACCCACATTGATCGCGGCTGCCTGCCTGATGCTGACGCTCGCCGCGTGCACCAACCCCTCTGAGCCAAAACCCGCCGTCGAGAAAACCGGCGAGACAGACATTTCCAAATCAACAGTCGAGAGGGACTCAGAAGAATCCGAAGTACGCGAACTCCCTCCAAGTCTTTCGCCTTGGGACGGCCCCGCAGCGTTAGAGCCGGGTGACGAGGTTATGGTTGTTGAGGACGCGAGGAACCGATCCGGTCAACTACGGACTCGTTTGGCAGAGCAGGCACAGGGCTACAGCGGCAACGGCCGACCGGCCGCGCGCAAAGCAATGGACAAGCTTGGCAGGGGGCCTTCGTCTGATCCCAGCGACTCTGATATGGAAGAGTACGAGAACGGTGATGATGGTCTAAAGGCCGGCGTCGACCCGACACTGAAGGCCAGCGAAGGTTCACTGTTTGCGAAACGAGGCACTGACTTCGTCGGGCAGTTTCCGCTGGAACACACCGAGGTGAGGGCTGAAGTCAGCGGCTATCTCGCATCAACCAGTGTTACACAGAGCTTTACCAACCCGTTCACCGAAGTAATCGAAGCCGTCTACACATTCCCGCTCCCGGGGGATGCCGCGATCAATGACTTCCTGATGGTAGTAGGCGAGCGCCGCATCCGTGGGTTGATCCGCCCGCGCGCCGAAGCCGAAGCCATCTACGCCGAAGCCAAAGCTCGCGGCTACACCGCCGGGTTGATGACGCAAGAACGCCCGAACATCTTCACCCAGAACGTAGCGAACATTGAAGTCGGCGGCGCGGTGGACATCAAGGTGACCTACTTTCAGACGCTAGGCTACGAAGACGGGCGCTACGAATACTACTTCCCGATGGTCGTGGGTCCGCGCTACATCCCAGGCAGGCCCCTGAAAGAAGGCGGGGCAGGCGAAAGCGATGGAACGAAAGTCGGTGGAGAAGGCACTAGCCCCGATACGGAAGCCGTCCCCGATGCCAGCAAGATCACGCCTCCCCTAATGCCCGAGAAAATGCGCAGTGGCCACGACATTAGCCTTTTGCTGGACATTGACGCCGGCATGAACATCGACCCGGACAGCCTTGAGAGCATCGCCCACAAGGTAAGCATCGAGACGGTCAGCGCCGAACGCATAGTCGTGAAGCTGACCGACGAAGACAGGATCCTGAACCGAGACTTCGTCTTCCGGTGGGGTATGGATAACGCCAAGCCCGTTGGTGGCGTTCTGACCCATCGCGGCGACAACGGTGGCTTCTTCACTCTGATGCTGCAGCCGCAGCTTGACCCTGCCGACGCCGACGTCACACCGCGCGAAGTCACGTTCATTATGGACGTCAGCGGCAGCATGCACGGTATTCCTCTTGACGCGTCAAAGGAAGTTGTCAGCAAGAGCCTTGATACCCTGCGCCCGGACGACATCTTCAACATCGTTTACTTCGCAGGCAGCAACGGCCAGGTGTTTGAGAAACCCGCTGCCAACACGCCCGAGAACATCGAGAAGGCGAAAGCATTCCTGAAGCAGAAACAGGCGGGCGGCGGAACCGAGATGGTCGCCGGCATGCAACGCGCCCTGAACGCTGAACACAATCCGGTCTTCCTGCAGATGTATACTTTCTTTACGGACGGCTACATCGGCAACGAGGCCGACATCCACAGGCTTGCCAAGGAGCACACCGAGGCGCGCTTCTTCGCGTTCGGCATCGGCAGCAGCGTCAACCGCCACCTGATCGACGGAATCGGAGAGTACGGTCGCGGCAAAGTTCACTACTGCTTCCCGCGAGACCAGAAGATGGGAGACCGCGCGGCCGCCACGTTCTATGACATGATCGACAGCCCGGTATTGTGCGACATCGACATCGATTGGAACGGTCTGCCGGTGAAGGACGTCTTCCCGAGCAACGTAAACGACCTGTTTGCAGGCCAGCCTATCCAGCTGTGCGGGCGCTACGAAGGCCCGGCAGAAGGGACCATCTACATCAATGGGCGTGTCGGTGCACGCCAGGTTTCGATCCCGGTAACAGTCAAACTGCCTGAGCGCGAAGAACGCAACAAAGCGTTGGGTGCGATCTGGGCCCGTAAGCGTATTGACGACTTGACTAAGCAGATGCTGACGAAGCCCAATGACAAGTCTCTTGAGCAGCAGATCACCGATCTAGCGTTGGAGTTCAATCTGATGAGCCAGTACACGGCCTTCGTCGCCGTTGACGAGTCAAGAATTGTCGGCGATGGCACGCCCATGAAAGTGATGCAGCCGGTGGAACTGCCCGAGGGCGTTAGCCGCGAAGGCATCGAAGGAACCATGGTCGGCAAACC
>JAGQRE010000131.1 GCA_020425695.1 Planctomycetota bacterium
CGCGAGCTGTCATGTAGTAGATGCCGCTCGCGCCGGTCGTGAACCCGAACAGCAATGCCGAAAGCTGAAGTATCCAGTGATAAAGGGCGTAGCGGTTTGGCTCAAAGAGGCTCGGTTCAGGTCGTGTGAGGCTGCCGGACCAGTCGTACGGATCCAGCGCGAAGTAAAAAACCACCGCCACCACCATCATCGGCAGCAGCCACATCAACAGGAACCAACGCAAGTAGGCGACGAAGTTAGCCGTGTACAGCGAGAAGCTGCGGCCAATCACGTCGTTGAAGTCGAGCGGGCGAAGATCAAACGCCTTGCGCATTCCCATCCCTGCGACACAAACCGAGCCGCATTATGGCTTGCTTCGCCGGTAACCTGTAGGGGCGCGTCAGAACAGCAGCCCGAATTGCTTGAGGTCTTCGCGCAGCTTGGCCAGACCCGTGAAGCGCAGTGCAGGCATCCCCGCTTCGAGTGCGCCCATAACGTTCTCTTCTTTGTCGTCAATGAAGAGCGTTGTCTTGGCCGGTGTCCCAAGTTGCTCCAGTGCGTGATGGTAGAACCTCGGCTCCGGCTTCACGTAGCCGATCTCGTAACTCACGGTCTGGCCCTTGAAGCGCTCCAGGCAACTCAGTTGCTCGGCCAACGCCTTGTGATGCAGCCTGTCTGTGGTGCTCGCCAGCGCCGTCGGCAGGTGCTGCGCCAACGCGTATGCGAATTCATCCATCTCAGGGTCGGGCTGCAATGAGCTAGTCCAGATCCGTTTCCAGTCATCAAGGCTCAGCGCTGTCTCAAACCGGAAAGACAGAAACATTGCGATGCCCGGCGGCTGCTTCAGCCCCCGATCAATCTCTTCTTTCAGTCCACGGTCGTACATCTCTGCACGCAAGGATTCGCCGGGCACGCCTGTATGAGCCTCCCAGGCTTCCCACGCGGCCTGCTCGTTGACGCTGCATAGCACGCCACCCAGATCGATCAGTATCCCTTCAAGCTTCTGCATTATGGAAGCAAAGCCTCCAACTCGATCTCAATCAGCATGTCGGGCAGGATCAGTTTGCGAACTTCCACCATGGTGCTGGCCGGTGGATTTTCGCAAAAGTGCTCACCGTGGGCACGCCCGAAGTCTTCAGCATGGCGGATGTCAGTAACGTACATGCGAGTCCGCACCACGTGCTCAGGGCCGGCGCCAAGCTCGGCAGCGGCCTTCAGCGCAATCTCAAAGCAGCGTTTGGCCTGCGCGTAGGGATCAGACGGCGCGAAGGTGGTGCCATCATCGGCGACGGGCGCCGTACCGGAAACATGTACGTGCTTGCCCACTCGCACAGCGCGTCGGTAGCCGAACTTTTCTTCCCAGGGCGAGCCTGAGGTCACGTATTCACGATCCATGGTATGAGTATGCAATCCCTTGGCGGACGCGCCACGATCACTCTTCTTCCGGCAGCTCAGACGCAGGCGGAAGAGGGTGGCGCTCAATGCGTTCGCCCAACGTACCGGGGAACGAAATACCGTGTTTGACGCCTGTCTGGAGAACGCATTCGACCCACTGGCCGTCGGCACTGATGCGCACCTGCATCGGCCCCTGGTACCAGTCGCGGTCGTCCCACTCGGCGTGGTCGCCCGTGTGCTTCCACTTGAACTTGTAAACCACCGTGCCGTGGTCATCGACGACTTCCCAGCGCCCCGAACTCTTCGGGAACCACTCGTCTTCGTTGTCGCGCAGGGTGATTTTGCGAACGCTGTAACCCATACCGCTAAGTTAACAGTCCACAAAGCGGGCAGGCAACCAATGACTATGTGTGCTGACCCGGGTTGGTCAGTTGGAACCAGTTGCCGTCCGGGTCGCGAAACGTCGGGCAGCCCTCACCGTCGTCGCCCTCAAACGCCACGCCCCGTAGCTTCAGGCGCGCAATCTCGGTGTCCAGATCGTCCGTGTAAAGCACGATGGCCGAGCGCGCGAACTTGTAGATGTCCGGGCTGTCACCCGGCTGGCCCGGACGCAACAGCAACTCGATATCGCCAAGCTTGACCCAGACAATGCGCCCATCAGCCTGCTCGCTGATTGCTTCAGCCCCGAGAACTTGGGTGTAGTACTCTTTGGACGTAACGGGGTCCTGCACGAACAGTTCAATGTGACCGATGCGCATGGTGTCTCCTGAAGCCAATCTGAACGCGAAGCGTGAGCGAGCGCTACCGCATCAGTTGCGCAACGCCCCAGCAAAAGTTGGATACTTCGTTGGCAAGCGTTCGTGGTCAATCGTCGATAGCGAAGAATCGCTGTTGTAGTTGCCGTAAACCATCGGCCCGACAGCCGAATCTGAAGATCGTGCGAATCCAACTTGCCCGAAAGCGCTCGCTTACGCTTCGCGTTCAGACAAACAGAAGCGGGCGTTCTTTTCAGAGAGCGCCCGCTGGAAGGTGGTGGAGGTGGCGGGAATCGAACCCGCGTGCCGCAAAGCAGATCGATAAGGCATCTACGTGTGTAGTTCGCTATTTGAAGTTAGCCTCACCGGCGCGTGCGAACGCGCTCCGGTTCAGCGAGCCTCAGCATTTTCTCACGCTCGGCCCTGAGACTCAGCCTTCGCGCCAGCCCGATAGTAATTTCGCTCTACGTACCCTCAGGCGAGGTACGCAGCACGCTCGGAGCACTATTTAGGCTGCGAGGGCATAGCTGTTGTTATCAGCATTTGTGTTTTTGCCAGACGATTAACGAGGTCACTGACATCCTCGACACGCTTCCTCACCGTACAACTCAACGGTCGAAACCGATCACCCCCAGTTTTCAAAGAACTGCCTTCATTATAACGCCGCCCGCGACAGAAACAATCCAGCGGTTGACGAGTCAAGACTTCACAAGCGTCAGCGTGCTGTCTTCGGCCTGCTTGATACGCTTGATCTGTTCCACGAGGTCGCTGTATTCCTCGGGCCGAAAGCGCCCCGGCCCCAGCACCAGCTTGCGTGTCACCACCAGCTCGTCGTCTTCAACGCGGAACTTCAGCTCGTATGTCAAAGGCGCTGTCGGGTACACAAGGTCATTCGGCACGCCGCTGAAGGCATAGCCTTCGGGCGCACGAATCCGAATCTCGTCGGTCTGCACGAGGTCGAAATTCAGCACGATGTCTGAGTCCCGCTTGCGTGAGCCGACGAGGATCGACATCAAGCGCCCGAGCTTCTCGCCCGGCAACTCAAGCGTGAGTCTGCTGTCGCCGGGGGTCGCCATCCTGCGAACGCTGCCGGTGTACTCCTGCACCAAAGGCTGCCCGACTTCACCAATGCGGGGAAAGATGCACTCGCTGACTTCAAACCCCTGGTACTGGCTCGCCAGCGTCGCTTCCAGCTCACTGCACAATTCATCGTTGGGCGTCGTACGCATACTTTCCTTCAGATCATAGGAGCGCTCGCCGTGTACGGTGATCGAACCCTCCAGCGTCGCGCTGCCATCCGCACCAAGGGTAATCGTCACTTTGTTCTCAAATCGATCCTTCTCGCGACTGCCACCAGGCAGGAAGCCAAGTTCGTAGTCACTGGCATGGCCATCCGCGCCGTCCCGCCAGATGATGGCCGGCGCGTTATGGCGACGAGCCGGGATGTCACCGAACGGGCGCAAACGGTCGATCATGCTCACAAAGATGTCTTCACCTGAACTCGCGCGGACAACCACATAGAAGTCCTCGAAATCAGAGCGGTTTGGGTAACCCCAGTGCGGCCGGGGCATGCTCTCTTCGGGCGCTGCCTTGTATGGCGGCGTAGCGTCCACACAGGCAAACGCGAGCCGGACGCCACTGGCTGCGCACAATGAGATGAACAACTCCTGCCGGTCACCGGCACCTGACTTGAGGGCCTGATGAGCGTTCCACGCATCACCTTCTGTCGTGAAAGTCGCGTTGACCCAGTCGTAGATCGCACGTGCCCTGTCCTCGTCGGCCTCCAGGCCCTCTGTCAGCGACAGTGCGCGTTCGCGAATCAACGACGTATCCATCACGCCGCGCAAACCCTCGTCTGCCACCTTGCGGGCGCGGTCTCGCCAGTCACGCGGATTCACGCACTCTATCCACGGAACAAGCTCAACGGGCGACGGCATGAACGCCTCGCGCTCGGGCAGCTGCGGGTTTCTCACATCCCACGTGTACACCACACGCTCGCCTGTGCTCTCGGTCGTGATGGTTACGCCCTCGTCGTCAGGGCGCATGTTGTGATAAATCGGGCTGATCGGTGCGGTCTTCGGCGCGACCAACACCCAGCGACTGATGGCAAAAGGCTCGTCCAGTTTTTGATCCACGAAGTAGAAAGTGTCGCCATCCAATGTCTGTAGAGGCCCGCCGCCGGCTCTTACCAGGTAAGCGACGTCCAGGTAGGCACCGATCTTCACACCCGGGAACTCGATCAACCCGCCAGACTGCGTGATCGGCTCAAGCACCGTTCCGTCGGCCTGTATCGTGCGGGCAATCACCAATTCACCCGATACCCGTTCCTTGCCGCGAGCGTCCACGCCCTCCTGTGTGAGGATCTTGCGGACCTGCCGGACATAGCTGATTGAGCTGCCATCCGGGTACATGTACTGGATCTGCTCGTCGAGGATTACGGCGCTGTCCGCACGGGGAAACTGCTCGCGAGTTAAGTCGTGCTCAATCAGCTCTTCCCAGGCGACACTGTACTCGGACCAGAAGTCTTCACTCTCTCCTCGAATCCGCTGCAACTGACGCCGCGCCGCATGGTGCCCCGGGCTCAACTTGACGACCCGGTCCAGATACTCCACGCCCAGCTCTTCGCGCCCGAGTTGCAGGCAGGCTCGTGCACCTTTGTAAAGCGCGGCCTCGGGGCGTGGGCTTTGCTCGGCCATGGTCTCAACCACCGCCAGCGCGTCCGTCAGGTTTCCGTTGGCGGCCAGAGCTTCAGCCAAACGGTCCTGCAGAAACTCGCTCGCGGGATCATTCGCAATGAGTATCCGAAGGTGCTTGAGTGATCCTTCAATGTCGGCCGTCCGCGCGAGCGTGTTTGCCAATGAGAGATGCGCATCGGGGTCGCCGGGCATCAGTTTCAGGCGCTGGCGATCCATGGCAATCTCGCGAGCTTGTGCGCCAATCGACGCAAAATAATCAGACGCCGCCCGAAGTACGGGCAACGAATCCGGCGCGATCTTCAGTGCATCCTTGATCGCGCCCTCACGTTCCATGCGCCAGTTGGCGTCCCGGAAAACCTCCGCAAGTTTCAGGTGAACCCGCCACTTCCCTGGCGTGTGTTCGAGTGCGCCATCCAGCAACTCGACGGCTTCCCGGTACCGCTCGTCGCCAGACAGCAACTCAGCCTTGGCAAAGATGGCGGGCACAAGAGTCGCGTCTTCCGCCAGCAACTGCTCTGTCATCGCACGCGTAAGTTTGCGACGTTCGCTGCTGCTGTAGAGGGGGCCTTCATCCATCCAGCGCAAGAACTGCAACTGCACCAGTGGATTCTCGCCAAGCAGCGCTAACGCCTTTTCAGCGGCCGTTGTGGCGAGGATCTCTGCGCCGTAGTGGTCATACACATCTGCGCCTGCGAGGTACCCCAAACCCTCCAGTAACTTCGACTGTGCGTCACGTCCTTGCTGGGCAAACTTCTCGGCCAGCGTGTACTCAGGCGGTTGCGCTACGACGGCCGTGTTTGAACTTCCGATCTTCATGCGCGGCGAATCGACCCCGGGTGTCATGGCGACGACGCCGGTCGCAGGGAAGCCGTCGTCACCCCGCAGTTTGATCTCCAGGCTTGAGATTGTCGCGAGCTTCACCAGCACAATGTTCCGCCCACGTTGCAGACCGGCGCGAATCTCAATCTCATCGGGCGTGTCGCCACGGCGTGAGTCCATGTCGACCATTTGGATGCCGTTCAGCCAGACTTTGGTGGGACCGTTGAACGTGAAGGTGAGTCGGCAGGAACGGTCGGCGTCTGATACCAGCTCCGTCGCAACGTAGTAGCCGTAGCCGGTCCAGCGTTTCTGCGAGTACAGACTGAGCGTTGCATCAAACGGGTCGAAGTGCTTGACCGGCTGCCAGCGAATTCGGTCATGGGCACCCTGGTACTCCGCGTCAAAATCAACCATGACTTCGGGCGCAAACACATCGTCATGGGTCCCTCCTGAGCCATCAGCAAACGGGCCAACAAACGCCACTTCGGTGATTCCTCGCCAGCGCCGCGCCACTGTCTGCCACTCGAGACTGACGCTGTAACGCTTCGCAAGCTCGATGTAGGCGTCGGCAAACTCCTGCGGACGCGATCCGCACTTCTTGAAGTCATCCGTCGCATACTTCGCGAGCAGCGCATAAAGCGGGCGCAGGCTGCTGAGTTCGTCCTTGAGCCCCATGTGCTGCCGAAGCGCAAGCAAAGCCGCGTGCGAACCCGGAGACTTCTCGATCAGCTTGATCAGCTTCTCGGCGTGAGCGTCGAGATCGCCCTGCTTCAAGGCCGGGTCAAGATAGAGGTCTGTGAGGCTGCTTTCCCACTCAGTTCGCTGGTTGTCCGCCGGCTGCGCGGACAGCACAGAGCCAAGCAGGCACAGCAAGAGGCAAGCGCCCGTGGTTCTCATGGTCATCCTTACTTGGTCAGCTTGATCGTTGTGGCCTCGGCGGTGTCGTAGGCGATGAGCTTGCGGCGGAAAGCCGGGTACTCGCTCACCGTCACTGTGCCACCGAGAATCGAGTAGTCTCGCGTTACGGTTAGAGTCCCGTCGGCCTGGCTTGCCGAGACAACGAACCGGACGTGCGGGTCTTCGACTTCTTTCACGTCGACGCCCAGACTCTTTGCACCGTATTCCGGCGGCAGCGCGAACCTAACTACGCTACGCCGCTGAAACGGGGCGGGCGTCAACAGATCGGTTCTGCGCGTCGTCAGCGATGCGAACGACGTCTGCGTCCATTCCCGCGGGTCCAGAGCCAATCGAAACTCGATTGCGCCGTCTTTGGTCGTGTAGGCGTTTGGCAATTCAACCGTGAAGTTGATCTCGGGGCTCAGGTCGATATCCGACAGGTCGTTCACCTGAATGCCGCTGACCTTTGCCCCCGGGAAGTACTCGGACCATTCGCGCTCAAGTTGTTTCTTGCGGTCGCCTTCCTTCTCGTAGCGCTGGCGCAGCCCGGAGGCGCTGTCTCCTACGGCTGTCCGTTTCACTTTCAGTTTCAGTGTCCCCTCGGGCGCGAACTCCGCGTCAATATCGTCCGTCTCAAGATCACCTGACGCGTCACCCCAGGGTATCTGGGTACGCTCGCCACCGTCGGGACGAACGATAATGCAGTTGGCGCCGCGGTCGGCGCTGGGTAATTCCTCGATCCCGTTGTACGTCGCCGTGCCGTCCACGAACTGACTCGTACCGTCCGAGTACTCAATGAATGCGATGGCGTGATTGAAGTGGTCCGGCATGGGTAGCGTGATGTCTTCATCGCCCCTGAAGTTGTCGAGGTTTGTGATCACAGGCCAGGCCGTCACGCCGGCAATGCGCAGCATGGTGCAGATCAGGATCGCCTTGTCTTTGCAGTCGCCGATGCAGCGCGCGAACACGGCGCTGGCGCTGAAAGGCTTGTACCCGTGCACACCGAAGTGCCAGTCAGCGTTGTAGCGAACCTCGGTAACGACCCAGTTGTAGACGGCGCGGGCTTTCTCTTTCTCGGTTTGAAGCCCCTTGGTCAACTCATTGACCTTGGCTGTCATTTCGGGCGTTGCTTCCATCTGCTTGCGAATCAGGTTGTAGTACCAGCGCCCGAACTCGTTCCAGTTGCCGTAGGTGCTGAGTTGCACCGTCGGGCTGCGTTGCTCGGACGGCGGCGCTAGCGGCTCGTCGTAGAGCTTCGGCAGGTTGACCGCGCGATAGCTCCAGACCTTGTGCCCGTTCACTGCAGCTTCAACCCGGGGAGGCGCGCCCGCAGTCAAGTATTCATGGAATGAGCGGCCTGGCGGAAGGACCCATACGTAACGCACTTCCTGCACCGGCACATAGTCCATGAAAGTCTTGCGCACACCGAAGAAGTCGCCGAAGAAACTCTGCGTGCGATCGGTGACGCGAAAGCGCACTTGAACGACATCGCCAATCTCCAATGGCGGGAAGCTGGCACTCCAGCGTGAACGGCGGCCCTCTTCAACGTCGCCGTCCGCACGGTACACGCGGGCCTCGACACAACGCCCCTGCTGGTCGCTGTAGGCCGGAACGGACAGTCGCTGCAACCAGTCTCGCCCGTTGTCGTTGGTGACGCGGTAGACCTGCTGGATGTACTGGCTGGTTGTTCCGTCTTCATTGACGACAACTATCTCGTCGCGGTAGACGACCTCGTACGGGTCATCGCCGTCAACTTCTTTGACGAGGGCAGCTTCAATGCGCTCGCTCACGTCTTCCTGCAATGCAGCTTCAAACGGTGGCTGCTCGCCTTCCAGAAACTCCAGATAACGTTCAATGTCTTCGCGTTTCGGGTTTGCATCGAGCGCATCAACGTAGGTCTCAACGGCCCTTTCTCGCAACTCCTTGGCCTTGTCGCCTTCGCTGGCGTCGGCCCATGCGCTATAAACCTGCGCCAGTTTTTCGATGAGTTCGTCGTCACGTGGCGCGATCTCAAGTGCCTTCTTCAATTCACGTTCACCCAGTGAATACTTCTCGCTGTTCATGAACATGTCGGCGAGTTGCAGCGCGACGGACGTATCGAACGGGTCCAACTTGCGAGTCTCGACCGCCAGTTTCAGCGCCGTCTGCATGTCGCCGCGCGACGTCGCACGCTCCAGCAGACGTGCGCGCGAGTAGGCGTCGGCGAAGTCAGCCTTGAGGGCTTTCTCAAACAGATCGTTACTCAGTTTGTAGTCGCGCCGCAGCCCGGCGTAGTAGGCCGAGAACCGCAGCACGTTGGCGTCTTCGGGAAACTCCTGCAGCAGCTTCGCGAGTTCGCGCTCGACCTCAATGTCGAGGCCTTTCATCAGTACAACTCTTGATGCGTAAATGCGCGCCTCGACCCAGGCCGGGTTGGCCTTTACAGCGGCCTGCGCATACTCGTCGGCCAGGGCCGGGTTACTGAAGGTAGTCGTGTAGTACTGGCTAAGCTCAAGCGCTGCCCGCGCGGCTTTCGGGTCAAGCTCAAGGCACTGTTTCAGCAGTTCACGCCGACGGTTCTCTTCCCGCCCAGCGGAATAACTTGCGCTGCTGCGGTTCGCCCACGCCGCCAGATACGACAGCACCGCGAAAACATCGTCACCGACGGGTGTCTCTGCACAGGCGTCCAGCGCCTTCTGCATCCGACGCCGAGGAAGAGAGCTTGAGCGATCCAGCGCCGGCAACAGAAGTTCACGCGCCGCTTCTTCGTAAGGTGCCCTCCCGTCGTGAACATCCACGGTCGCATCGGGAGTAGCACCTTTATCTGTTTCTGGGTCTGTTTCTGGCCATTCACCCTCGGCGAACTCGGGGTCCGCGCTCAGTGCAGCCTCAAGGTCGTCCGTGGTTGCCGCAAAGCGAACACCGTCTGCATGCAGCAGGCGAATCCGGACACGCCAGTCCCGATCATCGACACCACACTTGAAGACGACGACGTTCCAACCGGCTTGCAAGCCAGCCTCATACTTCAGGTTGGGCTCGCTGATGCTGCGACTGATCTTGAAATGGTCCTGATCGAAACCGATCTCGCGCTCTTTGTCGAACTCCCCAAACCAGCGGAAGCATGAGCCTTCGTCCAGTTCTGCCACTGACGGCGCAAGCAAGCCGCCCTTCACGGGGCCATCTGAACCGATTCGAAATTCTGCGTCTCTCTGTCGCTCATCGCACCAGACCGCAGTTACCAGATACGCAGCAGCAGCCTCGTTCGGACGCAACATTGCGCCGATGTCAATCGTCCCGTCGGGTGCCTGAACAGGCAAGCGACGGAGCTCTACGGCCTGGCCCTCTTTGCCGGAATAGGCGGAGTCGATCTCCAACCCCAGCTCAGGCTCCAGCACATCTTCGAATCCCTGACCGCGGTCGTTGGTGAACGGACCCAACACCCACCAGTTGCGGATAAAACCCAGCTCGCTCGCAAGCTGCTCGATCAGCCTTGTATCGCCCAGATGCATCTCCCGCTCGATCAGCTTCCAGCGGGCAAGGTCACCGCCCGTCTCGTGAGCCTGAGCTACCACTTTCAGATCTCGCGCGTGCGCCTCATGCCAGCCAAGTTCGTCGGCCGACCGCGCCTGTAACTCGAGTGCTATGTCAAAAGCGGCCCCGTTCAATTCTGGGCTTTCAAGCATCTGTTGGGCCTTCGAGTAGCACCCCTTCAAGTCGCCGCGGATCCAGGCCTGCCACATGGCGACTTCGTCTGCGGTCAACAGAACCGTTTTGGACTCGGGCTTCTCGTCTGCGCCCTCGGGCGCATCCTGGGCAGGCAGCGGTGAATAGGCCAAAAGCGCCAGCATCAGCACTGGCAGCAGGTACAGGCTTCGTTTCAGGTTTCGCATATCCCTACATTACGTATGGGGCGGCTGAACTCGCCACTTCAAACCCGGCATGCCGCAGGCTTTAGGCTTGCAGAATGTGCCCCCGCGTTGGATAGTTCCGGGCCGAACGAACGACAACCATTGTGAAAGAAGGGTCTTCATGCAATTCGCTTACGCAAAAAACAGCGCGACGGTCAAAGCCGACGCGCTCATCGTGCCGGTCTTTGAAGGCGCGGCTTCATTCAAGGATTACGCCTACGGGGACAAGCTACAGAAGCTTTTCGCAAAGGGCGATTTCGACGGCAAAGCAGGCCAGACGCAGGTTTTGCCAGCCAACGGCGCTGTCGCGGCAACACGGGTTGTGCTTCTGGGTTTGGGCAAACGCGCCAAGGCCAGCTCGCAGACTTTCGGCGAAGCACTCGCGGGCTTCTTCCGCGGCGGCACCGTCAACTCGTCCAAGCTGAAGCACGTGGCCATTGCCCTCGAAAGCGTAATCGGGCTCAAGAACACGGGCGCGGATTCGCTAGGGCGCTGGGCGGCTGAAGGCGTGCTGCTGGGCAGCTACAGCTTCGACGTGCTGATCACCAAGAAAGACAAGAAGAAGACGCCAGCCACGAAGATCACACTCGCGGGCGGCCCCGAAGCGCAGATCAAGAAGGGCGTCGCCTACGGCGAAGCCACGGCCGAGTACACGGCCCACGCCCGTGACCTCGTAAATGAGCCCAGCAATCGCATGAACCCGGCCACCATGGCCAAGTTCGCGCAGGACATGGCGCGCAAGATTCCCGGGCTTACCTGCAAGATTCTGAACAAGGCGCAGATT
>JAGQRE010000132.1 GCA_020425695.1 Planctomycetota bacterium
CCTGTTCTGATCATGATACACGTTCGCCAGATTCCCCAGAATCACGGCCACGTCGTAGCGCGAGCCGACCCGTGTCGTTAACTCGACGGCACTAAGGAGCGTCTTCTCGGCCTCGCTGGTCTCGTTGTTGTTAGTCTGCACCCAGCCCAGGTTGCCCAGCGCCACGGCCCGCGCGCGCAAGTGCTTCGGTTCGATCAACAAGTCAACGGCGCGTGTCAGGCACTCGCGGGCTTCGGCCGTACGTCCGACTTCCTGCAGCAGCCCGCCCAGATTCACGCGGGCGACACCCTCCATGCCGCGCAACTCGTGCTTGAAGCCGATTTCTACGGCGTTCCGATATTCCTGCTCGGCCTTCTCGACCTGATCGCTGGCGTCGTAGAAGCGGGCCATGACCCCGCAGGCCCTGCCAAGCAACTCCGGCGTACCTTCGACTTCGGCGCGCTGAACGCCCTCATTGATGACCTTCAGTGCTTCGTCGAATCGCCCCTGGTCCAGATGAATCACGCCCAGCGTTGAACACGCATCCAGGAACAGAACGCCGTTGCCTTCACCGCGAGCCAACGCAAGGCAGCGCTCCATGACGGGCACCGCATCGTCAAGGCGACCAAGGTTCATCAGGAAACTGCCGGCGTCGTTGAGTGCCTGCGCGCGTTCAAGATCGTCGCCTTGCGGGTGATCGGCAATCGCCAGCGCGACCTCAACGCCTTGCTCACTGTTGTAGGATCGCTTCGCGAACGCTGCGGCCAGGCGCAGGTATTGCAGGTGCTTAGCGGCAAGCTCATGCAGCTCAGCCAGTTTGGCCGTGCGGCGCTGGACCTGCGCCAGACGCGCGTGCTCGGCCAGGTCGTAGGCCCAGGGCTCAAGCGCGGCCGGGTCATCAAACGCAGCCTCGACAGTCTCAAGCACCATGGCATGCATACGCGCACGATCGCTAGGCGGCTGCAGCTCATAGGCCGCATCGCGCACCATGGCATGGCGAAACAGATAAACATCCTCAGCCCGCATCAACGCAGTTTAGCGAACCCCGCTGGCAGAGATACGCCGACAAACAGGAGCTGGCGGGTACCAGTTCCGTCGGTGCAGGCTTCATGGGCGCCCTGAACCTCGCGGGTGACATGGCCGGCGTGAACGGCGTACTCAGTGGCGCCCTGCGTCAGGACCTTTACTCCGGTCAGGGCCGGTACCAACGCCGGAAGCCAAGGCCCGGCAGGCAGGAAAGCTCAGTGCAGGCCGTCTGGGTAGCGATACAATTCGTGTGACGAATGAGGGAAAACCTATGAAGTTTCGACCTGTCAGTGGAGTCCCGCGGCTAGAAAGTACACCACTAGCTGAGATCTCGATCAGAGATACGAGTGTCGTTGTCGAACTCGACGACGAGAACGACAAGCGAATCAGGTTGGTCTTTGATCCACGCCAGGCTATTCGCGTTACTACAAGTGACTGCTTCATCCTCCCTTCAGATCTCACCATCATTCCGCAGGTGGTCGTTGAGGTCCTGGAGTCAGAATGGATAGCCGAGCTTCGCTCCAATCTGCGCAAAATCGACGCAGGTGCCGATTTCATGGATAGGGCTCACCACTATCTCATCCCTCTCCAAGATGACTTTCTTGAAGTAGTCGCTTGGGGGGTACGAATTGAAGACATTGCGACGTCTGTGTAGTTGAGTGATGCAAAAAGATAGCTGTTCTGGTTCATCCTCCACGATCGTTGGATGGGCATGGGCGAGCTCCAGCTCGGCGAGCGCCTGCTGCTGGCCGACGGCGGCGAAGGTGTGGTCGAGAGCGTGCAGACGGAGAACGCCCTGCTCAGCGGTCACGGCTCACTGGGAACACCAACCAACGAACACGGGCTGTTCAGCGTCTACAACTTCAGGCCCAAACATGCGCCGGAAATGCGGCAGAGCTTTTGCTCTGCCGCATTTGTTTGGCGCGTGTTCAGGCTGCTTGCTGTGCTTCGATGATTGACGTTGTCGGCAGAATGCGGGTGGTCTTTTCGTCGTCCTTGCGCGGGGGCTTGCTCACGTCTTTGAACGCGAACATCTCAGGCACCCGGGCTGACGCGCCCTGATAGAAGCCTACTTCATCAGCAAAGTAACGCGGGTTCCGGAACGTCCCGAACACCATGTCCCACAGCGGCAGGTCGCTGTAGTTGTACTTGTGAACGCCCGTCGCGTGATGCAACGAGTGGCTTTCCGGGCGCTCAATGATGTAGCCCAACCAGCGCGGCGTGCGCATGTTTGCATGCTGGAACATCGCGTTGAAAGTAATCCACGCACCGAACAGCGCGCCGGCCAGCGGCGGCACACCCAGCAGCGGCACGGCCACAAGAATCGGCAGGCTGCCGAAGATCACGAAGTCGAGCGGCGAGGTGTAATTCGCGCCGAACGCGTCGTGACTTTCCGTGCTGTGGTGCGTCTGGTGCGCGCCCAGCCACAGCCAGTTGAAGCGGTGCGCCGCGCGGTGGTACCAGTAGTGAAAGAACTCGTACACCAGAATCGTGATGCCCAGCGCGGCAAACACGTTCATGGCACTGAGGTCAAATAGCGTGGGGAACACCAGCACTTGCTCCCACACCGATGCCAGCCCGAACGACCCGCCAATCACAGCCACGGCCATTAACAGTCCCCGCAGACGATACCAGCGCGGGCGTTTGTAGTTCTTTGCCCGGTGTACCAGGTCCAGCGCCAGAAACGCCGGTATCAGGGCCAGCGTGCCCCAACCAATCCATGCAGTCCAATCCATCACTCTCTCCTTTGTCCGGCCTGACTGAGCAGGCGATCTTATTTATACCGACTAGTTGGTATAATTTGGAACGGGCAGGAGCAAACGGAATCACAGAAAAACTTTCAGATAGCATGAAATAAGGCGTTGCTGGCGTTTGTTGGGCTTGCCGAAACACTAGACTAAACGGTATAAGTAACCCATGCCACGGGACGGCACCAAAACCAGAACCAAGATCCTCGATGCCGCGCTGAAGCTCAGCATGGCGCGCGGGCTGGCTGCCACTTCGCTCGATGACGTGATCGCCGGGGCCGGCATCACCAAGGGTTCGTTCTTCTATCACTTCAGCAACAAGCAGGAACTCGCGACGCGGCTGGTGGATTATTTCGCCAAGTTCGACCAGCAGCACTTCGAGACACTCACCGAACGCGTCGAAAACTTGAGCCGCGACCCATTGCAGCAAGTGCTGTTGCTGGTCGGGCTGGTGGCCGAGTGGTTCACTGACAGCGGCATGGACAACCCGGGCTGCCTGTTCGCCAGCTTCTGCTACCAGAGCGACCTGTGGACCGAGGACATCCGCAAGACCTGCCAACGTCAGCTCGATGTCTGGACCGACTGGGTCGAGGGCAAGCTGAAGCAGGGCGCGAAAACCAACCCGCCACACGGCAAGCCGGACATCCGAACCGTCGCCGAAATGTTCAACGGAGTCTTCGAGGGCGCATTCGTGCTGGCCCGCACCGCCAACGACCCAACCGTAATCAACCGCCAGCTAAAAGCCTACCGCGACTACCTTGAGCTACTGTTCAGCACAAAGCCCACCAAACCGACCCGCCGCAAGAAGTCGTAGCGCGGGCAACGGAGCCGGTCATTCGCGTACGCGGATCGTGTCGACACGGACTCAGACGGCGCAGGCGGCAAACACGCTGGCAATTCCGCTCACGGAATATCTAAATGTGATCTGTGTTGTTTCAAAAAGCTGAAGATTCATTGAACAACAGATTGAGGGAACCTATGTGGTGCAGAGTCCTGTTTTGCCTGATAGCGCTGGTGCCTTTTCTTGCCCCGCTGGCTGCCGAGGACTTCGGAGACTGGAAGCCGGTCCTCGACGAAAAGGGCGAGTCACTGGAACTGACTAAGCCGATCCGCATCGGTACGAATGTTTACGCGCAGTCCGCTAAGCCGGATGCTAACGCCAATCGCGCTGTCTATTGCCTTGAGCAGGGAGTCGCAAAACCTGTGTTAGACGACGAGGGCATCCCGTTTGTTTCGGAAGCTGTCTTTGAATTTGGCGGTTATGCATTCGCGACTCGGCGCTCAGAGGCTGATTCATGGCGCCTAGACGGGGCAACTGCGACTCGCATAAAGACCCCTCAAGGACAAAGCCGGATGCGGTTCGGTGGAACCAACCCTGTACAAGGAGCTGACAATTGCCCGTACTTCGTGGTCAACAACGGGGAGGGTCAAGAAAAGCGCCTGTACTGGTTCAGTGGAAGCGAATTCGTCGAAATCGAAGTGCCATACCTGAGGATGCCTGCGTATGTCTGGACCGGGACGCAGTTTGTGATCACCAGTGCCAACAAGACCTGGGTCATCAAAGACGCCGTCAAGACCGAGCTGAAGGATGCCGGCGGAAACAGCTGCATGCTTATCCAGGCGGATTCGCGCTGGGAAGCTGTCGGCGATTATCTGATGGCTGAAGCATCAAGAGTTCTGTATCGCCTGAAAGATGGTGCGTTCGTCGAAATAGAACTACCGGACGACAACTTTTGTCAGCAACTGCACGCTATCGGTAACGAGCTCTATCTCCTGACGAGAATTGGGCTCCTGACAGAAGTTCGTCCGGGGTACGGTTACTGGAAGTTGATCGACGACGAACTGGAGCCCACGGCGCTCGGCAAGAAATTTGAAGACTTCACAAAGTTGTGGGTCTCCAAGGTTGTTGGCGACGCTGTACTGGTCCGAGCCAGCAAGTCTACCGGGAGTAGCGAGAAAGATTGGAAGCTAACGGTCAACTTCTCCCTGTTTAGAGATGGGAAAGCGACCAAAGTTGATTTCCCGAAGAAGTTCAAGTGGGCTGAGATTGATGCCTTTTTCAAGGGCTCAAAGAACCAACGCATCATCGTATTGAGCCTCGGACTGGGGAAGGATATGGAAAAGTCGTACTTCACGATCAGCGACACGGGCAAGTTGACGGAGCTCCCACTGCCAGGCAAAAGAGCCGGATGGGTTGGGTCGAACCTTACACCGGCAGATGATGGGCTTTACTTGCAAGTCGCGAACAAGGAAAAAGGTCAAGCAACCGTTTACCTCGCCACGCCATAGCTGAGATCACGCTGGATTCACAAACGCTGAAAAGCCACACGCACGACCCAACCTTGCACGAGCATCGTGAGCATGAGAACAAGGCCGACGCAATCGGCGAGGCGCCAGCATCGGTTTGTGTCGAGAGTGATGCGGCGGGTTCACCTGTACCAATTCGGAGACACGCGATTGCCGGCGGTGTTTCCCCGCGCGGCAACGTCAGGCAAACTGTCTATTCCTTACAAGTACGTGTTCGTCTTTCACTGCCGAAGGTGCGCCATGAGCCTATTTACCAAGTCCTTCCTGTGCCTGATTCTGACAGCCTGCGCGACCGGGCTGGTGCTGGCCGAGCCCGACGAAACCCCGGCGGAAACCGCCTGGGCGGTCAATCCGTACAGTGTCGGTGAAGGCCTGACAGTCATGCGCGTACACCAGTGCGGCCCGGACGTACTGCTGAACGCCAAAGACGCGGACGGCAAACGTTCCCTTTGGCGGGCCACCGGCGAAACGACGACGCAGGTCAAGTATGCAGACGGAAGTCCGGTCGTCGGTGACTGGATCGATTTCGCCTTGACCGGGGGATACATCCAGAGCGAGTCACTCTTCATCGTCGAGTCCAACCAGGATGACAACTACGCCTACGGGCTGCTGGAAGGCGACAAGGTCACCCGATTTGTAGACACGGAAGGCGCCCCGACCTCCGGGCGTAAGTGGTTCTCGCATACCGGCGACACGATCATCGTCAGCCCGCGAACCGAAGCAGGAAGCAGCACTTCCCCGATGTCCGTGTTGCTAGGCAACGTGCTAAAGCCGATCAAAGACGCGCAGGGCAATGCTCTCGAATGCGAGCGCTGCGTCGTCGATTTGCAGCCGGACGGCCGGCGTCTGCTGCATGCCGTTACCTTCGAAGATGAAAAACTCAGTGAGCATCGCAAGTTCTGGCTGGAAGGCGCCTTGGTCGTGCCGGTGCCTGAGCTCAAGCTCCCCACAGATTGGGACGACGAAGCCGAAGACATTCGCTGCATCTACTTCAAAAGTTGGACGCTGGTTGTGGCCAAGGGCAAGAAGTCGTCCGCCGCCTGGAACCTGATTGAAGGCAAGTTCGAGCCCATCGTCGGCTCTGACGGCAAGCCGCTTGCGCACAAGGAAATCACCCCGGAGCTGTCAGGCGATGCATGCTACCTGTTCGCCTCGGACCCAACGGACGACGGCAAGCACGCAACCAAGGGCGCCGTCTATGCGGTTTCAGGGAACAAGGCGACGCTATTGAAAGCGCCTGAACAGTTTTATCTCGGCGCTCCGCACATGCTTGACTGGCGCGGGCCGCCGATCGTTCTCGTTGAGGTATTCGACAACCGCGACACCTACTGGTACCTGAACGGCGACAAGTTCACTCCCATCCTCACGCCCGATGGCGAAATCATGCGCGCGCCGGGCATACTTCAGTTCTGGTACACGGCCAACCACAGCCTGCTGCGCGTTCGGACCGACAAGGGCCGGTTCTGGGCGGAGCTTGACGGCTCAAGCGCGACCCTGGCGTGCCCGGCCGACAACGACATGTGGCCGCGCTACGCACCCTTCCACGAAGTAGACGGCGAGTTGTTCTACGTGTCGGGACTCCACAAGAAGCAGTCGGTATCGATCGTGAAAGACGGCGCGGCCGATATCATGACCTTCAATGACGGCAAGCCACTCAAGGGCTCATTCATCACGAGCGCGCAGGCGGGTAACAAGCTGTACCTGTGCGTCATCGACGACGATGACAACTACCAGGGCTACGTCGTCGAACGCAAGAAATGAAGCCGGCGCCCGCCGGAATGTCGCCCTGAACCAGTCGTCGCCCGAAGCCCGCCTGTCGCCGGCATCGCGGCGCGCATGCTGTCCTGGAATTCCGGGTCGTAGTCCCCGATCTCCACTTGATATGATGCCGCGCTAAGGTAGTTCAAAGACCGAGAGGATACGGTAATGCGAAAAGTGTGCGTGTTTCTGGCAGCGGCTATGGTTCTGTGCATGTTCCCGCGCACCAGTTCGGCTGACGAGTCTTGGGCGGTGATCGAAGTACCCGACGACATTCAGATAACGGCGTTCTTCAATGACACGATATACGCCAGAAGTGCCGAGCAGAGCCGATTGTACGTCGTCGAAGGAGACAACCTCGATCAGTTCACCGAGTTGAAGACATCCGGCGGTCACTCGCTGCAACTCTTCGAGCACAATGCTTCGGTGTTTGCTCACATGCCGCATGTGCTTCTGGATGGCGGTGTGCTCGCACAAGCGACAGGGGGCTTTTACCTCCTGAAAGGGAGCACAGTGACCCAGCTGTGCAATGAGGACGGGTCGGCCGTGAAGGGCTACCCTAGTCGCCACCCGTTTGGCACCTCCGAATGCCCATACCTGTGCCTCGGGCGCGATCTCCTGCACATCAAGGACGGCATCGCGACCAAAGTGAACCTGCCGAAAGAGATTGTTGTGCCCCAGGTTGCGCAGGTAGGGGACACAACGATTCTCGCGGCAAGCAACAAGTACTGGTCGCTCAAAGACGGGCAGGTGACTCCCCTGATGGATGACGAGGGGGAACCATTCGCGGCATTCACCAGCCTCAACATGCGGGGCGTAGGCCAATACCTTCTTATCTACGGCGTGACGCCCGGCGATACCGCCCAGCACTTCGAGCTCTACCATGTCGAGGGCGGCGCGCTGAAGCATGTCAGACTGCCAGAAGGAGAGGCACTCGGTCATTGCGAAATGGTTGGTGAACGAATCGTCTTGACGATTGGCAAGTCCGACTCATGGCGCGCAATGGAGCCCGATGGGGAGAAACTCAAACAGATCGCCGCGCTAAAGAAACTCGAGCTGGAGAAGCGCTCGATAGCATCGGTGGGCACTTACGCAGTGTTGTCGACCGGGGACAGCAGTCGGCGAAAGTTCTACATCTATGACGGCAAGAAGCTGACTACCTGCAAGTTACCGGAGGGCGTCAGCGGCGTGGCATGCGTACCATTCATGCGCCCGGGGGATCGTGTAGTTGCACAGTTTCGTGTCAGCACTGAATCGTCGAGCCAATGTGAAGCGCGCTGGTACTCACTGGGCATTAACGGAAAGGCAACCGAACTCCTCAGCTCGAACTTGCCCGGGGGCGGCAAGTTCTGGTACGACCGCGTCTCGTGCATGAGCTACGGCGTCTATGCGCTGCGGGTTACGCCTGGCGACAATGGCGGAGGTTACGGCGACCGCAAGCATGAGGTAATTTTCAAGAAGTTCGGAACGGACGCCTCGAAGGACTAGGAAAGAACGTCATTCCTAAAGCAAGAAAGCCCCCGCCACGTGCGGGGGCTTTCGTTGATGAGCGGTTGCCTAGCGCGTGTTCACAGTTCGTTTGCAGAGGCAGCGGAAGCGTGGCACAGACAATCTTGTCTGTGGTCGCGGCGTTCTGCCTCGGCCTCGATAGACAGTGCATGCGTACGGCCTTGCTACACCGCACCCGACAGCCATAATGACTGCCTTGTTTCGGGATAGAGAATGCCAGGAGATGCCTGCAATGAACCGAGTGATTGTCGCAAGCCTGCTGTGCCTGCTGACCAGCGCCGCCATCATCGCGCAGGATGATTCGCACCCCGGCAAACCGATCACCCCTACGACGAGGGTGAGCCGCCGTCCCAACTCGCCTTCATACGGTGTGGGGACCTGCTGTACGGCAGCAGCACCGGCCGCAGCGTCGGAAATCCCGTCTGGCTGTTTGAGAAAAGCGCCGCAAGGATTGTAAAGAAGGCGGACGGATCGCCGGTCTTGGTGCAGGGGCTGGGGGACTGCGCGATTGCAATAGGCGACGCCGTGCTGGCGCAGGAACATGATTCCGCGCTTTGGTACGTCATCCGCGGCGAAACAGTTTCTCGGCTTCTGGGGCCTGAAGACAAACCGTTTGAGGCAGACAGAAATGCCTTCAGCCGAGGCAGCCGCCTTTTGCCATACCTGTTTGCCGGGCCCACTTTGTACATGCTCGACGGCGACAAGATGATTGAGATAACACCGCCGGAAGCGCCAAAATTATCAGTCAAAAGCTGGGTCTTCACCCGCAGCGCGGTGCTCTACTTCTATGGGCTGTCGCCGGACAAGACGACCGGGGCCTGGTATTTCGACAAAACCAAGGCGAAAGAACTGAAAGGCCTGAAACACGAGCCGCACAGTATTTGCTACTCATCCGACGCCGACTATCTCGCCATCGGGGAAAACGGCTCCTACCTTTTCGACAAAGGCAAACTCAAAGAAGTTTCCAACAAGTTGAATCCCGAAAACAGCATCTACAGCGTCTTTACATTGGGTGAAACCACGTTCTTCAGGGTGCGGATCAATTCCGGAAGTGGTTACGAATACTACAAGGCCTCGGGAAAGAAGCTCTTGCTCTGGAAGGAAGCCAAGCCGATTTGTGAGTTTAGCGCCGAGTGGTTCAATCACGGCGACCGCTCCCTCGTGCGTTTTGAAAACCAGTACTTCATAGTCACCGAGGACGAGGTGAAGGAAGTCGACTGGCCGGAACGGATATACCCGCGAACGGTCAAGAATGCCGGCGGCACGCTCTATGTGGAGTGCACGGGCTCGGGCGGCTTTGTGCGGGAGACCACTAAGGGATTTGAGGTCATCAAAGATGCAAAGGGCGCGGACCCGCAACTTCTGGCATGGGAAGTGGGCGCCGGGGGCTGCTACATACAGTCCTACAGAGACCCCTGCTGGTACCTGCCAAACGAGTAGGCGTGTGCGCAGCAAACGTAACGAGGCTGAAGCACCGCTTCAGCCTCGTTCAGAGAACGTTTCGATACCGACAATCTAGCTCGCCACTGCCGCTTCGTCGTTGATCAGTTGCTGCCAGAACTCGGCCGGCATGTCTTGTGCCAGGTTCAGCGCGCCGTTTGCCCCCGCGTATACCGGCTCGCCTACCTTGGTTACCTTGCCGCCGCCTAGCTGGTTCAGCTTCTTCTCAATCGCGCGGTCAAGCCCGATGATCTGGCTGCCGCCGCCTGCTAGCAGCACGTTGTCGCGCATGCTGGCCTGGAATTCCGGGTCGTAATCCGCGATCAGCTCATGCAGACCTTCCACGATTTCCGGCACGATGCTTTCCACGGCCTGCTTGATGGCGTTCGTGATATCAAACTCGGTCGGTATGCCCTTCACCGGCAGCGTGACTTTGACTGGCTCGTCAACACGCGACAGCGCGGCATGCTTTTCCTTGATCTGCTTCAGCATGTTGACCGTGAAGCTCGCGCCCGGGCAGGCTTCTTTCAGCAGCTCGAACAGCTTGCGGTCAACGGCGTCGCCCGCGGCACTTACCGTGCGCTGGTCTTCGGGCGCCGGCAGGCTGCCGTGCATGCGGCACAGGTCGGTCGTGCCCGCGCCGATGTCGATCACCAGCGTGTCGGTCAGGAATTGCAGCCCGTAGGCCACGGCGAACGGCTCGCTGCAGATCATCACGCAATCAAGAATGCCGCGCGCGGCCTCGATCAATGTTTTCTGGCTGTGGATGCTGGCCTGCGCCGGTGCGCCGATTACGCCGTAGACGAGGTCGTCGGGGCGCGGGTCGGCCTGCTTCACGACGTGTTCAAGCAAGTCGCGCACGGCCTGCTTGGTCTTGCCGGCGTCGCGGTTGAGTGCGGTATCGAGGTCGCGGTATTTAACGTCGCCTTTTTCCATCGGGCGGTAGACGTCGCACGAGTGCTTGTGGCGCCACGCGTCAGCGCCGAACAGCTTGTCCTTGCCCAGGGCCTTGGTCGAGATCAAGTCACGCGGGTAGGCCACGATGGAGTCAACGGTTTTGCGAACACCATTGGAGGCCGCCACAGCGGAGTGGGAGGTGCCCAGGTCAATGCCCACAAAGAGCACACCATCAGAAGGCTTGGAAGCAGGAGCATTGGCGTTCGGCTGCATGACGATCTCCGAAGAAAGAAGGGTGTCACACAGCTATCGGCAATACCGCGCGCGGTACTTAAGGGAAAAGACGAGAAAACGGGGCGAACTCCACAGTAGAATGAAGATCCGAATGGACGAACACGAGACACCGAAAACACCTTTCATGAGAGCGCTGCCGACCTTGTGGCACGGTGGGGATGTATCTGGGCCAGACCTCCGATACGGAGAGTTCGGCGCAGCACTCCGTTTCGGTGTGCCGGAGGGCGAGGGAC
>JAGQRE010000133.1 GCA_020425695.1 Planctomycetota bacterium
ATATGAACGCTGATGCCCTGGTGCACGCCGTGGTCTTGCAGAGTGCGGATCAGCTCAAGCCCTGTGCGGTCGCCCACGTGGGCAAGGCGCGGGTAGCGGTGTCCGCCGAAGTTGCGCTGGTGAATCAGCCCTGTCTTGGTGCGGTCAAACACCGCGCCCCAGTCTTCGAGCTCTTTCACGCGCTGCGGCGCTTCCTTCGCGTGCAATTCCGCCATGCGCCACTGGTTCAGGAACTTGCCGCCGCGCATGGTGTCGCGGAAGTGGATCTTCCAGTTGTCGCGGTCGTCGCTGAAGCCCAACGCCGCAGCCATGCCGCCCTCGGCCATGACGGTGTGGGCCTTGCCCAGCAGGCTTTTGCAAACCAGCCCGGTGTTCTTGCCGCGCCCGGAAGCCTCAATGGCAGCACGCAGACCGGCGCCGCCTGCGCCGATCACAAGCACGTCGTGCTCAAAGGTCTGGATTTCAGAAACAGTCGGTCCGTTACCCATTTGCCTACCAGGTGTTGAGGTCAGTGATTACGCCGCGCGAAACCATGCTGACGTAGAAGTCGGTGAAGCACACCCAGAACAGGCTGAGCCACGCGAACAGCATGTGCCGCTCATTGAACCAGGTTGACTTCTTCCAGATGCCGTAGCGGGCCTTGCTGGCCCCGTCGCAGCTAAAGCAGTTCAGCTTGCCGCCAATCAAGTGACGCCACGAGTGGCAGCCGAAGGTGTAGCCGCTGAGCAACGTAGCGTTGATGACAAGCACCAGCGTACCGACGCCAATGCCGATCTTGCCGCTTGAGCTGAACAGCGCGGCAAACGCGTCATACCAGAGAAACACAAGCAGCAGCAGCGCGCCGTAAAGCGTGTAGCGGTGCAGGTTCTGGAACAGCAGCAGCGCTGTCTCGCCGCGATACTTAAGCGGAACGCCCTTCACGGCACAGGCCGGAGGCGTTGCCGCAAACGCACGGTAATAGGCCTTACGGTAGTAGTAGCACGTCGCACGGAAAGCGATCGCCAGACCCGGAATGAAGAAGGCCGGCGATTGCGGAATAAAGCGCGGCCACCAACTCGGGAACTGGCCGAACCACGCATGATTCGGCGGGACCGCACCCGGATAGGCGCCGGTGGGTCCCGGTGAAAACACCGGTGGCGAGCCAATCGGGCTGATGTAGTTAAGCCCGTGCCCGGCCCACAGGTGCGTGCCCATGAACGCACGAAGCGTCAGGTAACCGAAGAAAAGTGCCAGACCGCCGGCCGTCAGGGCCCACCCCAACCACCACGTGTCGGAACGCTTTGTAGACGCAAAACCGTCAACGTGGCCACCGATGGCGGATGAAGCTGCAGTCGTATTCATTAGGAAAAACTCCGCCGATAACGGGTTGCGGTTTAATACTCTGCCGACAATGACGCAATGGCCCGAATGTTTGGACGAATCGCCACAAGCCCAAGCCGCAGAATTGCTTGTCTTCTTGCATGTCAGGACAAGCCAACCGCGCGCTGAGGCCAGCACTGACGTGAAAGCTGTCACGTCACACAGTAAAGGAATAGCACCGGCACGTGGGTTGTTCTTTCGATAACGAGGGAGAGAATCACGCCCTCGTTAGTTCGTTATCAGGCGCTTGAGAGCAACCATGGAACGGCACGCGGAGTTACCGGTATCAGAACGCGTGGTCGTGCTGCTGATCGCAGCGATCCAGTTCATCAACATCCTCGACTTCATGATCGTCATGCCCCTCGGGCCTGACTTCGCACGCGAGTTGGACATCTCCAGCAATCACATCGGCATCATCGCCGGGGCCTACACGGCCGCCGCTGCCGTCGCAGGCGTGGCTGGCAGCTTCTTTCTGGACCGCTTCGACAGGCGCAAGGCGCTGGCCGTCTGCATGTTCGGGCTGGTCATCGGCACGGCCCTGGCGGGGCTGTCCTGGAACTTGCCGACGTTGATTGGCGCACGCGTCATCGCCGGGCTGTTCGGCGGGCCCGCGACCGCGCTGAGCCTGGCCATCGTGGCGGACGTCGTACCGCGTGAGCGACGCGGAAGGGCCATGAGTACGGTCATGACGGCCTTCAGCCTGGCCAGCATCGCAGGTGTGCCGATCTCGCTGGAGATCGCCCACGCCGCTGGCTGGCGTGCACCCTTCTATAGTGTTGCGGCGTTCGGCGTGTTGATCACGGCTGCGTCAATCTTCCTGCTGCCGCCGTTGAAGCTGCACCTGAAGTCGGGCATCACGCCGCCGGGCTTCGGCATGTTCAAGATGATCACCAAGCCGCTGCCGTTGCTGGCTGCACTGGCGTTGATGGCCATGGTTACCAGCGCATTTGCCGTGATTCCGAACATCCCGATCTATCTGGAATTCAATCTGGGCTACACCGGCGAGGCGTGGATCACGTCGCTGCTGGGGAGTATCGGGATCGACTACACGCCAAGCGTACTGGGGCCGCTGTACCTGATCGGCGGCATCGCCAGCCTGCTGGTGCTTCAGGTTGTCGGGCGCATGACCGACCGCTTCGGCAGCGCCGCCGTAAGCTGGGTTGGCGCGGCTTTGACGGTCACGATCATGTACATCTGGTTCATCAACTATCAGTCAGCACTGCCGTCGTTGTTCCTGTTCGTCTTCTTCATGGGCGCGATGACCGTGCGCGGCGTGCCGGCCAGAACACTCGATACCAAGGTACCGCTGGCCCATGAGCGCGCGGCCTTCATGTCGATGCAAAGCGCCGTGCAACACTCAACGCTGGCGCTGGCGGCCAGCCTTTCTTCGTTCATTCTGGTCGAGAACCCCGAGAACAAAAGCCTCGAGGGCATGGCAACGCTGGGCTGGATCGGCGTAGTCTTCGCGATCCTGCTGCCGACGTTCATTACGATTGCCGAAATCGGCGTGCGCCGCCGCGACAGCCGCCTCGCCGATGCAGACGCCAACGAAATCAAGGCCCCAACCATGGCGGCCGGTGCGCCCATGACCGCCCCCACGCCCGCCCGCGCGGGCGCCGTCGTGAACCGCGACCGGGACTAGCTTCCCGCTGCGGATTATCCTTGCGCCCAATGAGACCAAAGGCAAAGTCACCGACCGGAGGCCAACATGGCGGCATTGGTTAAGGGAATTCCGGTTTTGCCCGTGGAAGACATGAGCGCGACGCTTTCCTTCTATAAGGACAAGCTTGGGTTCAGCGAGCAGTTCCGCGACAACAACGACGCGCCGGGCTACGTCGGGCTGAAGCGCGACGACGTGGAACTGCACCTGACCAACGTCGGCAACGGGCTCGCCCGTACCGTAGCCGAGCAGACGATGGTTCGCTTCGAAGTGAAAGACGTCGACGCGCTGTATGGCGAGTACGAAAAGCACGACGGCGTGATCCATCCGAACGGCAAGCTGAACTCAAAGCCATGGGGCACCCGCGAATTCGGCGTGCTCGACCCAAGCGGCGTCTGCCTGACCTTCTTCCACGACGCTTAGTTCGTGGATCGTGATTTGTAGCTCGTGGATCGGCCAACGCCGGTCCACGTTTTCTTTTTCACGAGACACGAACCACGAAAATCGAACCACCAACCACGAGTCACGAACCACGAAATTCGCTATTCTCCACGCCATGATCGAAGTGGTTGACCTGGTTAAAGAATATGAGGGTACGCCGGCCGTACAGGGGCTGTCGTTCACGGTGCAGCCCGGAGAAGTGCTGGGGCTGGTTGGTCCCAACGGCGCGGGCAAAACGACCACCATGCGCTGCATCACCGGCATCCTGCAACCCACGGGTGGCGGCGTGCGCGTGGCGGGCGCAGACATTGTACGCGATCCCGTCGAAGCAAAGCGGCACCTGGCGTTCATCCCGGATGACCCGCAGCTTTTCGATTACCTGACCATCCGCGAGCACCTGCTGTTTTTCGGGCGCGTTTTCAATGTGCCCGACGTGGCTGATCAGTCCACGAGGCTGCTTGAAGAACTCGAGCTCACTGGCAAAGAAGACATGCTGCCCGGGCAACTCAGCCGCGGCATGAAGCAGAAGGTCGCCATCGCCTGCGGGCTGATTCATCGCCCGAAGGCCGTGCTATTTGACGAGCCGCTGACCGGGCTGGACCCTGTCGCAATCCGGCGCATCAAGCAGACAATCAAGCAACTCGCGGCCGACGGCTCGGCGGTGATTATCTCTAGTCACTTACTCGGGCTTGTTGAAGAAATCGCTACCAGCCTGCTGCTGTTGCAGAACGGCAAGAAGGTGCTGCACGGGACGATTGCCGAGGTCCGCGCGAGCATCCCGGACCTTCAGGGCGGCAACCTCGAAAGCATCTTCCTGCGCGCGACCGGCTACGACCAACCAGAGGCGTCGTCGTGATTGACCGCTCGCTGATGTACCTCGCGGCGCGGCAGTCGATCGGCGGGCTCAAGTACCGCCTGTCTCGGCTCAAGAACCCGCGCTATCTGGTGCCGGCCGTTCTCGCCATCGCCTACTTCTGGATGAGTTTCGGTTTTGCCGGTTTGCGCAGCAGTGAACGCCCGCCGGCAGACGTCGCCCCGTTGTTGCGCCTGTTTGTCGGCCCCGGGCTGGGGCTGCTGTTCGCAATGACGTGGGGCTTCTCGCCCGGTCGCCCGGCACCCGCGTTCAGCCGCGCCGAGGCCGGGCAACTGTTCATGTTGCCCGTATCGCGCCGCGCGCTGATCACGTACCGGCTGTTGCGACCGCAACTAAGCTTTCTTCTCGTCGCCGGGCTTGCCGCCCTGGGCGCGTCACGCAGTGCCGACGTAAACCCTCTGTTTGCCGCGGGCGGCGCTTACGTTGTCGTGAACCTGCTTTCACTGAATGCCATGGCGGCCTCACTGCTGTGCAATCGGATGAAGCGACGTGGCGTACCTTCAATATTGCAAGCCTGGCCGGGGTTGCTGATTGCGGCGTGGGTTGTCGTCCCGCTCGCCTTGAACTGGCGCTCGTTTGAACGCGGCAGCGAGCCGATTTACGCCTGGCTGCGTGAACGCATGACCGGAGGAATGGCGGCAACCGTGCATTGGCCGCTCAAGCAACTAGGGAACATTGTTGGCGCTACGGACCTCTCGACGTTCGGCATCGGCGTGCTCTCCGGTGTGGTTGCATGCACCGCGCTGTTCGCGTTGTGCATGCTGATCGTCGCGCCGTTTGAAGAAGAGGCACTCAAGATAGCCGAGGCCGGCGGACGCAAACTCGACGCCATGAAGCGCGGCGGCGGCGCGGCCGGCCTGCGCCTTAGCCGCCTCAAAAACGCACGTTCAACGCGGTTTCCGTTGTCACCTACAGGCAAACTCTGGCGAGGCGTCTTCTGGCAGACGCTGGTCGGCGAATGGCGCGTCGGCACCTGGAAGATCGCCAGCGTTGTGGCGGCAGTGGTGTTGGGATTTTCCTTCTTCATAGACAACCTCGGCAGCAACACCGGTGTTGCGTTGATGGCGATGTCGTTGTCCGGGCTGTTCGCGGCAATGCTGGTGCTGATGTCTCCGCGACTGATGGTGACCGGGCTTCACACGGAGTTGCGCTTCCTGCCGGTGCTGAAAGCCTTGCCCATGCGAGGCGCGGAGTTGCTGCGCGGCAAGGTACGAGCGGGCGCATTGCTGACTTCGCTGCCGGCGTTCCTGTTCATTGCCGCGATGTCGCAGGCGGCCTACCACTTCAGCACGTCCATTCGGGACGCGTCGGTTTCCCAACTTCAACCGATTTTGGGCGGTATGGTATTGGGTGCAATCACCGGTATCCCGACGCTGGCGATGCTGATGATCTCACTGGAAAGCTCGGCCGTGCTGCTGTTTCCTGCGTGGCTTGCCAGCGCGCAAAGCGAGCCCGGCTTTGAAACGATCGGGCGCAACCTGCTGTCGTTTCTCGTGCGCGCCATCGCGGGCTCAATCATGCTGATCATACCAGCACTGTTCTTCGGCGCGGGTCTGGGCGGCGGCGTAGCGCTAGATCACCTGACGCTGGGCATAGCCGCCGGCTCGTGGCTAGCCTCAATCGTGCTGCTGGCCGAAATCGAATTGCTAATGCATCTCATGGGCAAACGCTTCGACAACATGGACGCCTCCCCCGAAAGCGCTTAGGCGCCAGAATCTCATCAACTAGTCGTCAGGAACAACGGGAGTCAGGTGATAAGGAGCGTTGCCGCTCCAACTGGCCAATGGAAACAGCAATTTCTTGGCACCGAACGGCGATTGGATGTGCAGCCTTAGCATTGGGATTCCCCAAGGAACCCGTGGAAAGCGGCAAAAACCATCCGTATCCAACTCCCTTTGCCTATCTCCGGTTAACGCATCAACGAGATAGTAGGGCACGGTCAACTCAGCCCCGGCGCGACTGGCCGACTCAAGAAACGTGCAGTCAACCGTGACCTCAACCCAGCGACGCAGTTGAAACGTCCACGGGCCACTTAGATTTCCGCCCGGTCCTAGAAGCAGCCCCCCGGAATCATCGGCAAGCAGCGTAGTTTTGGTCACCTCGACAGACATCGTCGCATAGCGTACGTCTGACACTTTTAGATAGAGCTGCGTATCTTCGGGAATCAGCTCACCGCGTGGCCCTCTGGAGTTTTTGGCCGAAATCAACTCGAACCGTCCTTGCCCGTCTGCAACGGTAAATTCCAAGCAACCAGGCCCGTAGATGCGTGCGTATGGGATCGAATCACCGGTCTGCATGTCCGTAGCCGTGCCCGTAATGGTGACTGTGTCTTCAACCATTAACGTCACCAGATACTCGGACTCCTCGTCCGTTCTAGAGACAGGAGCAAGTGTCTTTATGTCCGGCAGAATGTTAGGCGCACTCACGCTTCTGAGCCCGAAGCCGTCGCTTTCTATGTCGTGATGATGCAAGGGCACCGTAAACCAACTCTCTACGTTGGGATCAACTTCAGCCCGAATAAAGAGCTTCTCATCCCAATCCACGGCGTGGCCAATTTTGACCGACTCGTTGTCTGAAAGGATGACAGTAACCTTCCCGCCACAGACCTGTGGATTCTCGAAGCGGATACGTATCAAGCGACTGTCACGCCGAACGACGTACAACTCAAACCCGCTCTCCGTCTCGTCGAGATTTGTGTAGGTGTAAATCCCTCCCGATCCACCACCGAGCGCCATGTACCCATTCGCGTGCGCACGTAGATCAACTCTATACGTTTGGCCTTCGCTCTTGTCGTCTTCGTTGGGCTCTCTGTAGATGGCCAACATTTCGAACTGACCATCCTCGTCAGTGAAGACCCGGGTACCGCCGCCATACACCATCATTCCCGACAAAGGAATTCGTTCTTTACCCACGATTTCAAAAACCCGTCCTCGAACTAGACGCCGTGCGGCACCTTCGTCTTCGTCCCCCCACGCCGTTTCGGTAAGCTTGCGCCGGTACGACAAATCAGGTGTTCCATCGTAGGTCTGCCAATCCGCGTCATCGAGGCTTGACGTGTACTCTGGCGGTTCCGGACTGCGGGGTACGCCAATGGGCAACGTTTTGACGTCATCCAAAGCAGGTCGAGTGGATTCCGTGTAGGGCCCCTCATCCGACGCCTCCTCACCGAACTCCACCTCTTCTCGCTCTTCGGACTCAGGCTCCTCCGAGCCATCCACCTCGGCCGCAGTTTCGTGACCGCTCGTCTCCGGAATGGACTCGCTGGTCTCCGGGGCGTCTCCGCCATCGGATTCCGCGGAGTGTTCATCGACCTCTATCCTCTTCGACGATTCGCCGTTGACGGGGTGGGCATCGGAACCCGTTGCGACTGAGTCGTCAGGATCAAGCAGAACGAAAGATACTGCCAACAAGCCGACAATCGCAACGGCACCTGCCAGCATCAGATTTCGGATGCGTGAAGACATAGGCAAGATCCCTACTAATTATAGAGATTCTTTCCTTCATTATTGAAAGTGACCGTCTCCGCTTCCAGTGCCAGCAGCCGATTGATCCATCTACCCTGATATGCAAATAAGGAACGCCCCGCGGTTGCGGGGCGTTTTTCTGGCGGAGGGGGGGGGATTCGAACCCCCGTTACCCTTTCGAGCAAATCGGTTTTCGAAACCGACGCAATCAACCACTCTGCCACCCCTCCAGATTCTCCGGGACTTTCTCGAGAGCATCTCTTGAGAAACAGTCAGACCCCTCTTCAGGTGCGAAAAGGGGTCTGTCCCTCTAGCGCTTGCGGCAATCCATTAGCGAGGGTTTGCGGCCTTGCTTGGCTTGCCGGTTCGTGGCCAACGGTTGGTCGTCTTCTTGCCCTTGCAACGAAGACGTGATTTGATTTTTGCTGGTTTCATCTTCTTTTCCTCTCTGTATTGCTTCTGTGCTGCTGAGGCGCTACTTCGCGCCTCTTCGTTTGATGGTGCCGTCTCGGCACTCACGGAAAAAGCTCTTCAGCAATTCCCCTGCCTCGTCGCTCAAAACCCCGCTTTGAAGCTCTGCGCGGTGATTTAAGCGGGAATCCTGTACCAGATTGTATAGCGTTCCACAAGCCCCGGCCTTCGGATCACTCGCGCCGTACACGACCCGTTTCATGCGCGAATTCACGATGGCTCCGGCACACATCGGGCATGGTTCCAGTGTGACGTATAGCGTGCAGTCCTCCAGGCGCCAGCTTGCTTTCTCTTCGGCCGCCGCGGTCATCGCCAGCATTTCGGCGTGTGCGGTTGGGTCGTTCAGTGTTTCGCGCAAGTTGTGCCCGCGCCCGACGATGCGCCCTTCTCGTACCACCACAGCACCTACCGGGACTTCGCCTTCTTCGTAGGCAACCAGCGCTTCCTTGAAGGCCGCGCGCATGAACGAGTCGTCGTCAAAGCCGTGCAGCAACGACGGTGGTTCAAGCCCCGTGTGATCTTCCGGTGGGATCGTGTGGTCAGGATCGTTCACGGGATTCTAGCGATTCACTTCCGGGTCCGGCTCAGTGCCTGCCGGCGCCGCGGGTTCGGAATCTTCGACCGGGATGGGCGCAGGTGCCACAGCACCCATCGCATGTGCGGCGCTTGCCGCAAGTTCTGCCGCCAACTCCGCTTCGGCGTGGCGGTTGATCTCTTCCTTCATCTTCTTGCCGGGCTTGATCGTGACCACCCGCTTCTCGGGCACACGCACTTCCGCGCCGGTTTTTGGGTTGCGCGCCTTGCGTGACTTGCGAACCTTGACTTCGAAAACACCGAAGTCTCGTAATTCCAGACGGTTACCGCGCGCAAGTTCGTTGATCACTTCGTCGATGAAGAGTTGAATGATGTCGCGAGTTACGGTCTGCTTCTGGTGAGTGCTTTCCGCGATTCGCAGAACCAACTCTTTCTTCGTGATGGTACGACGGGCTGTCATATCCGACTCACCAAAATGACGAACAAAAGTCCTGACGAATCATCCTAAAGCATAGGCGCAACAGCACTTAGTGTAACCGTTCAACGTAATATTGCAAGCGACATGTTTCGGCACTTGCCCAAAAATCACTCGGTAAACCATTGAGCAACAAAGACTTACAACAAGAGCAATCACCTGAGATTTCGATCTCACCGCCCAGCCCATGGAAGGAATACCAGGCTGCGTACCCCATCGGGCTGGTTCAGGCCATCGTTTGGCTGGCGTTGTCCACAATGGCACAGATGGGCGTGTACTGGCTGATCGAGAACGAACACCTCACTGTGCCCCCTTGGTCGCCGCGTTTTGGCCCACAAGTTCTTGTGATGTTGCTGTTTACGACTGCTCTCTTCCTCTATTGGAAGTTCATTCGCAAGGCCGGTTTACGCTCGTTGGGTCTGCGACTTGATCGTCTGGGCGGCGACTTGAAGTTCACTGTCGTCGCCGCAGCGGGTATGGGGTTGTTCTACCTTTTCGCGGCGGGGGTTTACTGGGTCGTACTTCACGGTTTCTTTGATGACGGCGACGCGATGTTCCGGCAACACTTGCGTGGTGCAATCTTCAAAGATGACTCCGTGTTGTATTTCATCGGCGTGGTCGTGCTGTTCCCCATTCTGGAAGAAATCTGGTTCCGGGGGCTGCTGTACACACCCATGCGCCGCGAATGGGGTCCTTGGGCGTCGATCGTCATTCTGTCGCTGCTGTTTGCGTTCGCGCACAACAATGCAGTACCGATTAATCAGTTCTTCGGCGGGATGATCTTTGCCTACGCCTATGAGAAACGGCGCACGCTGGTCGCGCCAATCATTCTGCACATGCTCGGGAACGGGGCGCTCGCCGTCGTCGGCTGGGCGCTGGTGAAGTGGCAGTTGGTGTAACCTGTGCAACGCCCACCCGTTGACAGTTTTGCCGGGGCGGATACCTTGCTCGCGCGATCATGATTTCGGAGAGGTGGCAGAGTGGCCGATCGCACTCCCTTGCTAAGGGAGCGTCTCTTAACCGGGACCGTGGGTTCGAATCCCACCCTCTCCGCCATAGTGAACGCCCCGCTTTGTGCGGGGCGTTTTCGTGGAACGTTGCCTGAATCGCGAAGCTACTGGAATTCCACTACCCGTTTCACGCATTATCTACCACATGAAGCCCAAGCCGGACGAAAACCTGCCTGAACTGCTCCGTAGGCGCATCCTGCGCCAGCGCAAGCGGCTTAAGTTTGTGCGCTTCAGTTTTGCGCTGACGGTTGTGCTGTCCGTCGTGCTGTTGTTCGTGGCAAACCAGACTCAGAACCTGGCGCCGAACGCCCGCACCACTTCGGTCATCGCCCACCCGAATCAGTTGTGGCTGCTGGATCAGCAACTTGACCTGACGCCCGAGAACGCCGAACAGACCGGCTCATTCGCGCTGGCCCGCGCCGACGGCGACGAAATCACAAAAGGCACTGCCTACGACGGCATTGTGCGCTCCGTGACCGTCATCAGCGAAAGCAGGATCGGCATCACGACGTCGTCTCGCTTCATGTTGTTTGACGTCTCCGGTGCTGAATGGGAACGCACTGAGTTACGCAGCCTCGGCTTGAATGACCCGACTGCTTCGCCCGTTGTCGTCTACTTCCGGGAAACTCTCTGGCTTTGCTGGGTGCATGGCAGCGACATCAAGGTTCGCCCGTTCGACCGACCGGAAGTCGAGCCGAAGTCGCTTCACAAGACCAACTCGCCGGGCGCTACACTTCAGGTTGAAGTGACCCGCGATGCGATCTGGCTTGGCATTGCCGGTGACCGCGGCGGTGACCTAACGCTGGTGTCATTCACGCCGGGCATTGAGATTGCGCCACAGGATCCGCCAGCCGACAGTGACGCCGA